>JAYTQR010000064.1:0-13283 GCA_043746615.1 Gammaproteobacteria bacterium | reverse complement strand
GACCTTGGAACCGCAATCCGCAATGCGCCCGCCCAAGGCTTCGGCCGAGAAACCGGCGAACACGACGGAATGCACGGCGCCGATGCGTGCGCAGGCGAGCATCGCGACGGCGATTTCCGGAACCATCGGCAGGTAAATCGTGACGCGGTCGCCTTTTTCTACGCCGAGGGCCTGCAAGGCATTCGCACACTGGCAAACACGCTCGTAGAGTTGCCGGTAGCTGATGTGCTCGGCGAGCCGCGGATCGTCGCCCTCCCAGATGATTGCGGTTTTATCGCCGCGAGCCGGCAGGTGCCGGTCCAAGCAATTGGCCGCCACGTTGAGCTTGCCGTCGTAGAACCAGCGGATATGGCAGTCGCGTTCGCTGAAGCTCGCGTCCTTGACCTGAGTGAACGGGCGAATCCAATCGATCTGGCGGCCGATCTGTGCCCAGAATCGCTCCGGCGTCTCGATCGATTGCGCATACAGGCGTTGGTAATCACCGCGCTTGACGCGCGCGGCGGCAGCGACACGATCCAGAACTTTATAGATATGATTTTCCATGACGGTCACCCGACGATGATGAACGAGTCCGGCCCCGCCGTCGATGATACTCCTCGCCAGGCCGCCGATCAGCGCAACGCCCGCAGGCTAGCGGATCTTATATGCCGACAGCTTACTGTAGGTTCTCTGGTACTGCTCTTGATCGCGCGGACTGGCGTTTCCTTGACAGGACAAGATCGTATTTTCGATTTCGGCGGGCAACACGCCTGCACTTCGATAGAACCCTTGATATTGATCGCAGCCCAGCTCGCGCAGCCGCTCGAGTTGTGCCGCCGTTTCCACGCCCTCGGCGACCACTCTGAGCCGCAGGCTGTGGGCGAGACAGATGATCGCTTTGACGATCGATTCGGCATCCGCATTCGTCGTCAGCTCGCAAATGAAACTGCGGTCGATCTTGAGTTTGTCTATCGGGAAGCGGCGCAGATAGCTCATGCTGGTATATCCCGAGCCGAAATCGTCGATCGATACGACCACGCCCATGCGGCTCAACTCCTCGATGATCGCGACGGCATCCTTCGCGTGATCCATCACCGTCGATTCGGTCAGTTCAATTTCGAGGTATTGCGGTTCGAGGTCGTTGTCGTGGAGCGCCGTTTGCACGGCCTTGAGGAAATTGGTCTGCCGGAAATGGACGGGTGAAACATTGACCGCAATGCGCAGAAACGGCAAGCCCTGGCGCTGCCAGCTGCGCGCCTGACGGGACGCCTGCCGCAGAACCCATTCGCCGATCGCGAATATGAGCCCAGTTTCTTCGGCGAGCGGAATGAATTCGTCCGGGCTCAACATGCCGCGCGTCGGGTGGCGCCAGCGCAGCAACGCTTCGACGCTGCTCATACGGCCGCTGGCGACATCGAACTTCGGCTGGTAGTGCAATTCGAGCTGCTGCAGCGAAAGCGCGCGGCGCAGGTCGTTCTCGAGATCCAACCGTTCATGCGAAAATGCGCTGTTTTCCGGATCGAAGAATTGGAAATTGTTGCGGCCGCGCTTCTTGGCGCAGTACATGGCTTCGTCGGCGTGGGCGACCAGTGTATCCGTATCGGTGCCATCCACTGGATACATGCTGATGCCGATGCTCGCCGAGGTGTGTATTTCCGCCGAGTGCAGCGTGAAGGCCTTGTCGAGCGCAGCGCCGATCTTCGTCGCGACAGCGGCCGCATCGGAGCGCTCGCGTTTGCAGCTGATGAGCATTAGAAACTCGTCGCCGCCGGTGCGTGCGACCGTGTCGACACGGCGCAGCGTAGCCGACAATCGCCGCGTCACATCGATGAGCAACTGATCGCCGGCGCTGTGGCCCAGCGTATCGTTGATCGTTTTGAATCGATCGAGATCGACGACGAATACCGCGAACGCATGGCCATTGCGTTCGGCGTGCACGATTTCCTGCCCCAGGCGGTCGAGAAACAAGACGCGATTGGGGAGGCCGGTCAGCGCGTCGTGGGTCGCCTGGTGCTGCAGTTCCGCATTGGCCCTCTGCAGCCGTTGCGCTTGCGTGCGCGTGCTCGATTGCAGATGCGACTCGTAGACCGCCGTGACCAGCATGACGACCAATAACGCAAACGCGAATATGCCGATCGTCGCAGCCAGCCACCCGTTGTCGAAATTGACGCCGCCGCGGCAGAAGGATCCCAGCGCGAACCGCGCCGCGGCCATGCCGGTATAGTGCATGCCGCTGATGGCGCCGCCCATGACCGCAGCCGCACCGATGCGCACGAGCCGCTGCTGCCCGGAGTTTCCCTCGCGCAGTTGCTGGAACAGCCACAACGCGGCGAACGAGCCGCCGACGGCGATCAGCAGCGATGCGCCGACGAGCGGATAATCGTAGGTAATACTGGGTACGACGGTGATTGCGGCCATTCCCAGGTAGTGCATGGCTGCCATACCGGTGCCCAGCACGGCCGCGCTCGCGCCGAGCCGCAAAATCGTGGCACGCCCGCTGCTGGTGATCGCGAGCGCAAATCCGCAAGTTAGTATTGCAATGGCCAACGACGCCAGCGTCATCGGTAGGCCGTAGGCAAGCGGAAACGGCAGCGTGAGGGAAAGCATGCCGATGAAATTCACCAACCAGATGCCGACACCCAGCGTGACGGCGGCGGCGGCATGCCAAATACGTCCCTGCTCACCTTCACTGCCGGCGCTGCGGGCAGCCAGGCGCAGCGCCGTATACGACACTAGTATCGCAACGACGATGGACAGGGCCACCAGCCAATCGTTATAGACCGAAGCCATACATCACTCACCCGCATTTCCGCGCCCGGAGTTACCGAATCGGCCAAGGCGGCGAATAGCCGTTTTACTTAATTTAACAGCTAAACCCCTCGAAAATCATGGCGGTAGGCCGGTTTTGTGACACATTGCTCCGATCTGAACGGCGCCGTGTGCCGCACTGCCAGCCAAGTGTGCACGGCGTCGATCAGGCTCGCCCGAGTTCGGTTGACCGAAGGCGGCCGTCAGACGATCCCGCCGTCGATCGAAATGATCTGGCCGGTGATGTAGGCGGCGTCGTCCGACGCCAGAAAGCCGACGAGACCGGCGACTTCATCCGTGCGGCCGGCGCGCTGCATCGGGACCAGGCGTGCGATCGTATCGGCATCGAATGCCCGGTTGGTCGCCGCCGTATCGATGACGCCCGGTGCCACTGCATTGACCGTGATGCCGCGGCTTGCAACTTCACGGGCGAGCGACCGCGTCGCCGCATTCACGGCGCCCTTCGCGGCGGCGTAGTTGACCTGGCCGCGATTGCCGATCAGCGCGGTTACCGACGAGATCGTGACGACGCGGCCCCAGCGGGTTCGGATCATCGGCAGCATCAGCGGCTGCGTGACATTGAAAAATCCGTTGACGCCGACGTCGATGACGCGATTCCACTGCGGCGTGCTCATGCCGGCAAATACCGCGTCCTCGTAGACGCCGGCGTTGTTGACCAGGATCTGGATCGGACCGTCGCATAGGATCGCCTCGAGTTGGCGCCGCGTCTCGGTCGCGTCGGTCACGTCGAAAGCGATCGCTTTGGCCGCCGCGCCGGCAGCGGCAATCTGTTGCGCGAGTCCGATTGCGCATTCGAGGTGCTCGTGCGCGTGAACGTAAACGAAATGTCCGGCCGCGGCCAGCCGGCGGCAAATGGCCGCGCCAATTTCACCGCTGCCGCCGGTAACGAGCGCGCGCTTGCCGCCCGAATTCATCGGCAATCCGCCGTCAGGCTTGGACTCATGGTAAGCGCATCGAGGATGACGATCGCGCGGCCGCGAATCAGCGTTCGTGATCCGGCCGACAGTGTGAAGCCGTACAGCACCGTCGACTCATTGCCGCTCAACCGCTCGGCCGTTGCGACGAGGTCTTCGGCGAGATCGTCGAGACGAGTCACATTTATGCTCACTCCTCGAAGGCCGGCCAGATAACCGGCGCGGGCCGAAGCCTGCGGTGCGCTCGCGAGCAGGGCCGCATGCACGGCCATGGCCTGCGCCGCAAATTCGATGCCGCACGCCGCGCCGAGCCTGCCATGCGCCCGCAGTGGGTTGTCCGACGCCCGGTGGGCCCTGCTCGCGCACCGCACCCGATCGGCATTCCAGAAGAGTACTTCATCGAGGAGACACATGGTCCCTGCATGCGGGACATGGCTCGCAATCCAGGCACGATCCTTCAGCAGCATACGAGCAAATCCAGCCGAAGAGTGGTTGCGCCGACGTATTCCAGATTCGCGGTGCCGCTATCGCGCCGCGCAATTCGCTCGAGCAGCGGCAATGCGCGGGCCGCCGGTACGCCCGTCCGCAGTATCTCCATCTCGTGGTCTGCAACGCGGTCAGCCGGCCGATCCGACAGGCTCGCTTGCAGCTGCGCGATCGAGCGCTCTTGGCGTTCGGCAGCGAGCACGAGCGCAACGCCAAAGGCGTCGAGAATGGGCCGCTTCTCCCGCAACGGCGACGGATAGCCGGTATCGTAGGCAATCAGCAGCACCGGCAGCCGATATATCGCGACTTGCGCGGCTGCCTCGAGCAGTCCAGCAGCGAAGCTGCCGTCGTAGGCGCAGAGCACCGTCGAGGATGCGATTGCGTGCGTCGCGATACTCCAATAGCCGGCCGGTGCATTATGCACTGCGTTGTGAAACCGAGTCGGCGATATCGACCGTTCGGACGAAGCGAGCGCCGCGCAGATCTCGTGGCAGTTCTCCCCATCGCCGCCCGACGATGCAAAGACCGTCGGCAGCGACCTCGGGTCGATACCCGCATGCGCGCTCGCCTCGAGGCCGACGGCGATCGCCAACCTGACGGCGCGTCCCGTCCGCCTGCGCTCCGCCGGCGGCAGCACGGCGACCGCCGGCAGTATCGTCGCGGCGGGGGTATAGCATTTCTCTGCGGCCAGAATCGCCCGCGTCGCCGGCCAATCGGGCAGACCCGGTCCGAGCACGGCGATCCCGTCCACGTATGCCGATAGCGCTGTCATCGCCCGACCCGCATCACCCCGCGCGGCCGAAGACCAAGCTGCAATTCGTGCCGCCAAAACCGAACGAATTGCTGAGGACGCGCGCCAGAGGCGCCGATCGCGTCTCGGTCACGTAATTGACGTCCAACGCGGGATCGACCGCCGCGGTATTGATGCCGCCGGGAATGAAGCGGTGCGCGAGCGCAATGGCGCAAACGACCGCTTCGAGCGCGCCGGCGGCGCCCAATGCATGACCGGTTGCGCCCTTGGTGGAGCTGCACGGAACTTGCGCGCCGAGCAGCGCGTGCACGGCGAGCGCTTCGGCGCGGTCGTTGCTCGACGTGCCGGTACCGTGGAGATTGACGTAGTCCACCTCGCCAGGCGCAATGCCGGCCGCCGCCAGCGCGCCCGCCATCGCGATACCGGCGCCGTGCCCGTCAGGATGCGGCGCCGACAGATGGTATGCGTCGCTCGACTCGCCGATCCCGAGCAGCGCCAGCGTGCTCGCGGCGGTGCGCGCATTGGGGCGCTCGAGCAGGACAAACGCGGCTGCTTCGCCGATCGAGAGGCCGTCGCGGTCGACCGCAAATGGGCGGCACGGTCCCGGCGCTGTCAGTTGCAGGGAATGGAATCCGTACAACGTGGTCAGGCACAGCGTATCGACCCCGCCGACGAGCGCCGCATCGATAAAGCCGGCCGCGATCATCCGCTGCGCGCTGCCGAAGGCTTTTGCGCTCGAGGAGCATGCGGTGGATACCACTACGGTCGGTCCGTCGACCGCGAGCAGGCGTCGCAAAAAGGCAGCGACGGAAAAGGCGCTGTGCGTTGAATGGTAGGTGAACGTCGCCGGCAGCGCGCCCGTGGCCGGATCACGCTGGCGGTACGCGAGCTCGGTCTCCAAAATGCCGGACGTACTGGTGCCTAGAAAAAGTCCGAAGCGGTGGCGGCCCGTGCGCGCGATTGCGCCGTTCACGGCCTGCTGGAAATCGTCCTGGCGCAGCGCGAGATGTGCGAGACGGTTGTTGCGGCAGTCGAATTCCTGCAGCGCAACCGGCAACCGCTCGTCATCCAGCCCGCCCACGGCGCCGACATAGGTGTCGAGATCGACCGTCTCGAAGCTGCATGGCGCGAGCCCGCCGCGGAGTGTCCGTAGAGCGCTGGTCAGCGGCTCGAGACCATGTCCGAGACAGCTCGTCGCGGTGTAATGGCTGACGACGAGCGGCTGCATCGCGGACGCGTTCGCGCCCGGCCGCGGCGGCCTCATGCGAGCGCACTCCGCAGCGTGACGGGCCGAAGACGACTGGCCGCGATGGCCTCGAGCAAGCGCGGCAGTACCTCGACCACCACGGGACGGCCCGTGCGGGTCCGCGCCGCGTGCCCGTCGTGCAACATGACGATGTCGCCGGCGCCGAGCCGCCGCAGAAGCCGCGCTAAAACCACGTCCGTCCGCATCGCGACCGTATCGAAACCGCGTCGTGTCCACGTTGCGAGCCGCAGGCCAAGTCCGCTCAAGATCGGGTCCAGGAACGGATTACGCAAACCCGCCGGTGCACGGAAAAACCGCGGCGCTTCGCCGGTGACGGCCGCGATCACGCGCTGCGCGGCGATGATCTCGCGCGCCATCGCGCGCGGTCCGAGCGTCGCGAACCGATGCAGATGCCGCTGGCTGTGGTTCTCGATCGCGTGGCCGGCGCGAACGATTGCGGCCGCGAGTTCCGGATGGGCGGCCACCCGCTCGCCGACGCAGAAAAAAGTTGCGACGGCACGATGCTGTCCGAGAATTTCGAGTACCCGCGGCGTCACCTCGGGATCGGGGCCGTCATCGATCGTCACCGCTACTTCCCCTCGTGCCGCGGCGTGCGCCGGCAAGTGCGTCCAGTTGGCGCCAAGCAGAGAACTACGAGGCCACAAACCGCTCAGCGTCAACACCGCATGATCGGCGAGGATTCCACCTACCGCCCACGGCCAGACCGCCGGGCGTAGCGCCACGACGCCGAGCGCCGCCGCATGGCCCGCAAGCGACGCCCCGACGAGCGGCGTCGGGCGCCAGCGGCGCTCGGTGGGAACGGACGGGAACGGCTGGGTCATGTGGCAAGGCTACCCTATGGGCGAGGTGGCCGCGCCTGGAACGGCACCGCTGGTAGCGAACCGATCGAGGAACAACGCCCACAGTAGCCGCCACGCGGTCCAATTATGGCCGCCGTCGACGTAGTCGACGGCCTCGGGCGCGAGCGCATCGGCAAACAACCTTTGCCCGTGACCGAAGCGATCCTGCCGGGCAATGCCCAAATGCACACGTAGGGCAGGCGGCGCAGGTCGGCGAATGAAACGCCAGATTTGCCGCTCCTCGTCGCCGTCGTCGTGCGGCGGATTCCAGTTGAAGACCCCGCCGGCGCGCGCTATCTCCGCGGTTACCATCCGGTTGCCAAGATAGGGAGCGAACAGGCACACGCCGTCCAGATCGTGCGGCCGCCGCTCGGCATATAGCAGCGCAATGAAGCCACCCAGTGACACTCCGCCGAGCCACAGTGCGCGGCAACCGGCCGTGCGCGCCGGAACGATCACCTGCGCATGGAGGTAATCCACAACGGCCCGATCCAGGACGTGCTGAAATTCGGGACCGACGAACTCCAGGTCGATGGCGAGTCCACGCGCACGCACGGCATCCGGGAACCCCTCGCGGATGAAATCTTCCGGCTGCTGGTAAGCGCCCGGAAGGAGGGCAATTCGTGTCGGGGCGACCACGTCCGGCGTCGCAGTGACGCAGATCTTGCGCACGGCCTAGCTGCGTCCGGCGGCGGCTGGCAAATCCTTCGCCAAAACCGCGGACAGCAGCAGCGCCAGCAGCACGCCGGGCGCAACCGTAGCACCGAGTGCCGCCAATACCGGTACCGTCGACAACGACAAGACGCCGAAGCCGATGACTGCCGTGCAATTAGCGACCAAAAGGGATGCGAGCATGCGCGCCGCGTCGTGCGCATCCACATTGGCCGACTCGCGGTCGAAGAACAGCGCGTAGTTCGAGCCGATGGCGACAATCAGCAGCATGCCGATCAGGTGCAGAATCGTCATCGGATGATGGCCGATTGCCAACCCCGCCATGACCATCAATACCGCAAGCATCAATGGCGCCATCACGCGAGCGACCCGCTGCACCGATCGCAAAGCGATCAGCAGTACCACGAGTATCGCGCACAGGCCGCCGATCGATAATCGTACCGCCTCGAACAGATACGTCGCATAGAGCGCGTCCGAAGCGCGCTTGAGGTCGAGGACGACGACAGTGACGCCGGGAATTGCCACCGCGGCGAGCGCGTGCCGCACGCGCACGACGTCGATCGATCCGGCGTGGGGCCCGCCGATGGGCGCCCGCAGCGGCAGCAGGGCAGTCCACAGACCGCCGCGCTGGAACAGCAGTGCGTCTACGCCAGCCGCCAACGACGTACCCTCGAGGTCCGGCCGGCGGAGCAGCGGGCCGCGGCGCGCAGCCGCGACGTCGGCGATGAACGGCTGCAAACGGTCCGCCTGCACCGGCAGCCGCGCCACCGCTGCAGCCAGCCGCTGCCGCAACTCGTTGCCGGGAGGCAGGCTCGCGCGCCGGAACGCCTGTGTCGCGAGGCTCGGCAGATAACGGCTCGGCGTTTCGAAGCCGCCGATCGCACCGTCCGCCATCAGCGGCTCGAGGGTCACTGCGGCGGACTCAGCGGACCGCAATGCCGCGTCGGCATCGGCCGCCGAGAGCACGATCAATGTGCTTACGTCGGGGGCGCCGAGATCGGCGCGCAGGCTGGCATCGAGCGCTTGGTCGGCAGCCGAAACCGGACTCAGTGCGGTCAGATCCCGGTTCCAAAGCCGGTCACGCGCGGTGTAAACGGTCAAACCGGCGATGATCGCAATGACCCACAGCAGCAGCCGCGCCTGCCTGAGCGGCGCAATGCAGCGCGCGAACCGACGGCCAATCGGCACGGCAGTTCGCAGCGCGAGATCACGCGGCAACAAATCCGGCAGCACGAAGCGTGTGACGAGCGCGGCGGCGACGAGGCCGGCGATGGAATACACGCCCAACTGCGCGAGCCCTGGAAATCCAGAGGGCAGGAGCGAGGCGAAGCCGCAAACGGATGTCAGCACCCCTAAGCGTATGGTTCGCCAAAGAGTCCTCATGCCGATCGCGGGCGCGCCGGACGACCCCGGTTCGTGCCGCGCTTGGATGAACAGGTACACGGAGTAATCGACGGATTCACCGATCAGCGTGGCGCCGAAGCCGAGCGTCACGCCGTAAACGACGCCGAAGGCGAGCGCAACCGCAGCGACGCCGACCAGCGCGCCGGTAGCGACCGGCAGGAGTCCGAGCAACAGCGCCGGCAGCGAGCGGTACACTGCGAACAGCAACGTCGCGACCAACAACGACCCTAATACGGCGAGCCGAATCGCCTCGTGCTCGATGGTCGCGCGCGCCCGCACCGCAAAGACGCCCGGGCCGCTCAGCGTCAGCTGTGCAGTTGCGGAATGGGCGCCCATCACCGTGCGCTCGGCTGCGGCAAACGCCCGCTCGATCGCCTCGATGGCGCGAGCCTGACCGTCCGTGTCGGAGCCCGACGCCCGGGTTGCAGCGACTAACAGCGCTCGCTGCCGATTGCGGGACACCCATACGCCATCCTCTGATTGCGGCTGCGCCGTGCGATTCAATTCGGCCAGCACCTGCAGAGTCTCTCCGGTCGGATCGCGAACGAACAGGTCCTGGGCCAGCAAGCCCAGCGGTGATGCCAGCAGATCGATGCTGTTGCGTATCGCCGCACGGAGCCCGACTACCGTGAACCGCTGCGGATTAACGCTTGCGCTCAACAGGTAGCGGTGCGCGAATATGAACTCACGATCACGCTCGCTGGTCGCCGCTGCGCCGTTCGTGACGGCGCGGAAGGTGCCGTCGGATCTCAGGCGGGCGGCCAACGCCCGCGACAGGCGCGCGCGCGTCGGCGCGTCCGCGCCGTCGATTGCGAGCAGAATCAAGCGCGACGCCGGTCCTTCGCGCAATTCGTCGACGAGTAACTGCTGGGCGGGCGAGGGCGCCTTCGGCAGAAACGCCGACAGGTCCCCGGTGTAGTGGGCCCGCGCGACCACCAGCGCCGCCAGCGCCGCCAGCAGCAACCAGATGGCGATGGCAACGCCGGACCGGCGCATCAGCCTGCCGGCAGCGGACTGATCGTCATGACGGACCGATCGCCGTCGGCGCGCAAGATCTCAACCGTCCGAATCGACGTACCCGAGCCGCCGATGCGGATACGCTTGAGCACCGCGTCCAATTTGGCGCCGCGAGGCACCAGAATCAGCGTCCATGCGCCCGCGGCGACGGTGAAGTGGACGGCGTAGTCCTGCTGCAATGCCGGCAAGTCTCCTGCCAGCGTCGCCCGGATGCTGTCGACAAACGGCGCGACTTGCGGATAGTCCCGCAGCGCGAACCTGTACTTCCGTCCGCCGCGCATGATCGTCACCGTACCGTTGCGAAGGACGAGACGCTCCGGCTTCGGCAGCAATGTGCGTCTCTCGAGACGGTCGGGCGCGTCATAAATGAGTTCGCCGGATGACACCAGCGGCTGATCGAGCACGGCCAGGTATTGCCGCTCGACGAATGCGACGTGGTCGTGTTGACGATGCGCCAAGCGCTGCATCAGTGCCGTGAGCTGCGCGTCGGGCGCGCCGCTGCCGAGCGTCAAGCCAGGAAGGGCCGCGAATACCAGCAGGCTCGCTGCCAACGCGGCGCGCGGTCCCGCCGCACCGATTGACGCGCCGATCCTCATTGACCGCTCCGGACCCGCCGATGCCCGTCCGGGCAATCCGGCTCTCGCCAGAAGTCGAAAAAATTGAACCAGTTGTATGGATCGGCGGCGCAGTGACGTTCCAGTATGGCCGCGTATCGCCGCGTGGCTGCCCGGACCGCCGCATCGCGGCCGCTGGGCGCCGTCGTCGAAAAGTCCGCCAGCGGCTCAAATACGGCGTGATAATGATTGCCGCCGCGATACAGCCCGACCATGAAAATGACCGGCCGCTGCAGCACCGCAGCGGCCCGCATCGCGCCGGTGGGAAAGCACGCCGGGACGCCGAGGAACTGCACGCGTTCAAATGGTTCGTCGCCGAGCGTTCGGTCGCCGAGCACGCCGACGAAGCCGCCGGCATCGAGGCGGGCGCGGATCTGCAACATGGAGTCTATTGTGCCGAGCGAAATGATGTCGAGCGTGAGACGCGGATTGACCGCGGCCAACACGGTATTGATCTTCCGGGCGTTGCCCTCGTACATCGCCATCGACACCCTGAGCCCCGGTTGCCGTCTGCCTAACGCGCGCATCAACTCGAAACTGCCCAGGTGCGCACCCATCAGAAATGCACCCTCGCCCCGATCGAGGTACGCCTTGACGACGTCTTCGCCGTGCAGCGTGATGTCGAACAGGTGGTGCCGGTCATTGATCAGGTAGATGCGGTCGTGAATCGTCGCGGCGAAGCTGAAAATCTGACGGTACCGCTGATACGCGGTCGGCTCCCGACCGAGAGCGCGGCGCAAGTATTGCCGCGAGGCGCTCCGTGCGGCCGGCGCGAACAAAAAGAAATAGACGGCGATGCCGTGGAGCACGCAGCGGCCGGCGGGGCGGCCGAGTCGCAGTGATAGCGCCGTCATGAGCCGCAACAGCGCCACCGAGCCGCGCTCGCGCTGCATCACCCATTGCGCACGCAGGCTGGCGGTGCGGCCCCCGGTACCGGCGACGCGGCTGCCGGAGCTCGCGCGCTCAGCCGCCATCGACGGCTCCACGGGGCACCGTGACGCTGATGGCGCCGCTCGCCACGGGCCGATCGAGCGAGCGTAACTCGAACCGGAATCCACACTCCGCCGTCGGCTCGAATCGGAGCGTCACCGGTTGACCCTGCCGCACGACGCTTTTGAACTTGATCGACGCGATCGTACATTGCGCTAGCGACACACCCGTCGCAGCCGCAATCGCCCACAGCGTCTCGTCGAGCAGCACCACGCCGGGTACGATCGGCATACCGGGGAAATGACCCGGGAAAGCCGGGTGATCGTGCGGGACGAGGATGTCGATTACGGGCATCGGACTTTGGGCACCAGATTGCGCAGCGCCGAGTCTGCCGCGCTCAGGTCCTCGCGGCGAGCGCCTTGAGCGCCGACTGCGGCAGCTTGCCGGTGGAATTGCGCGGCAAGCCGTCGACCAACAGCAGCGGGCGCGGAATAAACACCGGATCCACGCGTTCCCGCAGCTGCCGCGTAATGACTGCGGCAGTGAGGCCCGGCGCCACGACCACGGCGCCGAGACGACCGACGCCCGTTGCGGATCCATCCGCCGGCTCGTCGGGAACGAAAAAAGCCCCGTCGACCACGCCCGGTATCGCGTTGAGCTGATGGTTCAGATAGGCGAGGGAACTGCGCTTGCCGGCAATGTTGACCAGATCCGCCGTCCGCCCGTTCAGCACGAAACGGCCGTTGGGCCTCGCCTCCAGCATGTCCGCCATCGGCGTCGCCGTCACGACGTGACCGCCCTGTACCCAGTTGCGGCCGTCCCTCGCATTCATCTCTACGCCTGGCCAGAGTTGCCACTCGCGGCAATCGACCGTGCGCCGCGAGGCGATTTGTCCGGTTTCCGTCGAGCCGTAGATCTCGAGTACCGGGGCGCCGAATCGCGCCTCGACCTGCGCCGCCACGACCGAGTCGAGCGGTGCCGTGGCCGATACGACGAGGTCCGCCGCAGGCAGCAGGAGGTCTGCCGCGAGCAGCGCGCGCAGATGAACCGGCGTGGTAACCAACAGCCGCGGCCGCGGCATGGCCTCGAGAACGCGAGCGATGTCGGCAGGATAAAAGGGCCGCTCCGCGGCGAACGCGATGCCGCTCTGCAGCGCCAGCAGGACGCTCGACTCGAATCCATACATGTGCTGCGGCGGGACCGTTGCGAGCACAACCCAGGGTTGTGCGCCGCCGAGCCCAAGACGGCATGCCTCGACCCGCACCGAATCGGTGAGACCGCCCCATGCCTTCGCATGCGGCACCGGCGTGCCGGTCGATCCGGACGTGAACACGAACGCCGCCCGCTGATCGCGCGGGATCATCGGCACACGCCATGGATGGTCGAGTGGTGAGGCCGAGCTCGGAAATCGGACGACCGGCAAACCAATGTCCGGTGCAGCCGTGTCGGTCAAACAGACCGCATCGCGCGCAAAGGCGCGCAGATGCCGCAATACCTCCGGTGTTTGCGTCGGCGGCAACAGACTCGTGCGGCCGGACACCAGACATGCACCTAGCCCTACAGCGAAGCGATATCTGTCCG
>JAYTQR010000063.1:0-10528 GCA_043746615.1 Gammaproteobacteria bacterium | reverse complement strand
GTGGTCAGTGAACTCGAAACGCGGCACGCACAGTCCGCTGCGGGATCCTAGCGGCTGCGCATACGGCGATTGCGCCGCAGCGCGTACAGGGCGATGCCGAGCCAGACGACGTTGAGCGCCGCCGATGGAACCGCGTGATTCCAGCCGCTGTTGATGATGAAGCCGGCGGCGCCGACGATGTTCATCCACTGGTAGAGCGGCGAGCGCGCCTGGACCTTGCCGGTCGACAACAACGCGTACGCCCCGAGGATTGCGCAGGCCGCGGTCCAGCCGGCGACATCGATGAATATTTTGAACGATGTGCTCAAGAGTTGCGCGTGAGCTGCGCGGCGAAGCGCCGCAACCCATCCGCACGGGCGCCGCGATTGCGCACACGGGCGGCCGCCGTACGTTCACGGGCAAGCGCAGCACGCGCGCGCGGATCGACTGCAATTTTTTTCACCGGCATGAGTCATTGTGACACAGCGGCGAGGCTTACCAGAAGGCGCCGCCGGATGCTAACCTCTCGGCCCTTGCAACCAGGAACCAGTCCAGGTGACCATACTTCCGACTTTCGACATGCTGCTGTTCGGTGGCACCGGCGATCTGGTCACGCGAAAATTGCTGCCCGCGCTGTATCGGCGCCACGCGGCCGGGCAAGTCAGCGCCGAGTCCCGCATCTACGGCGTCGCGCGCTCGCCCTTGTCCCGCGCCGACTATCTCGCCCAAGCGCAGAGCGCCTGCCGCGAATACTTGGGAACCGAATTCGATGCGGGCCGCTGGTCCCAGTTCGCGCAACTGCTGGACTACGTCAAAGTAGACGCCGTCGAGGCGCCGGATTTCGCGGCGCTCGCAGCGCTGTTCGGCGGCCGCGACGCGATCATACGCGTGTTCTTCTACTCGACCGCCTCGAACCTGTTCGCGCCGATCACCGGCAACCTGGCCAAAGCCGGCCTGGTCACGCCGCACTCGCGCGTGGTTCTGGAAAAGCCGCTCGGCAACGACGTCGCCTCGGCCGAACTGATCAATCACCATGTGGGCCAGATTTTTTCCGAACGGCAGATCTACCGGATCGATCACTACCTCGGCAAGGAGGCGGTGCAAAATCTGATGGCCTTGCGCTTCGGCAACGCGTTGTTCGAACCATTGTGGCGCCGCGGCCTGATCAAACACGTGCAGATCACGGTGGCCGAGGAACTCGGCGTCGAACGGCGCGGCCATTTCTACGATGCAACCGGCGCGCTGCGCGACATGGTGCAGAATCATCTGCTGCAATTGCTGTGCATCATGGCGATGGAGCCGCCCGCGAGCAGCGACGCGGATTCGGTGCGCGACGAGAAACTCAAGGTATTGAAGGCTATGCGCCCGCTGCGGGACCGAGACGTGCTGATCAAGACCGTCCGCGGCCAATACAAGGCGGGCGTCGTCGGCGGCGCGCCGGTCGCCGGCTATCTGCAGGAGGCGGATATCGCGCCGGAGAGCACGACCGAGACGTTCGTCGCGCTGAAGGTGGAAATAGACACCTGGCGTTGGGCCGGGGTGCCCTTTTACCTGCGCACCGGCAAACGCCTGCAGAACCACCTGACCGAACTCGTCGTCACGTTCGACGACGTGCCGCATCCGATATTCGAACGGCCGGCGGCGACGGAAGGCGCCAATCAACTGGTCATACGCCTGCAGCCGGACGAGTGCATCACGCTGACGATACTGGCGAAAAGCCCCGGGGAAGGCATGCGTTTGAAGCCGGTCAAACTGGCGCTCGATCTCGGCGAGACCTTCAAGACGCGCAGCCTCGACGCGTATGAGAGACTGCTGATGGACACCGTCAAGGGCAATCTCACGCTGTTCATGCGCCGCGACGAGCTCGACGCCGCCTGGCGCTGGATCGATCCGATCATCGCCGGCTGGAGGCAATTCGACGAGCCTGCAAAGAGCTATATCGCCGGCAGTTGGGGTCCCGCGGCCTCGAGCGCGCTGATCGGCCGCGACGGCTTCGAGTGGCACGATGAACTCTGATCCGCAGATGCCTCTCGCCAAGGCGCTGCCGACCGCGGACGACAGCGCCGCGCTCGGCAAGGACGCGTTGAAGCACGCGTTCCTCGACGATCTGTTCTACATGCAGGGCAAGTTCCCGGCGCTCGCCACCAAGAACGACTATTACATGGCGCTTGCCTACGCGGTGCGCGAGCGCATGCTGCAGCGCTGGATCAGCACGGCCGCCACGTACACGCAGCGCGCTTCGCGCACGGTCTGTTACCTGTCGGCCGAGTTCCTCATGGGTCCGCATCTCGGCAACAATTTGCTGAATCTGGGCATCGTCGATCGCGTCGCTCAAAGCATGAGCGAGCTCGGCTTGGACCTCGACGAATTGCAGCGCCAGGAAGAGGAGCCCGGCCTCGGCAACGGCGGGCTCGGGCGGCTCGCGGCGTGCTTCATCGACTCGCTGGCGACGCTCGAAGTGCCCTCGGTGGGCTACGGCATCCGCTATGAATTCGGCATTTTCCATCAGCAGATCGTCGACGGCTGGCAGGTCGAGAAAACCGATAAATGGCTGCGCAACGGCAACCCCTGGGAGATCATCCGACCGGAGTGGGCCGTAAAGGTCAAGCTCGGCGGCACGACCGAGCAATACCACGACGCTCAAAACTGCCTGCGGGTGCGCTGGGTGCCGCAGAAGATCGTCGCCGGCGTACCCTACGATACGCCGATCTTGGGCTATCGGACCAACACCGCGAACACCCTGCGGCTGTGGCGCGCCGAAGCGCCGGAATCCTTCGATTTCGCAATCTTCAACAGCGGCGATTATTACGGTGCCGTCAATCAAAAAATCGCCTCCGAGAATTTGAGCAAGGTGCTCTATCCGAACGATGAGCAGCTGCGCGGCAAGGAGCTGCGGCTCGAGCAGCAATATTTCTTCGTGTCCTGCTCGCTGCAGGACATGCTGCGGATCCTGCGCACGCAGAAACTCTCGGTCGGTCAGTTTCACGAGAAATTCGCCGTGCAGTTGAACGATACGCATCCGTCGATCGCGATTGTCGAACTGATGCGCCTGCTGCTCGACGAGCATCGGCTCGCGTGGGAGGATGCGTGGTACGTGACCTGCCGGACGTTCGCGTACACGAATCACACGCTGCTGCCCGAAGCCCTGGAGCGCTGGCCGCTGGGGGTATTCGGCAAGGTGCTGCCGAGGCATCTGGAAATCATCTACGAGATCAACGGGCGTTTTCTCGACGAAGTGCGCATCCGCTTCTTGGGCGACGAAGGCCGGATCCAGCGCCTATCGTTGATCGACGAGAGCGGCGAGCGGTACGTGCGCATGTCGCATCTCGCCTGCGTCGGCAGCCACGCGATCAACGGCGTCGCCGAACTGCACTCCGAACTGCTGAGGACGGACCTGCTGAAGGACTTTTACGAGCTTTGGCCGCACAAGTTCACCAACAAGACCAACGGCGTGACGCCGCGGCGCTGGATGGCGCTCAGCAATCCGCGTCTCGCGCAACTGATCACCGGGCACATCGGCGCGGCGTGGATCACGGATTTGGCGCAGCTCAAAGCGTTGGAACGCTACGCCGACGATGCGGATTTTCGGGCCAGCTGGCGCGCGATCAAGCTTCAGAACAAGCGTGCTCTGGCGGCTCTCGCGCTGCAGGAGACCGGCATCGCGATCGATCCGGACACGTTGTTCGACGTGCTGGTCAAGCGCATTCACGAGTACAAGCGCCAGCACTTGCAGGTGCTGCACATCGTCTCGCTGTATCACGCGATCAAGTCGAACCCGGCGGCGGACGTGCAGCCGCGGACGTTCATCTTCGGCGGCAAGGCGGCGCCCGGCTACCGCTTGGCGAAGCTGATCATCAAGTTGATTACGGCCGTCGGCGACGTCGTCAACCGCGACCCGGACGTCGGCGGCCGGCTCAAGGTGGTGTTCCTGCCGAATTTCAACGTGACCAACGGGCAGCGCGTGTATCCGGCCGCCGATCTGTCGGAGCAGATCTCGACCGCCGGCAAGGAGGCCTCCGGCACCGGCAACATGAAGTTCTGCATGAACGGCGCCTTGACGATCGGCACCTTGGACGGCGCCAACATCGAAATTCGCAAGGAAGTCGGCGCCGAAAATTTCTTCCTGTTCGGTCTCAACGCCGCCGAAGTCCACGAATTAAAGACCGGCGGCTACCGGCCGATCGATTACTATCAGCAAATTCCGCGGTTGCGGGACGTGCTCGATCTGATCCGCAGCGGCTTCTTCTCGCGCGGCGACGTCGATCAGTTCAAACCGCTGATCGACGGCTTGCTGTACGACGATCCGTATCTGCTGCTCGCCGATTTCGACAGCTACGTCGACTGCCAGAGCCGGGTGTCCGCGGCATTCCGCGACGGCGAGCGCTGGACGCGGATGTCGATCCTGAATACCGCACGCTCCGGCAAGTTCTCCTCGGACCGAACGGTGCGCGAGTATTGCGCGGAAATTTGGCGGGTCGAGCCGGTGCCGATCGAGCTGATCACGCACGCGGACGCGCGCGCCGGCCATTAGCCGGCGAGCTTGCCGATTAGAAATCGCAGCGTTCTGCGCAGCGGTTCGGCCGCACCCCACAACAACTGATCGCCGACCGTGAATGCGGACAGGTAGCCGGGGCCGATCGGCAGTTTGCGCAAGCGGCCGATCGGCACGTGCAGCCGGCCGCTGACCGCCGCCGGCGAGAGTTCACGAATGCTCGCCTCGCGCTCGTTCGGCACGATCTTGACCCAGGCATTGGCGCCGGCGATCAGCCGTTCGATCGCGTCGATCGGCAGATCCTCCTTGAGCTTGATCGTCAGGGCCTGGCTGTGACAGCGCATCGCGCCCACGCGCACGCAGATGCCTTCGACCGGCACGGGGTGCGCCTCGGTGCCGAGTATCTTGTTGGCCTCGACCCCGGCTTTCCATTCCTCGCGGCTTTGGCCGTTGCCCAAATCCTGGTCGATCCAGGGGATCAGGTTCGCGGCGAGCGCCGTCCCGAACGCGGTACGCGGGAACTGCTCGGCGGCGAGCACCGCGCCGACCGCCCGATCGACGTCGAGGATGTTCGCGGCCGGATCGAGCAGCGCCGGCAGCGCGCCCCGGTGCACGGCGCCCATTTGCTCGATCAATTCGCGCATGTGCTGCGCGCCGGCGCCGGACGCCGATTGGTACGTCATCGCCGTGATCCATTCGACCAGGCCGGCGCGCATCAGGCCGCCGACGGCCATCAACAGCAGCGAGACGGTGCAGTTGCCGCCGATGAAGTCCTTGACGCCTTGGCGCAGCGCCTGTTGCATGACCGGCAAATTCACTGGGTCGAGCGCGATGACCGCGTTCGGATTCATGCGCAAGCTGGATGCGGCATCGATCCAATATCCGTCCCAGCCGGCGGCGCGCAGGCGCGGATGCACGGCTTGCGTGTACCCGCCGCCCTGCGCGCTCAACAGGATCGGCAGCTTCGCCAGGGCTTCGATATCATGAGCGTCCAGCACCGGAGCTGCTGTGCGGCCGATCGCCGGCGCCGCGCGGCCGGCTTGCGAGGTACTGAAGAACGTCGGCTCGACCAGATCGAAGTCGCGTTCCTCGCGCATGCGCGCGATCAGCACCGAGCCGACCATGCCGCGCCAACCGATGATGCCGATCCGGTCCATCGTGCGCCTCACCGTTCAATAATGAATTCACGCGCCGGTGCGCGTAAATTGTAATTCGACGCCATCGCATAGCCGTACGCGCCGCACGTGGCGAACAGCAGCACGTCACCCTCGACCGTCGGCGGCAGCCAGCGGTCCACCGCCAATTGGTCGGCGGATTCGCAGATCGGACCGACGACCGTGACCATCTGGGTCGCCGGTTGCCCCCAGCGCGTCAAATTCACCACTTCATGATGCGCGGCGTACAGGGCCGGCCGGATCAGGGAATTCATGCCGGTCGCGATGCCGACGTAGCGCACGTCGCCCTTGCCCTTCAGCTGCGTCACCTGCGCGACGAGCACACCCGCCTTGGCGACCAAGAAACGCCCCGGCTCCATCCAGAATTGGGTGTTCGGAAAGCGCTGTTTGAGCGCGGCGACGCCGCGCTCGAGCGCGGCGAGATCGACGCTGGCATGGCCGAACCGGTCCGGCACGCCGATGCCGCCGCCGAGATCGACGATCGCGGCCGCGGGGAAGCGCGCGGCGAGATCGGCCAGCAGCAATCCGGTTTCCGTCCAGTTGTCGACCGCGAAGATGCCGCTGCCCGAGTGCGCGTGCAGACCCGCGACGCGCACTGCGCCGCCCTGTGTCAGCTGCAGCAACTCGTCGATCTCGGACACTGGAATCCCGAATTTGGAGTACATGCCGGCGGTGCGCACGTGCTGGTGGTGGCCGCGCCCGAATCCCGGATCGATGCGCACGAAGATTTCGCGTCCCTTGAACACCTGCGGCCACATCTGCAGCGGATAGAGATTGTCGAGCGTGACCCGCACGCCTTGCGCAAAGCCGAATTCATATTCCGTCCGCGGCGCGAAATTCGGCGTGAAGATCACCTCGGCCGGCCGCAGCGCCGGCACCGCGGCGAACGCCTGCCGGATCTCGCCGGCCGAAACGCACTCGAGCATCAGGCCGCCCGCATGCAGCCGCCGCAGGATCTGCGGATGCCAATTGGCCTTCATCGCATAGGCCCACCGATCCACCGACGGCACGCGCGCGAGCGAGGCGATCGCCGCATCGAGGCTCGCGGCGTCGTACACGTAGGCGGCCGCTTCGCGAGCGGCGATGCTGAGCAATTCGCGGCGCTTGTCCGGCTCTTGCCACCATTCGCTGATCACGGCAACCGCCGATGCCGGTGCGGCGAACAACTCCTGCCAAGTCGGTCCCATCACCGTGTCGGAACCGATGCTTTGAATCAGACGCTCGTGCAGCTGCTGCACGAGCCGGTCGCCCTGCGACTCATCGATGACGAAGGTGAAGTTCAGGTCGTTCGCCGCTTGGGTGACTAAGTAAATTTTCTGATCCTGGAACAGCTCGAACGCGGCGCCGAGCTCGTGCAGAATGCCGCGTATGTTGTGGCCGAGCAGGCTCAATGACGCGCACGGCCCCAAAATTTGGACGCGGCAAATCGCCGCCAGCGCCGCGGTCAGCCGCTCGATCGCGGCGGCATCGAGCGTGTTCGCCGCCGGATCCAGCGACACCGTCACGTTGGTCTCCGAAGTCGACACCAAATCGACCGACAGGCCCTGCCCCTTGAACACCTGGAACGCGTCGGCCAGGAAGCCGGCCTGATGCCACATGCCCGGGCTTTCCATCGAGACCAGCGTGATGCCTTTCTTGATCGCGATCGCCTTGACCTGTGCCGCGCTGTCGGCGACATTCGCCGAGACGACCGTGCCTTCGAGCTGCGGCGCCTGGGTCGCGTAGACATGCAGCGGGATCGCGTATTGGCGCAGCGGCATCACGCAGCGCGGGTGCAGGACTTTGGCGCCGTTGCTGGCGATTTCCTGCGCCTCGTCGTAATGCAGCGCGCGCAGCAAGCGCGCCGTCGGCACCGCGCGCGGATTCGCACTGAACAGTCCCGGCACGTCCGTCCAGATTTCCAGGCGGCACGCGGCGAGCTTCGCGGCGAGGTAGGCTCCGCTCGTGTCCGAGCCGCCCCGGCCGAGCAGCACCGTTTCGCCGCCGTCGTTCGCCGCGATGAACCCTTGGGTGAGGATCACCTGATCGAGCGCACGCCATTCGGCTTGCAGCCGCGGATCCGGGCTGTAGTCGCAGGTCGCCGAGAGGAACCCGGCCGCGGCGGTCGCATGATCCCGCTGCTCGGAGCGCAGCACGCGGCGCGCGTCGAGCCACGCAGTGGCGATTCCCTGCGAGTTCAGGAACGCCGCACCGAGCGTCGTTGCCAACAATTCGCCCATCGCCATGACGCGGGCGCGCAGGCGGTCGCTCGCTTCGCGCGTCTCCGCGAGCGACTCGGCGATCCTGCGCAGCTCGTCCAAAAACTGCTCGAAGTGCGCGCCGGGAAGCACGTGCAAGGCGGTGGCGAGATCGCGGTGAGCAGTTTCGATGCCGCCGAGCACCGCACCGTGATGCCCCTCGAGCGCGGCCGCGAGCAGCGCTTCCAGACGGTCGGTGATACCGGACAGGGCGGAATGCACGATGACGGGACGCAGGTTCGCCGCCAGCCGCGCACGCACGACGCCGACGATGTTGTGCCAATTGACGGCGGTCGACACGCTGGTGCCGCCGAATTTGAGCACGACCCAGGCTGGATGCTGCTCGGCCGTGCTATTCGTCCTCGAAGATGTCGCGCAGCTCTTTTTCCAACTGTCGTTCGGCCAACACATCCTCGACGCGGCTCCAAGCGGCCTTGCCGCGCTTGGGCAGTGCGGCCGCTTTGGGCCGCCGTTCGGTGCGTTCCAGCAAAGGATCGAAGTCTTGAGCTTCTTCGGCCTCGCCGAGAAAGTCATCATCGATGTTGAAGTGTTCGTCTGCGCGTTCGCTCATTGTTCGCGAAAAGCCTCTGAAATCAATAGGATCGACTACCCCTACGGGGCACGAAAGCTCGGCACTATAGCCGATTCCGCCAGGCATACAACAGTCATCAAGTGCCGGTACGGGCCTTTTCTGCGCTTACCGGCAGCGCACCCGCAGCAATTGCACGGTTGACGGCCGACAACACGGCGAGCAGCGATGCGGTGATGATGTTGGGGTGCATGCCGGCACCGAACAGCGTGCGCCTCGATCGCGTCGTGATCTCGATGTACGACACGGCCTGGGCGGCGCTGCCCTGGCCACGGGAATGTTCCTCGTAGGAGAGCACGTCGAAATCCAACCCCACGGCCTGGACCGCGGCATCGATCGGGCCGGAGCCCTGCCCGTGCAGGGTTTCGGGCCGTCCGCCGCGTTCGATCTGCAGTGTCAGCCGCTCGCTGTCGGCACCGTCGGTCGATGCCGCGAGCTGGTGGGAGCGGTACACGAACGGCTGTTGCCGCTGCAGGTACTCATGCTTGAACAAATCCCATATTTCCTGCGAAGTCAGCTCTTTACCCGTGGTATCTGCAGCAGATTGTACGACTTGGCTGAATTCGATCTGCAGGCGCCGCGGCATCACCAATTGGTAGTCTCTTTCCAGCAGGTAAGCGACACCGCCCTTGCCGGACTGGCTATTGACCCTGATGATCGAGTCGTACGAGCGCCCCAAATCCGACGGATCGATCGGCAGATACGGCACGTCCCAGAGCTCGTCGGACGCGCGTGCCGCCAGGCCTTTTTTGATTGCATCTTGATGCGATCCGGAAAATGCGGTGAACACCAGGTCGCCGACGTACGGATGGCGCGGATGGATCGGCAACTGCGTGCAGGCTTCAGCGCAGCGCGCCGTCTCGTTGATGTTCGAAAAATTAAGCTTAGGATCAATGCCTTGCGTATACATGTTAAGAGCTAAGCTCACAATATCGACGTTGCCGGTGCGCTCGCCGTTGCCGAACAAAGTCCCTTCGATGCGCTCGGCGCCGGCCATGACGGCCAATTCCGCCGCCGCGACCGCGGTGCCGCGGTCGTTATGCGGATGGATGCTGAGAATGAGCGATTGGCGCTTGCCGATGTGCCGGCCGAACCACTCGATTTGATCGGCATAAATATTCGGTGTCGCCATCTCGACGGTTGCCGGCAGATTCAAGATCGACTTGTGCTGCGGCGTCGGTTCCCAGACCGCGTTGACCGCATCGCAAATCTCCACGGCGAAATCCAGTTCCGTACCGGTGAAGCTTTCCGGACTGTACTGGAACAGCCACTCGGTGTTGCGGTCGCGCAGCGCATGTTCGCGCACGGCGGTGGCGCCGCGCACGGCGATGTCGATGATGCCGGCACGATCCAGCCGAAACACGACGCGGCGCTGCGCGACCGAGGTCGAGTTGTAGACGTGCACAATGGCGCGCCGCGCGCCGACGAGCGACTGATAGGTGCGCGCGATCAGTTCGGGCCGTGCCTGGGTCAGCACTTGTATCGTCACGTCATCCGGTATCAGCCCTCGTTCAATGATTTCTCGCACGAAATCGAAGTCCGTTTGCGAAGCGGCCGGAAATCCGACTTCGATTTCCTTGAACCCCGTCTTGACCAGCATCTCGAACATGCGGCGTTTGCGCGCCGCATCCATCGGTTCGATCAGCGCTTGGTTGCCGTCGCGCAGATCGACGCTGCACCAGACGGGGGGCGCCACGATGCAGCGGTTGGGCCAGGTGCGATCCTGCAGATCGATCGGAGCAAAGGCGCGGTATTTCGTCGACGGATTAGGCAGCATGGTGTTCTCTTACTTGCGGCGAGCATGCCTCGCACCGGCTGCGGTGCTCGGGGACCATCATTTGGAGTTCGTTCCGGTCTTGTCGGCGCCGACCGGTAGCGCAATGGGGTTGCGCCTAGCGGCGCAGCGCCGTGCCGGGACGCAGCCGCGGCAAGCCGCAGAACACGCTCAAATCGACTCGGGTACGGGCACGCATGGCAGGGCGAATCTAGCACCGTGGCGGCAGGCGGCGCAAGTGGCGCGCTAGATCCACCCCTGCAGCTGATTCATGACGATCGC
>JAYTQR010000062.1:0-23877 GCA_043746615.1 Gammaproteobacteria bacterium | reverse complement strand
ATCTGCCACAGCAGGATGCCGAGTGCCGCGGCAACACTGAGCGCAAAGACGCGCGGAAAGAATCGCGATGGGGTCGGCATCCGCCGATCGTAACATTCCCGTGCGTACGCTGGGCCGCAACGGGTAACATCGAGGCGGGTGGCGGAGCGAGCCGTGCGGAGCAATGTCGATGACGAAAATTACCGTCAATAATCAATCGTTTGACGTCGATGCGGCTGCCGATACACCGCTGCTGTGGGTGTTGCGCGATCATTTGAAAATGACCGGCACCAAGTTCGGTTGCGGTCGCGCGCTGTGCGGCGCCTGCACGGTACATGTGGACGGCGCGCCGATGCGCTCCTGCGTGCTGCCGCTCGCGGCGGTCGCGGGCAAGACCGTGACGACGATCGAAGGGTTGGCGCGGGACCGCAATCACGCCGTGCAGAGAGCTTGGATCGAGATCGACGTACCGCAATGCGGTTATTGCCAGGCCGGTCAAATCATGTCGGCCGCGGCGTTGTTGCGCACCAACCCGCGCCCCACGGACGCCGAAATCGATGCCGCGATGGCCGGCAATATTTGCCGCTGCGGAACCTATGCGCGGATCCGCCGGGCGATACATGCGGCCGCGGCCTTGATGCAGGCGGAGAAAGCTCGATGAACGGCGCCACGGGAGATTTCAGCCGCCGTGATTTTCTCGGCGCCGCCGCCACGCTGAGCGGCGGATTGGTCATAGCGCTAGCGCTGCCTGCGCAAGCGTCCGCGCCAGGCAAGGCGGCCGGCGGCAGGCAGTTGAACGCCTGGCTCAAAATAGCGCCGGACAACACGATCACGTTCATCGTCGATCGCTCCGAAATGGGCCAGGGCGTCTACACCGCGCTGCCGATGCTGCTGGCCGAAGAATTATCCGTGGACCTCGATGCGGTCAAAATAGTCGCGGCACCGGTCGGCGATGCGTACATCAGTCCGGGAAACGGTGGGCAAATCACCGGCACCAGCAACAGCGTGCAGGAATCCTGGGACAAGCTGCGTATCGCCGGCGCGCAGGCGCGCACACTGTTGATCCGCGCCGCCGCCGAGCAATGGCGCATCGATCCGGCCGCGTGCATCGCGCACCAGGGCGAGATCACCGCTGCCGGCGGGCGGACGCTCACCTACGGGGCGGTCGCCGAGGCGGCTTCGCGGCTGCCGGTTCCGCAGCACGTCGCGTTGAAACCCCGCAGCGAGTTCACGATCATAGGCCGGAGCGTCGCCCGTACCGATACGCCGAGCAAGGTCGATGGCAGCGCCGTCTACGGCATCGACGTCGTTTTGCCGCACATGTGGTACGCGGCGTTCCGGCAAAGTCCCGTGCTGGGCGGCAAGCCGGCGGCTGTCGATTCCGCGGCGGCGTCGCGCATGCCGGGCGTGCGCAAGGTGCTGACGACGGACCGCGGCGTCATCGTCGTCGCTGATCACTACTGGCAGGCGCTGCAAGCCCGCAACGCTTTGACTGTGACCTGGGATGAGGGCGCGAACGCGCGGCTCGACAATGCGGCAATCAATGCGATGCTCGTCGAGGCGTCGTTTAGACCTGGGCTCTCGGCGCGTGCCGACGGCGACGCGGCGCAGGCGCTGAAGAGTGCGCCGGCGACGCACCGTGCCGTCTATTCGGCGCCGCTGCTCGCACACGCGACGATGGAGCCGATGAATTGCACGGCCGACGTCAAAGCCGACGGCTGCGACTTGTACGTCGGCACGCAGGTGCAAAAAGTCGCGCAAATCACCGCGGCCGCGGCGGCAGACCTGCCGGCCGATCGGGTGCGGGTCCACACGACCTTGCTCGGCGGCGGGTTCGGACGGCGTTTGGACGTCGATTTCATCCCGGCGGCGGTGCAGGCATCCAAGGCCGTCGGCCGGCCGGTGCAATTGATCTGGACCCGCGAGGACGACATGACGCATGACACCTATCGGCCGCCGGCGCTGGAACACGTCGGCGCCGGCTTCGACGCGCACGGCAAATTACTCGCATGGCAAATGCACATCGTCAGTCCTTCGGTCACGGCACGGATGTTTCCGCCGGTCGAGGGCGTCGACAGTTCGGTCATCGAAGCCGCGGTCAATTATCCCTACGACGTTCCGAACGTGTCGGTGACCTATACGCGCCAGGAAATCGGCATCGACGTCGGCTACATGCGTTCCGTGAGCCACGCGATCAATTGTTTCGTCGTCGAGAGTTTCATGGATGAACTGGCGGTCGCGGCCGGCAAGGATCCACTCGCGTTCCGCCTGGAGTTGCTCGGCAAGAAGCCGCGCCACCGGCGCGTGCTGCAGCTGGCCGCGGAACGCGCGGCCTGGGGCAAGGTCGCGAAAGGCCGCTATCAAGGCGTTGCGCTGATGGAGGGCTACGCGACGCACTTGGCGCAAGTGGCCGAGATCTCGATCGACGGCGGCGTGCTTACCGTGCACCGGATCGTCTGCGCGGTCGATTGCGGCCAAATCGTCAATCCCCGCATCGTCGAATCGCAAATCGCCGGTGGCATCGTCTTTGGACTGACCGAGACGCTGTGGGGCGATGTCACGATTTCGCGGGGCGTCGTGCAGCAATCGAATTTCGATACCTACCGGGTGCTGCGCGCGCACGAGATGCCCCGCATCGACGTGCACCTGGTCGACAGCGACGAATCTCCGGGAGGGATCGGCGAGCCCTCGGTGGCTTTGGTGGCGCCGGCCGTCTGCAATGCGATCTACGCCGCGACCGGCAAGCGCTTGCGCTCATTGCCGGTCGGCGCGCAGAAGTTCGTTGCGACCTAAATTTGAACCATGAAATAATGATCCAGGATCAGCGCCGCGAACAGCAGCATCAAATACGTGATCGAGAACCGGAACGTGCGCATCGGCATATCGGCGCGCCGCCCGCGGTGCAGAGCGAGTACGTAGTACAGGAAGCGCGCGTTCAGCGCGATCGACGCGGCGAGGTACAGTAAGCCGCTCATGCCGGTCAAATACGGCAGCAGCGTGCTGACGATCAGCAAGATCGTGTACAGCACGATTTGCAGCCGGGTGAACGGTATGCCGTGCGTGACGGGCAGCATCGGGATGCCCGCCTTTGCATACTCGTCGCGCCGTGCGATCGCCAGCGCCCAAAAGTGCGGCGGCGTCCACGTAAAGACGATCAGGAACAGCAATAGCGCGCGCGCATCGACGTGATTGGTCACGGCGATCCAGCCGAGCACCGGCGGGGCGGCGCCGGCTGCACCGCCGATGACGATGTTCTGCGGTGTCGCGCGTTTCAGCCACACGGTATAGACGACGGCGTAACCGATCAGCGACGCAAACGTCAGGATCGCGGTCAGCCCATTGACGCCCAACCAGAGCACGAGCATCGATGCCACTCCCAGCACGGAGGCGAAAGCCACGGCGTCTCTCTGCTGCAAATGCCCGGCCGGCAGAGGGCGGCGGCGGGTACGCGCCATTTGCGTATCGATGCGGCGGTCGAGCACGTGGTTGAACGAGGCGGCAGAGCCCGATGCCATCGCGATGCCCAGCGCGCCGAACAACAGCGCGGGCAGCGGCACCATGCCGGGCGACGCGAGCACCATGCCGACGATGGCAGTGAACACGATCAACAGGCTGACCTTCGGCTTGGTCAGCTCGAGGAAATCGCGCCATCCGCCGGTGCCGACGGCGGCGACGCAAGGGTTATCGGGGGTGATCGCCACCGGATAAGCCTACCATGCCGATCGCCGGCGCTGGCCACAGCGATCGCAGCAGAATCACCATCGCGACGATGAGCAGCGCCGCTCCTGCGTTGTGCAGCGTCGCGAGCGCCAACGGCACGCCCGAGCGCACCATCGCGATGCCGATCGTGATCTGTATCAGCACCGCGAGGATCAGCAACGCGCCGGCGCCGCGTAAGCGCCGCGTTTTCGCGCGGGTCCAAGTCAAGATTCCCAACGTAATCAACGCCGCTCCGACCACCGCGGCGCCCAAACGGTGGGTGAAGTGAATCGCGACGCGTGCCGGATTCGCGAGGATGCCGCCCTCGTAATCGATACTGAGGCCGCGCCACAGCACGAACGCGTTGCGGTAGTCCATGTGCGGCCACCAGGAATTTTGACAGGTCGGAAAATCGGGGCAGGCAACGGCCGCATAGTTCGTGCTGGTCCACCCGCCGAGCGCGATCTGGATGGTGAGTGCGGCGAGGCACACGACGGCGAACACGCGCAGCCGGCGCTCGCCGTCCGTGGGGCCGCGCCGCTCGGGTTGCATCGACAGCCAGCACAACAGGCCTAGCGTCGTCAAACCGCCGAGCAGATGTCCCGTGACGATCAAGGGTTTCAGCAGCAGCGTCACCGTCAACGCGCCGAGCGCGCCCTGGATGCAAACGATCACGAACAGCGCGATGACCGGCGCGAGCGGCTGCCCGCGCTCCTTGCGATTGAAAAACGCCCACAGCAACAACGTGCTGACGAGGGCGCCGAGCGTCGTCGCGAAATAGCGGTGAATCATTTCATGCAAGGCTTTACCGAACCCCTGGCCCGCCTGCGGAAACACGTGGCCATAGCAACCCGGCCAATCCGGGCAACCGAGTCCGGCATCCGTCAAGCGCACCCAGGCGCCGAGCACGACCACGGTCGCGGCGAGCAGCGCGCCGAGCAGGGCGAAGCGGCGGAACCACAACAAACGCCGTTGCGGTTGCACGAGTCAGCCGATGTTCGAGAGTTGCAGCAGGCGTTTCATGTCTTCGAGTATGTCTTTCGGTTTGGCATTGGCGCTATAGGTCATCATCAGATTGCCGTTGGGGTCGATCAAATAGAGGCGACCAGCATCCGGCGGTGCGCTGCCGTTCACGGCCGGCAGCAGCGCGAGCAACGGCGCGGCGGCCGCGGTGGCGCGTACCGTGATCAGATCCGGATGCTGGGTGTGCAGGAAGGTTTCGTCGCAACACGCGCCGACCGCGATGAACACCCGCTGCACCCGCCGCATGTCCCGACTCAGCGCGAACCGCACCTGACGCGTGTCGTACAGCGCGGCGCGGCAGCGTTCGCCGCAGATTCCTGGGCCGACGTACAGCAGTGTCCATTTGTGCAGCAAAAATCCCGGCCGGGTCGCGCCGGCGCCCGCCAACGGCAACGCCAATGCCGGCAGCGGCCGCGCCGGCTCGACCAGCGCGCCGTGGTTGACCGTGCGCAGCGGATGGTCGGCACTGCCGCTGTAATAAAGATAAACGGCGATGGCCAGCGGGACGAAGAACAACATGGCAACGCCGATCAGGAAACTCCGTTGCAGCCGCCCGTGAGTGCGATCCGGGGCGCGCACCTCAGGAGTTTCCCGCATCGCCACGGCGATGTACATTCGTCACGACGTAGATCACCGCCAAGGTCAACGCGAGGCCGAACCATTGCACCGCATAGGCGATGTGGCGTATCGGCGGGAAGCCGGGCGCCGACCAGGCGCGCAGATAGCCGTCCGGCTGATCTTTGTCGAGTAGCACGAGCGGCGCCGCCTGCACCCACGTTTTCTCCCGCAGCAGACGCTGCACGTCGGCGAAGCGCGGAAAATCCGCTACGACTGGAAACGGCGGCGCCAGGGCAGCGGCGCCGCTCAGCCTGATGCCCGGTCGCGGCAAGTTGTCGGTGCGGCCCTTGATGGTGCGTTCAGTGCCCGGAACGGCCACCTGCGGTAGTTCCCGGCGGCTCGCGCCGAGCGGCACCCAGCCACGATTGACGAGGATCCAGCCGCCGCCCTGCAGCGCGAACGGCGTCAGCACGAAGTAGCCGGCCCGTCCGTCCGGACTGCCCATGTTATCGATCAATATTTGCCGGGTCGGATCGTAATGGCCGCTCGCCGCGACGTGCTGGTAGCGCGGCAGCGGCGGTGTCGCCGCATCGACGGGCATCGTCGCCTGCGTGCCGGCGGCGAACTCGTCGTACAGCCGCTGCTTCTCAGCGCCGCGGCGCAATTGCCAGCGGCCGAGCGACACCAGCAGCACGAGCAAGGCGAGCGTCAGCAGCGTCGTGAACGGGCGCGGCGAGAACTCGCGAATTCCCATCTTGATCGGCACGTTATAATTCTCTTGCTGCCTGCGGACGACGGAGTATTTCCATGTTGTTCAAATACATCGTGCTGGTGATCCTGGCGCTGATACTGATCAGCCTCGGTAAGGCCCTGTTCCACTTGTCGAGCACGAAACCGCAGGACGGCGGCAAAATGGTCACGGCGCTGGCGTGGCGCGTCGGCTTGTCGGTATCGCTGTTCCTGCTGCTGATACTCGCCTACAGCCAAGGCTGGATCCGACCGCCGCACACCTGAGGCGAAGCGGCAGCCGCGTGCCCGAGCAAACGACTAGAGCCAATAGACGAAAATAAACAGCCCCAGCCAAACCACATCGACGAAGTGCCAATACCAGGAAACCGCTTCGAACGCGAAGTGACGCTGCGGTGTGAAGTGGCCCTTCAGCACACGCAACCAGATCACGACGAGCATGATCGCGCCGACCGTCACGTGCAGACCGTGAAAGCCCGTCAACATGAAAAACGTGGACCCGTAAATGCCGGTGCCGAGCTGCAGACCGAGCCGGGTATACGCCTCGTGGTATTCGGTGGCCTGCAGTGCGACGAATGTGAATCCCAGCAAGAATGTCGCCGCCAGAAAGATCATCAGGCGCCGGCGGTATCCCTTGATCAGCGCATGATGGGCGATCGTGATGGTCACGCCGCTGGATAACAGAATTGCGGTATTGAGGGCCGGCAAGCCCAGCGCCGGAATAGTCTGGTACGTGCCGTTGGCGCGCGGGCCGAGCGCGGCCGGCCCGTTGGTGGGCCACCCGCCGTGGTAATTGCTCCACAACAGGATATTCGTCAGCATCTTCGTGCCGTCGCCGGACAGCCACGGCATGACGAGCGAGCGCGCATAGAACAACGCGCCGAAGAACGCGGCGAAGAACATGACTTCAGAAAATATGAACCACATCATGCCCAAGCGGAACGAGCGGTCGACGGCCATGTTGTACATGCCGCCTTCGCTTTCCTTGATGACCGTGCTGAACCAGAACATGAACAGCGAGGCCAACAGCAGAAATCCGGGAACCAGGGACCACGCCGGCAGCCAGCTGTTGAGAGTGGCGACCGCGCCCGCCATGAGCGTGAACAGCGTCACTGAACCGTAGATCGGCCACGGACTCGAGTGCGGGAGATAGTAATGATCTGCGTTCGGAGCGTGCGCTTGCGCCATATTGCGGTATCTCGAAGAGTTTTCCGGCGGTTAGTTTAAAGCAGCCCGGTCATCGCCGCGCTGCGAATTGCGTCGTATCGTAAAATGTATACGACAAGGTCAGCCGGTCGATGTTGACCGGTATCTGCGGATCGACGATGAAGCGGACCGGCATCCAGCGGCCCTCGCCGACGGCGAACTTCTGCGCGCTGAAGCAAAAGCATTGGGTCTTGTGGAAGTATTTCCAGGCGCTGGACGGGGCCAGGCTCGGCACCGCCTGCGCGACCGTCGGACCATCGGCCAAATTCTTGGCGTAAAACTCCGTGTCGTAGAGTTTGCCCGGGTGAATGCGCATCGACGCCGCTTTGGGCCGGAAGTCGAAGCTGCCGACCGAAGCGGGATTGGCGACGAACTCGACGGTGATGACTCGATTTGCGTCGTAGACTTCGCCGCGGACGACCTCCGGTCCTTCCTTGGCCTCCGCGCTGCCGATGCCGGTGAACTTGCAGAACACGCTGTACAGGGGCACGAGCGCCCAACCGAACGCGAAGCTGCCGGCCACCATGACCAGAAGCCCGCCGACCAGGCGCCGGTTCGCGTCGCGCTGCCGGATTGGATCGGCCATCAGTGACGACTGCGGTAAATGGCCATGACGATGTAGGCGACATAGACCGCGAGCGCCACCGCCATCCACAGCAGCGCGCTGCTGCGAATGCGGCGCTTAAGGTCCACGGCTGCGCTCATCGCTCAAAGTACCTCGGGCGCGGTCTGGAAGCTGTGATAGGGCGCCGGCGACGGGATCGTCCATTCGAGACCGTGCGGCGCCGCATCGCCCCAGACCCGAGCCGTGGCCTTCTTGCCGCCGCGCACGCATTGGATGATCGCGAGCGCAAACAGGAGTTGCGACAGCCCGAAGCCGAAACCGCCGATCGAGGACACCATGTTCCAATCGGTGAACTGCACCGCGTAGTCAGGAATGCGCCGCGGCATGCCCGCCAGGCCGAGAAAATGTTGCGGAAAAAACAGCACATTGACGAAAATCGTCGACAGCCAAAAGTGCCATTTCGCCACCGTCATGTTGTACATGTTGCCGGTCCATTTCGGCAGCCAGTAATACACGGCGCCCATGATCGCGAACACCGCGCCGGGAACGAGTACGTAGTGGAAATGCGCGACGACGAAATACGTTTGGTTGTACTGAAAGTCGGCCGGCACGATCGCGAGCATCAGACCGGAAAAACCGCCGATCGTGAACATGAATAAAAAACCGAGCGCGAACAGCATCGGCGGCTCGAAGGATAGCGATCCGCGCCACAGCGTCGCAGTCCAGTTGAACACCTTCACGCCGGTGGGAACCGCGATCAGCATCGTCGACATCATGAAGAACAGCTGCGCCGACGTCGGCATGCCGTCGGCGAACATGTGGTGGCCCCAGACGATGAATGACAGGAACGCGATCGACGCGATCGCGTAAATCATCGAGGTCGCACCGAACAGCGGCTTGCGCGAGAAAGTCGGGATGATTTCCGAGATAATGCCGAAAGCCGGCAAAATCATGATGTAGACCTCGGGATGTCCGAAGAACCAGAAAATGTGTTCGAACATCAGCGGATCGCCGCCGCCCGCCGCGTTGAAAAAGCTGGTTTTGAAGAAGTGATCGGTCAACAGCATCGTCACCGCGCCAGCGAGCACCGGCATGACCGCGATCAGCAAATAGGCAGTGATCAGCCACGACCAACAGAACAGCGGCATTTTCAGCAGCGGCATGCCTGGCGCGCGCATGTTCAGAATCGTCACGATGACGTTGATCGCACCCATGATCGACGATACGCCCAGCAAGTGAACCGAGAAGATCAGCATCGGGAAGCTGTCGCCGAATTGCAGCGCGAGCGGTGGGTACATCGTCCAGCCGCCGGCGGGCGCGCCGCCGGGCACCAACAGCGTCGACAGCATCAGCGTTAAGGCGAACGGCAACAGCCAGAAGCTGAAATTGTTCATGCGCGGCAGCGCCATGTCGGGCGAGCCGATCTGCAGCGGAATCATCCAGTTCGCGAGTCCGACGAACGCGGGCATCACGGCGCCGAAAATCATCACGAGCCCGTGCAGCGTCACCATCTGATTGTAAAATGCCGGATCGACGAATTGCAGGCCCGGTTTGAACAGCTCCGCGCGAATGACCATGGCCATTGCCCCGCCGACGAAGAACATGATCAGACTTAAGACCAGGTACATCGTGCCGATGTCCTTGTGATTCGTCGCGAACAGCCAGCGCTTGATGCCGGTTGCCGGCCGGTCGTCGTGAACATCGTGTACGGTATCGCTAGCGTGGGCCATGACGGTGCCTCTCTCGGAGTAATGTCGGTCCGTTAATTCAAAACTTGCGCGGTCAGACGCGGCGCAGGCCGCTCGGCGGCTGTTTTCTTCGAGGCGTGCGCGCTCGGAGCCGGCGCGGCCGCTGCCGATACCGGCGCCGCTATGGCCGTCGTCGCGGGCGCCGCCGGCTGCTGCAGCGCTGCCTTTTGCTGTGCGACCCACTTCTGAAAGTCGGCGGCAGTCTTCACGTCGACGACGATCGGCATGAAGCCGTGATCGCGGCCGCACAGCGCCGCGCACTGGCCGCGGTAGACGCCCTCTTTGCCGGGCAACACGCGGATCCACATCTCGCTGATAAACCCCGGTATCGCGGCGCGCTTCATGCCGAAATCCGGGACCCACCACGCGTGGATGACGTCTTCCGACGTCAGCAGCAGCCGGACTTTGACTCCGCTGGGTATCACCAGCGGATGGTCGACCGACAGCAGGTAATTCGGCACGGTATTGGGATCGATTCCCGAGTGCAGCTGGCGGGCGAAATTCGAGTCCTGGGACAACGTCGAGAAATAATTGATGCCGGCGGCGGCACCCATGTACTGGTATTGCCACTTCCACTGGTAACCGGTCACGCGGATCGACAAATCCGAGTGGCGTGTGTCTTCGATTTTCAGGATCGATTCGGCTGCGGGGATTGCCATGGCGATCAGAATCAGGCACGGAACGATCGTCCAAATGATCTCCACCTTGGTGCTATGCACCAAGGTCGTGTCGGGCACGGCGCCGCGCGAATGGCGGAATCGCACGATCGAATAGATCATCGCGCCGAACACGATCACGGCGATGGCGACGCAAATCCAGAACACCATCATATGCAATTGGTAGATGTCGACGGACAAATCGGTCACGCCGATCGGCATATTGTAGCCGTTCGAAGTCGTCGCGCCGGCAACGCCGGTCAGTACGCAGGCGGCGGCAGCGCCGGCCATACACGGCAGCGTCGAGCCTCGCGGGCGTGCGCCGCTCCCGTCACGCAGGGTCTTACCGGCAGTCTTGCTATGCACATTCATCTCAACGGAACCCCTCGCTGCTATCTCGGTAGAGCGGCGGCGATTCGTTCATGCCGCCCACCAACGCCCGCAAACGCACCGCCAGGCGGCCTCGTTCCTCGTCGGTCAGGAAGCTGCCGACCTCGAAGGCCTTGCCTCGACTTTCGATCGTGAGCCGGCTTGGCTCGAGCCGGGTACGCGGACCGCGGAGTCTAACCTTCGCCCAGTGCCGCGCAAACTGTTCTTTCACCTCGCCGCGACGCGATCGCGTCACCAGGCTGACGCTGGACTCGGTGATCAGCACGGTCTGGGTGTCGAAACGGCGCCGCATCGCCGCGTGCAGCACCAGCCCCAGCAGCAACATATCGAGGGCCCAAAACGGCAACACCGGCCAAAATCCCCGCAGCACGAAAATCAGCGCCACGCCGAGCGAAAAAACGCACATCGACACGAAGAAGAGCTTCGCACCCACCGGAGTCAGCGAACAATTGGGCGCGAGTTCAATGCGCTGTTCCATCGGCTGTCCGGTCTCCACGCTACGCTCGCGCATGTTAGAAGAGATGAACACCTCAAGCAACCGAGAGACGCGCGGCGTGAGTTCAGCGAGCACCAATAAGGTGCGCAGCCAAAGTGCCGGCAAGCGCCTCGGTATCGCCGACCGGCGCGAAATCGCAAACTGCCAAACACGGCGCGCCGATCCGCATGCGCAAGCTGGCGACGTTCTCGGCCAAGCGGTCGTAGCGAAAATCGATCGCGTTGGCGACCCAGCCGCGCAGATGTAGCCCGCGACGCTCGATCGACTCGGCGGTCAATAAGGCGTGATTCAAACAGCCGAGCCGCATCCCGACGACCAAAATGACCTCCAGATGCCATCGCAACGCCAAATCCGCGAAGCTGCGGTGCGCATCCAGCGGCACCAGCCAGCCGCCCGCGCCCTCGACGATGAGCGCATCGCTTCGTTGCCTAAGCGTCTCGTAGGCGCGATCCAGCACGGCGAAATCGATCGTGGTCGCCGTCTCGGCTGCGGCCAGGTGCGGCGCAATCGCCGCTTCGAACGCGTAGGGGTTGACCTCCTCGTAATCCGCCGGCACGGTCATCGCGCGCCACAGCGACAGCGCATCCTCGTTGCGCAGACCCGCAGGCGTCGCCGCGCACCCGGAGGCCACCGGTTTCATGGCCGCGACCCGCCGTCCGCGCGCCGCGTAGGCGCGGCACAGCGCCGTGGCGATGCGCGTCTTGCCGACGCCGGTGTCTGTGCCCGTGACGAACAGGCCGATCGGGATCACGGCGGCGGCCGTTGCCGCAGCTGGCGTCTCAGTGCATCGACGCTGATGGCCGTATCTGCGCGCTGCGGTGTACGCCCTGCGAGCGGCGCCCAAGCATGGCCGAAAACGATTTCATAAGTTGCTGGTACGCGCCCGTCGCGCCGGAAATCCTCGTATGCCGCCAGCATCGCCGTAAATTTCCGCCGACCGGTCAAACCCCTCGGCCTGTTGACCAGGGCGCTGTGCGCGCCGGCGTCCTTCAGATCCCGCATGACGCCGCGTACGTGCGCATACATCAAGGTATAGCGTTCGACGTCGAGAACCGGAGCCGCGAACCCGGCGCGCACCAGCGCATCGCCCAGGTCGTGCATGTCGATGAATGGGTTGACGTGACCCTGCGCGTCCGCGCGCGCCCAGGCGCTGCGCAGTTCGCGCAGCGTATCGGGACCCAAGCTCGTGAAGCTCAACAATCCACGCGGCGCCAGTACCCGGCGGAATTCTCCGAACAGCTCGTCGGTTGCGCACCAATGCAGCAGCAAATTACTGAGGATCAGATCGACGCTGCCGTCACCGAGCGGCAAGTGCGCCGCATCGGCGCAGACTCGATCGAAGCGCCGGCGCCATGACTGCTGGCGCGCAGCGGCGCGCAGCATGCCGTGCGCCGAATCCACGGCGATGACGCGAGCCAGCGGGTAGCGGCGCTTCAGCGCCCGGCTGCCGTGACCGGTGGCCGCGCCGGCGTCGACGATGACGCGAGGCGTCAAGTCCACGAACTCGAGACGCCGCAGCAATTCGCCGCGGACCTCCCTCTGCAGGACCGCCGCCGCGTCGTAGGTCGTGCTCGCGCGATCGAACGAGCGGCGTACCGACGCTCGGTCCAGAGCGAATTGGGCGTCCTCGTCCATGCGCCCGGCTTTACGTCGTCGCGGCGCCGCTCTGCGCCGCCTTGGCGGTCTCGGCGGCGATCTGCAGCCGCGCAAACAGTCCGCGATCGTGCGCGATGTCCGGATTGCCGGTCGTCAGCAATTTCTCGCCGTAAAAAATCGAGTTCGCCCCGGCGAGAAAACACAAGGCCTGCAGCTCGTCGCTCATCTCGCCGCGGCCGGCCGACAGACGCACGTACGAGCACGGCATCAATATTCTGGCCACCGCGATCGTGCGCACGAAATCGAACGGATCGAGCGGGTCCGCGTCCGCGAGCGGCGTGCCCGCGATGCGCACGAGCTGGTTGATCGGCACGCTTTGCGGATGCACCGGCAGCGTCGCGAGCGTATGCAGAAGCTGCGCACGGTCCCGCGGCGCCTCCCCCATGCCGACGATGCCGCCGCAGCAAACGTTGAGGCCCGCAGCGCGCACGGCTTGCAAAGTATCCAGCCGATCCTGAAAAGTGCGTGTCGTGATGATTTTCTCGTAGTACCCGGCCGACGTGTCGAGATTGTGATTGTAATAATCGAGACCGGCCGCCTTGAGTTCGGCGGCCTGGCCGGTGGTTAGCATGCCGAGCGTCGCGCAAGTCTCGAAACCCAAGTCCTTGACGGCACGGATCATCGCAATCACTTTGCGCAAGTCCTTCGGTTTCGGCGACCGGTAGGCTGCGCCCATGCAAAAGCGCGTCGCACCGGAGGCTTGCGCCGCGCGCGCGCGCGCAACGACCGTGTCCACATCGAGGAGCTCCTCGGCGGCGAGGCCCGTGTCGTAGCGCGCGCTTTGCGGGCAGTAGGCGCAGTCCTCGGGGCACGCACCGGTCTTGATGCTGAGTAGCGTGCTGACCTGCACGGTATTCGCCGCATGATGGCGGCGATGGACAAGCTGGGCGTCGAGCAGCAGGTCCATGAAAGGCCGCGCGAACAGCGCTTCCACCTCGGCCAGCGTCCAATCGTTTCTCAACATCATGAGCACCTCACCGGCATCGCCGCGCGCGCGGTTGCGCCGCGCGCCAGTATTCGATCAGCCGGCCCCATAGTCAACCGACAACGCGGCATCTGGTTGACGAGCCGGCGGGGAGCCGATCGGGGCCATGCGCCGCGCGCCATGGACGGCGCGCGCGCTCACCGGTAAATGTAGTGCAGCAGGATGCCGACGAAGACGCTGAGACCGACATATTGATTGTTCAGGAACGCCTGAAAGCAGGCCCGCGGATCGCGCCGCCTGATCAACCACAATTGATAAGCAAAAAACGCGCCGGCCGCGGCGAGGCCGGCTAAGTACCACGGTCCGAGCCCAGCCATGCGTCCAGCCAATACCAGGGCGAGCAAGGTCATCGCCTGCAGCACCGCGATGATGTGCCGATCGGAATCGCCGAACAGGATCGCGGTCGAACGCAGGCCGATCCGCAGATCGTCGTCGCGGTCGACCATCGCGTAAATCGTGTCGTAGGCGGTTACCCAGAGCAAATTGGCCAGGAACAGCAGCCACGCAACCCGCGGCACTTTGTAGAGCTGCGCGGCGAACGCCATGGGGATTCCCCAGCCGAACGAAAGTCCCAAATACAGCTGCGGCACCGATAGAAAGCGCTTGATGAACGGATAGGTGACCGCGAGAAACGCTCCGGCGACCGCCCACAGCAGCGCCGCCCGATGCAACTGCAGCGCCAATATCAAGGCCGTCAACGCGAGAATCGCGAACAGCATCAGAGCCTCATGCGTCGACACGCGCCCCGCGGCCAGCGGCCGATCCTGCGTGCGCGCGACGTGCGGGTCGAAGCTGCGATCGGCGTAATCGTTGATCACGCAGCCCGCCGACCGCATCAGCACGACGCCCGCGACGAAAATCAAAAGCACGTGCGGATCGGGGCGGCCGTGCCCGCCGATCCAAAGCGCCCACAACGTCGGCCACAGCAGCAGGTAGGTGCCGATCGGCCGGTCCAAGCGCATCAGCCGTGCGTAATCCGCTGCCGTCGCGCCGATGCGCGGCAGCGCGTGCGTCGTCCACGGATGAAAGCGCAAGCGATAGACCAGCCAGCGCCAGCGCTCGATCAGCATCTGCGCCAACTCGTCGCCGGAGCGCGGCAGCGGCACTTACGACCTCGGCCCTAGCCTGAACCCATCGCGGGCAGAAACAGTTCCTGCACCAGCAACGGTGCGCCGCGCAAGCAGATCCGTGAGCGCCGCGCCCACAGGCCCCGCGGTTGCGGATGCGCCGCTCGCAACGCCCGCGAGGCGAGCGTAGCGGCCGCCGGCAGCCACGCGAACTCGTAGGCGCTGCGCTGCACGCCGGACAGATCGCTCAAGGTTTCCCCCAACGCGGAATCACCGAGTTCGGCGAGCCATGGATGCGCGCTCAACGTGCCGTCCGGCATGATCGTTTGCGCAAACACCCAGATGTGCCCGTTGCAGCGCATTTCGACCTCGCGGAACAGGCCGGCGCCGTCGCCGGACGGCAGGTAGCGCTTATGCTCGTCAGCCAACAGGCCGGTCCATTGATCGGTCTGCCGCAACTCGAACCGTTCGCCGCACGCGGCCTTCAAGCGCGTCGTCAGCAAGCCGTTACCGATCAACCAAGGACGCAAGCGCGCGTCCACCGGCCATTGGCCCAGGCGTTCCGCCGGCAGCCATTCGATCTTATCGCCGTGTCGTATCTTTCCCGCGATCATGACTGCATTCTACCCGACGCGCCCATACTGTTCCGCGAGGCCGACCCAGCGGCGCACGAGCGGCGGCACGTGCTGCGGCCAATCGTGCAGCAACGTCTCCGCCGCCGCTTGAACGCGCGGCAGCAAGTCGGCGTCCCGGAGCAAATCCGCGATCCGCATTTGCGCCAGCCCGGTCTGCCGCGTCCCCAGCAATTCTCCGGGACCACGCAGGTCCAAGTCGCGCCGCGCCACTTCGAAACCGTCACTGGTCGCGCGCATTACCGCCAGGCGCTCGCGGGCGAGCGCCGACAGCGGTGCCCGGTACAGCAGGACGCAGCTGCTCGCGTGTCGGCCGCGCCCGACCCGGCCGCGCAATTGATGCAACTGCGCGAGCCCCATTCTCTCGGCATTTTCGATGACCATCAGCGTCGCGTTGGGCACGTCGACGCCCACCTCGATGACGGTCGTCGCGACGAGCAGCTGAATACCTTGGTCCCTGAAGCGCAGCATCGTACGCTCCTTCGCAGCGGCCGGCATGCGTCCATGGACGAGGCCAACCGTGATTTCCGGCAGCGCGGCCGCGAGTGCCGCCGCGGTTTCCTCCGCCGCCTGGTAGGGCAAATCGTCGGATTCGTCGATCAACGGACAGACCCAGTAGATTTGGCGGCCTTCGAGGCACGCGGCGCGGATCCGCCGGACGACTTCGTCGCGGCGCGTCTCGGCGAGCACGACAGTGCGCACGGGGTTGCGTCCAGGCGGCAGTTCATCGATGACCGAGACATCCAGGTCCGCGTATGCCGTCATGGCGAGCGTGCGTGGAATCGGCGTCGCCGTCATGATCAACTGATGCGGCCGGTGCCCGTCGACGACGCCCTTTTCGCGCAGCGCGAGGCGCTGGTGGACGCCGAAGCGGTGCTGTTCATCGACGATGACGAGCGCGAGCGAGGCGAACTCGACGCCCTCTTGAAACAGCGCGTGCGTACCGATGACCAGCGGCAGCGCTCCGCTCTTGATGCCCTGCAGCGTCGCGATCCGCGCCTTGCCGCTCTGGCGTCCCGTCAGCAGCGCGACGCCGATGCCGAGCGGCTCATAGAGGGTTCTGAAGTTCTGTGCATGCTGGTCGGCCAGCAATTCCGTCGGCGCCATCAGCGCCGCTTGCCGGCCCGCCTGCAGCGCGCGCGCCGCTGCGAGCGCGGCCACCAGCGTCTTGCCGCAGCCCACGTCGCCCTGGACCAAGCGCAGCATCGGCTTTGGCAGCGCGATGTCGGTCTCGATGTCGTGCAACGCCCGGGTTTGCGCGCGGGTCAATCGAAACGGCAACGCGGCGAGCAATTTCTCCTTGAGTTCGTCGTGCGCGGCGAGCGGCCAGCTTTGATCGCTTTGTACGCGCCGGCGCAGCAGTTTCAACGACAGTTGGTGGGCCAACAATTCCTCGAATGCCAAGCGGCGTTGGCATGGATGTCGCCGGTCGAGCAGGACCTCGACTGGCGCGTCCGCGGGCGGCCGGTGCACGAACCGCAAGGCGTCCGCGAGCGGCGGCAGCCCTGCATCGGCGAGCAACGCCGCCGGCAACCAATCTTGCAGCTCCTCGGCGTGCAGTTCGTCGAGCGCCATGCGCACGAGCAGGCGCAGACGTCCCTGCGTGAGGCCTTCGGTGGCGGGATAGACGGGGGTCAAGTGATCGCCGGCCTGCGCCGCCGCCGCGGCGTCGACGCGCCGGTATTCCGGATGTACGATTTCCAAACCGACTGCCGACCGCCGCGCCTCGCCGAAACAACGGACCCACAATCCCCGCGCGAGTCCTTGCTGCTGCTGCGCGGTGAAATGAAAGAACCGCAGCGTCAGAAATCCGGAACCGTCCGCAATGCGGCACAACAGCTGACGCCGGCCGCGGTACACGACCTCGGTCAATTGCACGGCGCCTTCCACGGCGGCGCGTTGCCCGGGCCGCAATTCGCCTAACGGCACGACGCGCGTACGATCCTCGTAACGCAGCGGCAGCATGAACAAGAGGTCCTGGATCGTTTCGACGCCGAGCGTGCGCAGGCGCGCCGCCAACGCCTCGCCGACGCCGCGCAATGCAGTGACCGGCCGCGGCGCGATCACAGTGCGACGATGCACTCCGCTTCAATTTGCGCGCCGCGCGGCAGCGAAGCCACGCCGACCGCAGCGCGCGCCGGGTACGGTTCGCGGAAATACTCGGCCATGACGCCGTTGACGAGTGCGAAGTGCGTGAGATCGACCAAGAAGATCGTCACCTTCACGACATCGTCCATGCTCGCGCCGGCGGCGAACACGATAGCACGCAAATTTTCGAAGACCCGGCGCACTTGCGCTTCCATGCCGCCTTCCACGAGGTTCTTCGTGATGGGGTCCAACGGGATTTGTCCCGATACCCACAAAGTATTGCCGGCGCGCACCGCCTGCGAGTACGTGCCGATCGCCGCGGGCGCGTTCGAAGTCGATATGACGGCTTTATTCATGACGCTCGGTAATACCCCGTTAGGCCAAGGCGCGATAAACGCGCCGCACGTCCGGCATGCGGCGAATGGTCCGGATCACGCGCGCCAGGTGCTTGCGATCGTGTACCTGCAGTTCGAACGTCAGCGCCGAGGTGTCCGCGTCCCGCTCTTCCAGAGTCACGTGATCGATGTTCGTTTCCGTGCCTGCGATACTCGCGGCGACCGCAGCGAGCGCGCCGACGCGGTTGCTGACTTCCAATTGAATCTCGGAGCTGAACAAACGGCCTTGCGCGGCCTCCCAGGCGACGGAAAGCCATTTGTCCGGCTGTTTCCGGTACTCGGAAAGATTACCGCAATTCTGCCGGTGGATCACTACGCCGCGGCCGGCGCTGAGATACGCCATGATCGGATCGTCGGGGATCGGCAAGCAGCAGCGCGCATAGGTCACCAGCAAGCCTTCGGTTCCCGCGATCATCAACGGCCCGCCGACCGGCGCCTGATTCTCGCCGGCGGCGCCGGCGGGCTGCAGCAGGCGAGCGACCAGCGGCGCGAGCCGTTCGCCGAGACCGATCTTCTCGAACAAGTCGCCCGCGTCCTTCAGATTCAGCTCTTTGGCGACCGCGGCGATAGCCGCCTGCGGAATTTTTTTCAGGTTCAACGACAGCTCTTCGAGCGCGAGACCGAGCAGTCGCCGGCCGAGCTCGGCGGCCTCGCCGCGCTTCAAGTTCTTCAGGTATTGCCGGATCGCCGCCCGTGCTTTTGCGGTGACCAAGAAGCTGGACCACGACGGATTCGGCGTCGCGCCCTTCGCGGTGATGATCTCGACGGTTTGGCCGTTGCGCAGCGGGGTGCGCAACGGCACCAGGCGCCGATCCACCTTGGCGGCGACGCAGCGGTTGCCGACGTCGGTATGGATCGCGTAGGCGAAATCGACCGCGGTGGCGCCTGTGGGCAGCCGCAGGATTTTCCCCTTCGGCGTGAACACGTAGACCTTGTCCGGGAATAGATCGACCTTGACGTTTTCCAGAAATTCCTCGGAACTGCCGCCTTCGTGTATCTGCACGAGTCCGGCGAGCCATTCGCGCGCGCGGTCGTGTTCGAGGCCGCCGTAGACGTCGCCGCCGGATTTGTACTTCCAATGCGCGGCTATGCCGGATTCGGCGACCCGATGCATCTCCTCGGAGCGGATCTGCACCTCGATCGGTACGCCGTTAGGTCCGAACAGCGTCGTATGCAGCGACTGGTAACCGTTGACCCGCGGAATCGCGATGTAGTCCTTGAAGCGCCCCGGCATCGGCTTGTAGAGGCCGTGCACCAGCCCCAAAGTGCGATAGCAGGTGTCGGCCGAGTCGACGACGATTCGAAATCCGTAGACGTCGACTATTTCATTCAGCGAGACGCCCTTCGATTGCATCTTGCGGTAGATGCTGTACAGGTGCTTCTCGCGGCCCTCCACGCCGGCGGCTATCTGTGCCTTCTTCAGGGCAATCGTGAACGCCTCGGAGATTTTGCCGATGAATTCCTTTTGATTGCCGCGGGTCTTTTTCAGCCCGCGCTCGAGTACCTTGTAGCGGTACGGATAAAGGGCGCGGAAGCCCAGATCCTCGAGCTCCAGCTTGACGGCGTAGAGCCCCAGGCGTTCGGCGATCGGGGCGTAGATATCCAGGGTTTCGCGCGCGCTGCGCCGCCGCTTGACCGGAGGCATGACACCCAGTGTGCGCATGTTGTGCATGCGGTCGGCGAGCTTGACCATGATCACGCGAATGTCGCGCACCATCGCGAGCAGCATCTTGCGGAAACTTTCGGCTTGCGCTTCCTGGCGGTTCTTGAATTGGATCTGATCCAGTTTGCTGACGCCGTCGACGAGTTCCGCGACCACGTGGCCGAACAGCGAAACGATTTCCGCCTTGGCCGTCGGCGTGTCTTCGATGACGTCGTGCAAAATGGCGGCGACGAGGGTGTCGCCGTCCAAGTGCAAATCCGCGAGGATGTCCGCCACCGCCACCGGATGGGTGATGTACGGTTCGCCGGAGACGCGCTTCTGTCCCTGGTGGCGTTCGGCGCCGAATTCGTAGGCCTCGCGCACCCGCTCTATCTGAGCGGGCGGCAGGTAGGTCTCGAGCTTGTCTAAAAGCTGACCAATCCCGGTGGAGCGTCTTACACCGGGCAGAAAACCAAGTATCGAAGACGCATAGTCCATTGGTCCTCTGCGGGGGGCCTTGGGATCAGTCCCCTAGCCCCAGCTGCGGCGCACGGAAATCCGACGGCAGGTCGAGCTCGCTGACCGGCTGCGGAGCCGGTTCTTCGGGCTCTTCCAGCATTTCCAGCGTGATGTTGCCCGCTGCGATTTCGCGCAACGCCACGACGGTCGGCTTGTCGTTTTCCCAGTCGACGGTCGCTTCGGCGCCGTTCGCCAGGCGGCGTGCGCGCTTGGCGGCGAGCAGCACGAGATTGAATAGATTCGGTTCGTTCTGCAAACAATCTTCGACCGTGATGCGAGCCATTGCTGAAATTCCGGTAATGCGGGTCGATTAGCGTAGCAGAGATCCGGGCGCGCCGGCCAGCTATCCGGCCGCCAGCAACGCGGTGGTCAGCCGCAGGACCTCCGGCCTCGAGGCGCGTAGCGCGTCGCCCCGGTCCAGGACGATCGCCTGCAGATCCGCGACCGCTTTTTCGAAGCGGTCGTTGATGACGACGAAATCGAATTCGGACCAATGCGCAAGGTCGGATACCGAGTCGCACAAGCGGCGCCGGATCACGGCCGCGGAGTCGGTGCTGCGCTGCTTCAGCCGCTGCTCGAGCGCCGCTAGCGACGGTGGCAGCACGAAAACCGTCAGCGCTTCCGGCAGACGCTCGCGCACTTGGCGTGCACCCTGCCAATCGATTTCCAGCAGCAAGCGCTCGCCGCGGTCAAGCGCCTCGCGCACGGCCGGCAGACCGGTACCGTAAAGGTTGTCGAAGACCGACGCATGTTCCAGGAATTCGCCGGCGCCGATCATCGCCGCAAAGCGCTCGGCGGAGACGAAGTGATAATCGCGGCCGTCGACCTCGTTGGGCCGCGGCTTGCGCGTCGTGTAAGACACCGAAAACCGCAATTGCGGCGCGCGTTCGAGCAACGCTTTGACCAAGCTGGTCTTGCCGGCCCCGGAGGGCGCGGCGATCACGAACAGGCGCCCGCGCAGCCCGGCGGCGTCGATGTGGGCGTTCACGACGCGCTACTCGATGTTCTGCACTTGCTCGCGCATCTGTTCTATTAAAACCTTCATGTCGACCGCCGCCCGCGTGGTTTCGATGTCCTGCGACTTCGATGACAGCGTGTTCGCTTCCCGGTTCAGCTCCTGCATCAGAAAATCCAGGCGGCGACCGGCCGGATCGCCTCCCTCGAAGGTCTTGCGGAGCTCGTCGACGTGACCGCGCAGGCGGTCGATCTCCTCGTCGACGTCGATGCGCTGCGCGAGCAGCGCGACTTCTTGTTCGAGCCGTGCGGTGTCGACGTTCGCGGCCAATTCGGCCACCCGCTCGCTGAGCTTCGCGTGCATGCGGGCGCGCACTTCCGGAAGGCGCCGGGCCACGCGCGCGACGGACTCTAAGAGCCCGTCGCAGCGCTGCTCGAGCCCGTCCCGCAGGCGCGTGCCCTCGCTAGCGCGAAACCGCGACAAATCGATCAACGCATCGCCGAGCACGGCGTGCGCCGCTTCGATCATCGGCGCCGCATCGCGCTGAGCGTCGCGCACGATGCCCGGCCAGCGCAGCAGGTCCATCACCTCGATGCGCGCGGCCGGTCCCGCCTGTTCGGCGATCTGCCGCACGCGTAAAGTCAGCGAAGTCAGCAACACCGCGTCGACGTCGAGAGAATTCGGCGCGAGGGTCGCGCGCAAGTGCAGCGCGCACTCGACCTTGCCGCGGCGCACGGCGCCGCCGATCGCTTGCCGGAACTGCGCTTCCGCCGCGCGAAATTCCTCCGGCAGGCGGCAGCTGACCTCGAGAAAGCGGTGGTTCACGGTGCGCAGTTCCCAGGCGAGCATTCCCCAGGGGAACTGGCGCTCGCGACGCGCGAAGCCGGTCATGCTACGGATCATCGGGGTTGGCGCCGTTATCGACCACAATGGGCCACTAATGAGTGATAATTCGCACGGAGTTTATCAGAAGGCCGGGAGCGCTCATTGCAGATCGAGACCGCGGACGTCAGCCTGATCGGCCACCGCGACGAAAATCAAGACCGCGTCGCGGTGGCCGCCGACGACAACGCGGCGCTCCTCGTCGTCATCGACGGCATGGGCGGCCACGCACAGGGCGCGCGCGCGGCTGAAACGGCGCTCGCGACCCTGCTCGAGGCCTTTTGGCAATCGCCTCATCCGATTTTCGATCCGCTCGGCTTCTTGCACTTGTCGCTCGGTCGGGCGCACGAAGAGGTTGTCAAGCTCGGCGGCGGTCTCGGCGTCGAAGCGCGGCCGCGTGCCACCTGCGCGATTTGCCTGGTCCAGGAGGCGGCCGCCTATTGGGCGCACGTCGGCGACAGCCGGGTGTATCAACTGCGCCAACAGCATGTGGTCGAGCGCACCCGCGATCACAGCCATGTCGAAGTGCTGCTGCGCGAGGGTTTGATCACCGAAGCCGAGGTGCCCGGCCACCCGATGCGCAACTACGTCGAATGCTGCCTCGGCGGTGACGCGACGTTGCCCGAGATGAGCATCTCGCCGCGCCGACGCTTGCGCGCCGGCGACGTACTGCTGTTATGCACCGACGGCCTGTGGGCGAACTTGAACGACCAAGACTTGATTCGGTTCGCGCAATCCACGGGCAACGCCTTGCGCGAATCGCTGACCGATCTCGGCGCCCGGGCGGTCGACGCGTCCGCGCCCTACAGCGACAACACCAGCGCGGCGGCGCTGCGCTGGCAGCCCACATGAACCCGAGACCGAGCGGCCGCGCCGCCGATGAACTGCGCGCCGTATCCTTTACCCGGGCCTACACCAGCCATGCGGAGGGGTCGGTGTTGGTGGCGTTCGGCGCGACGCGCGTACTGTGCACGGCCAGTGTCGAAGAGGGGGTGCCGGCGTTCTTGCGTGGAAGTTCGCAAGGCTGGGTAACCGCCGAGTACGGCATGCTGCCGCGCGCGACGCACACGCGCTCGGCCCGCGAGGCGGCGCGCGGCAAACAGACCGGCCGGACGCAGGAAATTCAGCGGCTGATCGGCAGGGCACTGCGCGCGGTCGTCGACCTGAAGGCTATCGGCGAGCGCACCGTGACGATCGATTGCGACGTTCTGCAAGCCGACGGCGGCACGCGCACCGCCGCGATTACCGGCGGCTTCGTCGCGCTCGCCGATGCCGTCGACACGTTGATCGAGCGGCGCGTACTGCGCACGAACCCGTTGCACGGCCAAGTCGCGGCGGTGTCGGTCGGGATCTACCGCGGCGCGGCGGTGCTCGACCTGGATTACGCCGAGGATTCCAACGCTGAAACCGACATGAACGTGGTCATGAACAGCGGCGGCGCATTCATCGAGCTGCAGGGCACGGCGGAGGGACATGCGTTTCGCCGCCACGAACTCGACCGATTGCTAGATCTGGCGACGGGGGGCATCGCCCAGCTGCATGCCGCGCAAATCAGTGCGCGCGGCGTCTAGCCGCCTCGTCGTCGCGACCGGCAACGCCGGCAAGCTGCAGGAATTCCGTGCGCTGCTCGCGGAGTTGCCGTTCGTGGTCGTCGGTCAGCGCGAAGCCGGCGTCATCGCGCCGGAAGAAAACGGCGCGAGCTACTTGGCCAACGCCCTGCTGAAGGCGCGCCATGCCGCGGCCGCGACCGGCGCTGCGGTCATAGCCGACGATTCCGGCCTCGAAGTGGACGCGCTGGACAACGAGCCCGGAATCCACTCGGCGCGCTATGCCGGCCCTGGCGCCGGCGACGCGGCCAACAACGCCAAACTACTGGCGGCGCTCGACGGCGTACCGCCGCCGCTGCGCACGGCCCGCTACCGATGCGTCCTCGTCTACCTGGCGGCGCCGCAATCCGCGGTGGCCGCACGGGAATTCGCGCCCGACGCG
>JAYTQR010000061.1:0-5901 GCA_043746615.1 Gammaproteobacteria bacterium | reverse complement strand
AAATCGCCGACGGGGTAGCCCCGCTTCAGCATCAACTCACGCACCAACTGATCGGCCTGGGCGACGACCCCCTTGGGGTTGTCGATGAATCGGCCTTGCAACGCGTTCCAAGCCTGACTGAAGCGTGTCGCTTCGGCGGGCGCCAAAGGCATGATGTTGAGCGCCACGACGCGCTTCTCCCGCGCTTTGAGCTCCGATTCGGCCTTGGCTCGGCCGCCCAAGTCATCGACGGTTCGGCCGTATTCCGCACCGAAGCGTTCCTGTAGCCTTGCCGATTGTTTTTTCCTTTGCGCGAACAGCCATGCGGCTACCGCGAGCAAGGCGAGGACCAAGGCGCCGGCAATGACGATCCAGACTGAGGGCATCGTGTTCATTTCTTTCTCCAGTTGTGGTCAATCCGTAGCCAGCCGGCACTGCGCCGGGTGGGATCAGCCGTATAGGCCGCCTGCGCCCGGCACGGGTCCCGGCCTTGGACGCGCAGTGCGCTTCGACAGCATTCAGTCGCGTAGATGAAGGAGGCTAAGGCGCGCCGTTGGCGCCGTCTGCTCTATAACCCACATTGGCGTGCGGAACGACGCGCCGCGCGCCAAACTGGCGCGCTTAGGCTTCGATCAACCCGTGACGGATCGCGATCAGCGTCAGCTCGGACTGATTGGCGACGCCGAGCTTTTGTTTGATGTTGTACAGATGCGTGCCGATCGTCGATGTCGAGAGATTCAAATCCTGGGCGATGCGCTGCACGGTCGCGCCGCTCGCGAGCCGGACGAACACGTCGAATTCTCGCTCCGACAGCCGGTCCACCGGCGATTTGGCGCTGCCGTCGAATTCCGCCAGCGCCATCTTTTGCGCGAGTTCGGTATCGAGATAACGGCGGCCGGCGGCAATCGTGGTGACCGCTTCGACCAGGGCTTCCGGAGCGCTGCGTTTCGACAAAAAACCGAGTGCGCCCTCCTGCAGCGCGCGCCGGGCGTGCAGGAGGTCGTCATGCGCCGATAGCGTCAGCACCCTTGCTTCGGGATCGCGAGCACGGATGCGCCGCAGCGCCTCGAGACCCCCCATGCCCGGCATCGCCAGATCCATGACGACGACATCCGGCCGAAGATCGAAATAATATTGATAAGCCGCTTCCCCGGAGGCTGCCTCGGCGACGACCGAGACTTGCGTCAGGGACTGCAGCAGCAGCCGGAACCCCGTGCGCACGACGGCGTGGTCATCGACGAGCAGCACGCGGATCATGCGGGCAGCACGCTGATCATGCGGGCAGCACGAGCGGAATTTCGGCTGTCAAGCGTACGCCTCGCCCGTCATTGCACGCGATGCGGAACATGCCGCCCAAGGTCGCGACGCGGTCCGTAAGCCCGCGCAACCCGAAATGCCCGGGTCTCGCCCAATCGGCGGGCAAACCGATCCCATCGTCCGCGACCGTCACGAGGACGCGGTGCGGATCGGCTTGGACGTCGATGTCGATCTTCGAGGCTCGTGCGTGCCGCAGCGCGTTGATCAACCCCTCTTGCACTACTCGATAGATCGCCAGCGCGACACTCGGGCCGAGATCGACGGGGAGCGTCTGGGCGAGCTGCAGCGTGACCTGCGGCCGGCGCCGCTGCCAATCCCGTACGAGATTCTCGAGGGTCGCGCTAAGGCCAAGCGTGTCGAGCGACAGGGGCGCCAGCCGCGGTATCAGCCCGTGCATTGCATCGTACAAGCGCGCCGCCTCGTCGGAAATCAGGCGTGCGATCTCGCCGGTCGCCGGATCGCGTGCGCCCCCCTGACTCGCGATCGCGAGGGCGAGACTGCGGATCGCCGTGACCGATTGGCCGAACTCGTCGTGCAATTCGTGGGCAATCAGTCGCCGCTCTTCCTCGACGCGTTGATCGGCGAGCGAGGCCAGTTCCCGCCGCTCCTCCAGGCGCGCTTCGGCGGCCTGCGCTTTACGCTCGGCCCGCACCTTATCCTCCACTGCTTGCGCCATGCGGTTGAAGGCGGCGCCGATCGCGTGGGCCTCGAACCCCGCAAGAGGCGGCAGCCGAAAGCCGAGGTCGCCCCGCTGTATGCGCTCCAGGCCGTCCGCGATGATCGGAAATGGCTTGAGTACGCGCGCAATCAACCAGAACGCCAGCCCATTGAGGATGACCAGCATGATGGCGGCGATCGCCGACAGGCGAATCACTTCATCCCAGGCATCGAGCACGGCACGGGAGGGTTCGGCCTGCACGACCAACGATACGCCGCCGCTCAGCGCGAACGTATTCCTCGGCGCCTCGGGTGCGAGAAGATGCGTGAACCAAGCCGGAGCGTCGCGTCCGGCCTTGTAGGTCGCAGGCGGCGAGCGATACAGCACTTCGCCGGTCGGCGCCAACAGGTAGATTTCGTTCGAGCGCACGCGGCCGAGGCGGCTGAGGAACTGCAGTACCATGTTCGGTCCGCCCATCAGCGCATAGACCTCCGCAAGGCGACTGACCATGTGCGAGGCCACCTGGTTTGCGGCCTGAATTTCTTCGCGCACCGTATTGCGGCTACTATTGATCTCTGCGCACAGCAGCACGATCACAAAGGTGGCGCTGAGGCCGGCTACCACGAGGTTCAGGCGCGTCCGCAGTCTCATCCGCGGCATGGTACCAGGGCCGCGCCGGTTGCAGCGTCGCGGCAGGCTCATGAAAATCATGAGCAGCGAATCACGATGCTGCCGATTCGGTGGCCGAGTGCGCTGGCGGAACATCGGTAAGCCACCCACTCGAGGAGATTGCCGATGAAATGGGAAACCCCGCAAGCTACCGATCTGCGCTTTGGCATGGAAATCACCATGTACGTGTCGAGCCGCTAAGCCGCCAAACGGGGCGCCGCCCGCACCAGCGGGCGGGCGCTCGCCTCCTCGTGAAAATTCGCGTGTTGGGATCGGCCGCCGGCGGCGGCTTTCCTCAGTGGAACTGCAATTGCCCCAACTGCGCAGCCTACCGTCAGGGTCGTTTGCAGGGGCGTGCCCGCACGCAGTCGTCGATCGCGGTCAGCGGCGGCGCGTCATGGGCCCTCGTCAACGCTTCGCCGGACATCAGCGCGCAAATTCAGGCAAACGCCGAATTGCAGCCGGCGCGTGCGCTGCGCGACAGCGCCATCGCCGCGATTCTGCTGGTCGACGGGCAGGTCGACCACACGACCGGACTGTACATGCTGCGCGAATCGGTGCGTCCCTGGCCGATCTGGTGCACCGACAGCACCTACGCCGACCTGACTCGCGGCAATCCGATCCTGGAAGTCCTTGCCCATTATTGCGGCGTCGACCGGCACCGCATTCCGCTCGACGGCGGCGCGTTTGCGATCGAGGAAATCACCGGCGTACGCTGGCGCGCGTTGCCGGTCGCGAGCAAGCCCGCTCCGTATTCGCCGCACCGGGAATCGCCGGTCGACGGCGATAACATCGCGCTGATCATCGAGGATCTAGCCACCGGCCGAGCGGTGCTGTACGCGCCCGGTCTGAGCGCTATCGACGATCGCGTGTGGCGTCAGATGCAAACGGCCGCCTGCGTGCTCGTCGACGGCACCTTTTGGAGCGACGATGAAATGATCTCATTGAGTCTGTCGCGCAAGCGCGCGCGCGATATCGGTCACCTGCCGCAGAGCGGTACTGGCGGCATGCTCGAGTGGCTGGACCGGCTGCCGGCCGCGACACGCAAAATATTGATTCACATCAACAACACCAATCCCATCCTCGATGAAACCTCGGCCGAAGCCGCCGAGCTCGCCCGTCGCGGCGTCGAAGTCGCATGGGACGGCATGGACATCGTGCTATGAACGACGCGGCGTGGAGCCGTCGCGAGTTCGAGGCCGAACTGCGGCAGCTGGGCAGCGCCTATCATATTCATCACCCGTTCAATGTGCTGTTGAACTCCGGCGGTGCGAGCCGCGACCAGATCCGCGGCTGGGTCGCGAACCGCTTCTATTATCAAATCAACATCCCGATCAAGGATGCCGCGATCCTGGCGAATTGCCCGGAGCGCGCGGTCCGCCGGATCTGGATGCAGCGTATTCTCGACCACGACGGGTACGGCGAGGATCCCGGCGGTATCGAGTCGTGGTTGCGCCTCGCCGAAGCCGTGGGACTCTCGCGTGCCGATGTGGAAGGCCTAAGCGACGTATTGCCGGGCGTACGCTTCGCGGTCGACGCCTATGTGAATTTCGCGCGCCGCGCTCCGTGGCCGGAGGCAGTCTGTGCGTCGTTGACGGAGCTGTTTGCGCCGCAAATCCATCAACAACGTCTCGCGAATTGGCCCGAACACTATCCCTGGATCGACCGAAAGGGCCTGCATTACTTTCAGAGCCGCGTCGATTTGGCGCGCCGCGACGTCGAATTCGGTCTCGCGCTGACCTTGGAGCGCTTCGCGACGCGCGCGCTGCAGCAGCGCGCGCTCGAGATCTTGAAGTTCAAACTGGACGTGCTGTGGCAGATGAGCGATGCGATGGCGTTGCGCTACGGAGTGCCGTTGTGAGCGCGGACATGGCCGGTCCCGACGCGCGTCCCGCGATCGCTGCGGGCTTCCGGTTGCAGTGGGAAGCCGCCCAAAATGCGCATGTGCTCCTGTACCCGGAGGGCATGATCAAGCTGAACGCGAGCGCGGGCGAGATCCTGAAACGCTGCGACGGTGCCGCGACGATCGGCGCTATCACGGCGGATCTCGAACGCGCGTTTGCGACACCGGGATTGAGCGCCGATGTGATGAAATTCGTCGACCTGGCGGTGGAGAAAAAATGGCTGGTGATCGGTCCATGAACGCGTCCGCAACGAAGCCCGGACCGCCGCTTTGGCTGCTGTTGGAGTTGACTTACCGGTGTCCGCTGCACTGTGTGTTCTGCTCCAACCCGACTGACTTCGCGCAAGCCGGCCCCGAACTCGCCACCCAGGATTGGCTTCGCGTGCTGCGCGAAGCGCGCGCGCTCGGCGCCGTGCAGCTCGGCTTGTCCGGCGGTGAACCGCTGGCACGCGACGATCTCGAGGCGGTCGTCGCCGAAGCGCACCGGCTCGGCTATTACATCAACCTGATCACCTCCGGAGTCGGCCTCAGCGAACCGCGCATCCGAGCCCTGCAGGCGGCCGGACTCGACCATATCCAGCTGTCTTTCCAAGATAGCTCGCAAGAGATCAACGACTTCCTCAGCAGCACACGCACCTTCGAGCTGAAGTCCAAGGCGGCCGCGCTGATCAAGAAATACGAGTATCCGATGGTGCTCAACGTCGTTCTGCATCGCCTCAACATCGATCACGTCGAGGAGATTCTGCACATGGCCGAGCGTCTCGGCGCCGACTATGTGGAACTCGCGAACACCCAGTATTACGGCTGGGCTTGGCACAACCGCGCCCAGCTGCTGCCGAGCCGAGCACAAGTCGAACAGGCCGAAGAGACGACACGCCGCTTCCGCGAGAGCAGCGGAGGGCGCATGAAAATCTATTTCGTCGTGCCCGACTATTTCGAGCGCCGGCCGAAAGCTTGCATGAACGGCCTGGGTTCTATTTTTCTGGCGATCGCTCCGGACGGCGCGGCGCTGCCCTGCCACGCCGCGCGCATGCTGCCGGGGCTGGAATTTCCGAATGTGCGCGACGCCTCCATCGAGTGGATCTGGTTCGATTCGCCGGCCTTCAATCGGTATCGCGGCGACGCGTGGATGAAGGAACCTTGCCGCAGTTGCCCGGAAAAGACGCGGGATTTCGGCGGCTGCCGTTGTCAAGCCTACCTGCTGACCGGCGACGCCGCGAACGCGGACCCGGTCTGCGAGTTCTCGCCGCACCACCACCTGGTGACGGCTGCCGTCGCCCACGCCGAACAGACCGCGGCCGTCGAGCGACCGTTGGTATTTCGCACGCCGCGAAATTCAGCCACAATGCTTTGATCTTCGGCTACGCGCAGCGGT
>JAYTQR010000060.1:0-3635 GCA_043746615.1 Gammaproteobacteria bacterium | reverse complement strand
TTGTCCGGATTTGCGCCGCGCCGTCAGGATGGCTGCAGCCAGCGTGCCGCTAGCGGCGGAATCAACAGCAGGCTGACCAGCGTCGAGGACACCAGACCGCCGAGTATCACGACCGCCATCGGACCTTCGATTTCGTGACCCGGTTGGTGCAGTTGCAGCGCGACCGGCAGCAGCGCCAATCCGGTCAGCAGCGCCGTCAGCAGCACCGGCGTCAGCCGTTCGGCCGCACCACGCAGCGCCGTCGCCAGATTCCAAGACTCCCGTTCCTGCTGAACCAGATGATCGTAGTGCGATACCAAGAGAATTGTATTGCGGGCGGCCATGCCGAACAATGCGACGAAGCCGACCATCGACCCGAGCGACAGCGTAGCGCCGGTCAACGCCAGGGCAGCGACGCCGCCGATCAACGTGCTCGGCAAGGCGAGCAGCACCAATAGCACGTGGCGCGCACGGCCGAAGGCGAGACCGAGCAGCAGCACGATCAACACGAACGCGGCGGCCGAATGCAGCAGCAGTTCGTCGGCAGCCGCTTTCTGCGCTTCGGCAACGCCCGCATACTGCAAAAACACGCCCGGCGGCAGTTTGATCTGCGCCGCGATTGCCGCTCGCGCGCGCTTGGCGTACCCGGCTTGGTCGGCGCCGCGCGGCGTCGCAACGACGATCTGGCGGCGCAAGCCGTCCTGATGTTCGATCAGACTGCGCGCCTGTACCATCTCGATGCGCGCCACGTCCGCGAGCGGAGTCAACGCGCCGCCGCGGCCGCGCAGCAACAGCGTGCCCACCGTTCGTGGATTCACGGCGCCGGTGGCGATGTGCACGACGACCGGCACGCTGCGGTCCGCCTGATTGACCTCGGCGGCGAGGCTGCCGTGAAATGCGGCGTTGATCGTCCGCAGCGCATCCTCGGCCTGCAGGCCATAGAGCGCCAGCCGCGCCGGAATCAGCGCGACGCGCAATTCCACTTGGCGCTGCGGCACGGTCAGACGCACGGTGCCGCTGTTGGGCACGCGCCGCAATACATCGACGATCTGCGCGCCGATCCGATCATCGGCGTCGAGGTCGGAACCGATTACGTTGATCGAGAACGGCGCCGATTCTCCCGACAGGGTTTCGCCGATGCGCTCCGCTAGTACCGAATAAATTTCCACCAACTGATTCGGAAAATCGGCGAACACATGCCGGATGGCCGCATCGATGGAACTCGGGCTGCGTCCCTTTCCAGGGTCTATCTGCACCTCGAATTCGCTTTTGTTCGGCGCGTCGGGGTCCTGGCCGTTCTCTGCGCGGCCGATCTGCTCGGCCACGCTTTTGACGCCCGCAATGGCGATCAGGCCCTTGCTTATTTGCGTACCGACCCGCGCGGCCTCCTGCAAAGAGATTCCGGGGCGCAGCGACGCGTGTGCAATCAGATAGTTTTCACGAAAATCCGGCAGTAGCCGCGCGCCGAGCAGCGGCAGAGATACGATCCCCGCGGCGCCACTCAGTACCAGAATCGCGAGCGATGCGCGCGGCCGCGCATGCAGCCAGGCGATCGTGCAAAGTTGCCGGTGCTTGAGGCGTTGCAGAAATGCCGCCTCGGGCTTTGGTTGGTGGCGCGTCATCGCGAGCACGCACAGTGCCGGCGTCGCGCTCATTGCGACCAATAACGAAAGCCCGACGGCGAGCAGGAACGAGATCGACAACGGCCGAAAGAACGCCCCCTGCAAGCCGGACATCATCAATACCGGCAGGAACGCCACGGCGACCGCGGCGGTCGCGTACAGCACCGGACGCCGGACTTCGAGAGAGGCACCGACGAACAGCGCCTGCAGATCGGCGTGGGACGCGGCGCCGCGGCGGCGGCGCAAGATGTTCTCGACGTCGATGACCGCATCGTCGACGACGACGCCGAGCGCGACGACGAGACCGCCAAGCGTCATGGTATTCAGGCTCAATCCCGCTAGTTCGAGAATCCAGACCGTGGTCAACAGCGTCAACGGTATGGCGCTGAACGAGATCAGTGCGCCGCGCCAATCGCGTAAGGTCGCGAGCAACAACGCGACGACGAGCGCGGCACCGATGATCAGTGAATTGCGCAATTTCGCGATTGCATTCTCGATGAAACTGGCGGGCCGCAACAATGCCGGATGATAGGTCACTCCTTGCCGGGCCAGCGCCGGCGCAAGCGCGTCGAGCCGCCTTTCGAGCGCATGCGTGACTTCAAGCGTGTTTGCACCGAACTGCGTCGAGGTTTCGATCAGAACACCGGGCTTACCCGCGATCAGTGCATCGCCGAAGCGCGGCTCAGCGCCCTCGCGTACCGTCGCCAAATCGCCGAGCCGCACCGGTCCGTCCGCGCGTGTGCCGACCAGCGCCTGTGCCAGCGCCGCGTCGGTCGTGCCGAACGGCAACGCCTCGACGACGATGCGCTGCGATGCGGTCTCGACGTAGCCGCCGCCGATCGACGCGGTGGCGTGCCGGGCGGCGGCCAACACGTCGGTGAGCGAAAACCCCGCAGCGGCCAGCTTGAACGGATCGACGACGATCTGGCGTTCACGCACTTCGCCGCCGAAAATCTGCGCTTGCGCGACACCCGGCACCGCAAGAATCTGCGGCTTGACGGTCCATTGCACCAAGTCGCGCAGCTGCATCGGCGACAACCGGTCGCTCGTGTAGCCGAAGTGCAGGAGATATTCCATCGAGGAACTGAGCGGCGACAACAACGGCGGGCCAGAGCCTTGCGGCAATAAACTCGCCGATCCGGCCAGACGTTCCGTGACGACCTGACGCTGGCGGTACGGATCACCGCCGCGGGCGAACACCACTTGAATCGCCGATAGACCCTGACTGGAAGTCGAACGCACCATTTTGACGTTCTCCGTTCCGGCCAGGAGGCCTTCCAGTGGCCTCGTCACCAGGGCTTCGACTTGCGTCGCATCGAGTCCCGGCGCCTCGGTTTGCACGAGCACGTGCGGCGGTGCGAAATCCGGAAAAACGTCGAAGCGGGCGGCGGCGAGCGCCGCCGCGCCGAGCACCACGATCAGGCACGCGAACGCCGTGACGATGCGCGGATTGGCGAGCGAGGCGCGGACGACAGCGGCCAACATGCGTCGCGCGCCCTAATCCTCATCATCGCCAGCTTGGTTCCCCAAGCCTTGCAGCGACCACAACACGCCGGCGCCCTGCACCACGATCATTGCACCGGCACCGACGCCATCGACCAGCCAGCCGTCGCCGTCGGCTAGGACCAGCGTGACTTTCACCCGACGGTACTGGGCCGCCTTGGCACTTGGTGCATTGGGAAGTTGTTCATACACATAGGCGCCATCGTCGCCGTACAGAATCGCGCCGCGCGGCAAAAAACGCCCGGAATGCTCGATCGACAGCAACGTGACCGGCACTCGCGCTCCCGGACCGAATCCGGCCGGGGCATGATCGGTTTCGATCAGCAAAGCGGCGCTCTGCAGATCCGCGGCCTGTCGCAATGCGCCGAGGACCAACCCAGGCAGCCGTGCGCCGTCCACGTCGATCAGCGCCCGGCGCGGCAATCCACCGACGCTGTGCCGGCCGGGCAGATCGGCACGCAACAATAGTGCGCGTCCGCTCGCCGCGGCGTCCAGCAACCGGTGCCGCTGCGCGGCGGACATCACCGCGAT
>JAYTQR010000059.1:0-1539 GCA_043746615.1 Gammaproteobacteria bacterium | reverse complement strand
CATGGAACGGCGGTAGGGCGTAGCCCGGTTTGGCCGTAGGGTTCAGGGAGTGAATCGGTGGTTGCAGGCTCTGGCGGCATCGACCGCGGCGCGGCCGCGAGTGGGCCGCTCGAATCATCACCCAAGGAGCCTATGCGCGTTCGGCTGTTCGGCCAGCAAGTGCATCTGCCATTCGCGGCGCTGGCCGCGTTTGAGACGATGCTGTTTTACGTCGTGCTGATCGGCGCCGGCTGGGTGCGTTTCGGGTCAAATCTGCGCACGATCGATCGGCTGCACGGGCCGCTCTGGCCGCGCGCCCTGTCGTTCAGCGCATCTGTGGCGGTGAGCTTTCTCGCCTTCGGCCTGTACAGTGCGCGCCAACGTGCCCGCAGCGCGGGGATCTTCGTGCGAGTCCTCGCTGCGATGGTCGTCGGTGTGGTGGTCACGGCGCTCTTTTTCTACGTGATTCCGGATTTATGGATTGGCCGGGGCGTCCTGCTGCTCGCTGCGCTGAGTGCGGCGGCGCTCGTGGTCGGCTTGCGGATCGGTTTCAGCCACGTCATCGACGCGACGCGGTTCAAGCGGCGCGTGCTCGTCTATGGCGCCGGGCGCGGGGCGGCGGCCGTGGCGGCCCTGCGGCGCCGTGCGGATCAGCGCGGCTTCCTCGTGTTGGGGTTCCTGCGGCCGGAGGCGGAGGCCGCCGAGGTGCCGGCGGAGCGGTTGCTCGACTGCAACGGTTCATTGCTCGAGCAGTGCATGGCGCTGCGCGTCGATGAGATCGTCGTTGCGATGGACGACCGGCGGCGGCACTTTCCGATCGCCGAGCTGCTGGAATGTCGCCTGGCCGGGGTCGATGTGACGGAACTGCCGACGTTTCTCGAGCGGGAGACGGGCCGGGTTCGGATCGACGTGGTGAATCCGAGCTGGCTGATCTTCGGTGAGGGGTTCAACCGCGGTTCGCTGCGGCTGTTCACCGCATCTGCGCTCGATGTGGTTGCGAGCTTGCTGATTTTGCTGCTGACGCTGCCCTTGATGCTGATCACCGCGATCGCGATCAAGCTCGAGGACGGCTGGCGCGCACCGGTGTTCTACCATCAGGAGCGGGTGGGCGTTGGCGGCCGAACGTTCCGGCTGCTGAAGTTTCGCAGCATGCGGATCGATGCGGAGTCGGACGGCACCGCGCGGTGGGCGCAGAAAAGCGATGCGCGCATGACCGGCGTCGGCGCGGTGATCCGCAAGCTGCGTATCGATGAGTTGCCGCAGATCGCGAACGTGCTGTACGGCGACATGAGCTTCGTCGGTCCGCGGCCCGAGCGGCCCCAGTTCGTCGCGGCGCTGGCCGAGAACATCCCCTATTATATGCAGCGCCACTGCGTCAAGCCGGGCATCACCGGTTGGGCGCAGCTGTGTTACCCGTATGGATCTTCCGAACAGGATGCGATCGAGAAGTTGCAGTACGATCTGTACTACATCAAGAACAACAACCTCTTGTTCGATCTGTCGATCCTGGTGCAGACCGTCGAAGTGGTGCTCCTGGGCAACGACGCGCGCTAGGCTGAG
>JAYTQR010000058.1:0-9530 GCA_043746615.1 Gammaproteobacteria bacterium | reverse complement strand
GCAACGGCGGCGGCGGCACACGCCTCAACGGCTGCGGTAGCGATCCGTGGCGAGTACCAGTTCGTGCACGTTGGCCGGCTCGAAGGCGGAATGTCCGGCGTCTGGCGTGATGCGCAATTCCGCTTCCGGCCATGCCCGATGCAAATCCCAGGCGCTGCGCGCCGGGCACACCACATCGTAGCGGCCCTGCACGATCGTCGCCGGAATGTGCCGTATCCGCGGTACGTCGTCGAGCAACTGTGTCTCGCTGCGCAGAAATCCGCGATTGACGAAATAATGGCATTCGATCCGCGCGAGGGCCAGCGCGAACTGCGCCTCCGACCACTTCTTGACGTTGTCGGTGTTGATGTGCAGGAAACTCGTCGAGGCTTCCCAAATCGACCACGCGCGCGCGGCGGCGAGTGCGGCGCGCTGATCGGCGCCGGTCAGGCGTTTGTAATAGGCGCTCAAGAAGTCGTCGCGCTCGTCGGCGGGTATCGCGTCGCGATATTCCTCCCAGCGGTCGGGATAAATTTCCGACGCGCCGTGTTGGTACAGCCAGCGGATTTCGCCATATCGCAGCAGGAAAATTCCGCGCAAGAGAAGCTCCGTGACCCGCTCGGGATGCGCTTCGGCGTAGGCGAGCGCGAGCGTGCTGCCCCACGAACCGCCGAACACGAGCCAGCGCTCGATCCCCAAATGCTTGCGCAAGCGCTCGATGTCGGCGACCAGATGCCAAGTCGTATTTTCGATCAGGCTGGCGCTCGGCCGGCTGCGCCCGCAACCGCGTTGATCGAACACGACAATCCGGTAATGGCGGGGATCGAAGAATTGCCGGGCGCGCTTGTCCGAACCAGCGCCGGGACCGCCGTGCAGGAACACCGCGGGTTTGCCGGCGGGATTACCGCATTCCTCGTAGAAAATTTCGTGAACGTCGGACACACGCAAGTAGCCGTGCCGATGCGGCTCGATCGGCGGATACAGCGGCCGCTGTACAGGCGCGCGCACCTGCACCGAGGTCCGCGCCGCGGAGCGCGGTTTGGCGGCCGATTTGGCCCGCGCCGGCCGCGTTGCGCCCGCCGGCCGCTTTGCGGCCGCCGCCCGTCGGGGCGCATTAGATTTGCGCGCCATCGACCTGCGCACGGCGGCGCCCCTGAGTTTACTTTTCTTCATCGCCTGATCCTTTGTTGTTGTCGATATTCCGGCTGCGGCTCAAGCCCGCTGCACCATCGGACCCAGCCGCCGTCCGCCCAGTAGGTGCACGTGCAGGTGATAGACTTCCTGACCGCCGTCGGCATTGCAATTGATGATCAATCGATATCCGCTTTGCGCGATGCCGTGCTGCTTGGCCAAATCGCGCGCCACCAGAATCATGTAACCAATCAGCGCCTCGTCCTCGTCGCCGATGTCATTGACAGTTGCGATCGCCTTGTTCGGTACGATCAAAATATGGACCGGCGCAGCCGGCCGAATGTCCAAGAAGGCGGTGACCCGCGCATCGCGAAAGACGATCGATGCCGGCAGTTCGCCGCTAATGATCCGTTCAAAAAGCGTCGGCATGAAAACCTCTCTGGCGGCCGCCGGACGTCAAGATTAGCAGGAACGGCCGCTCGGCCCAGGTCGAATGGCGCGGGAGCGCAGCGGCTGCTGCTGCTTAAGTGCAGCGCAGCAAAAATGCTTACCGGCCTTGGAAGCGAGGCAGGTCCTTGTGGTGAAAGGCGCGCACCCCCTCGGCAAAATCCTCGGTATCGGCAAGTTCCGACTGCAGCACCGCCTCCAACGCCAACTGCTCCGTCAGCGTGCCCGGCGGCTCCGAGTTGAAAACCGCTTTGATGCGCCGGTACGCCTGGCTCGGGCCTACGGCGAAGCGGCTCGAGATGCGTTCGGCCTCGGCCGATAGAGCCGCGTCGTCGCAGCAGCCCCAGATCAGTCCCCAGCGCGCGGCGTCCTCGGCAGCCAGCGCGTCGCCGAGCAACGCCAATCCCTTGGCGCGGGCCGTCCCGAGCATGCGCGGCAGGTGGAACGTACTGCCGAGGTCGGGCATCAAGCCGAGTTTCGGTGCGAACAGTTGCGCGAATGTGGCGGAGCGCGCCGCGAGTACGATATCGCCCGCCAGGGCCAAACTGACGCCGGCGCCGGCGGCGATGCCGTTGACGGCGACGACGACCGGGATCGGCAGTTGATACCAGGCGCTGATCATCGGGTTGAAATGTTCCCGCATGCTCGCGCCGACGGTGGTCCCGCGGCTTGCCGCCGCACCCTCCAGAACGCCGCCGCGCATCAGGTCCGCGCCCGCGCAAAAAGCGCGGCCGGCGCCGGTCAAGCACACGGCGCGAATGGCGGCATCGGCGCCGATCGCCGTCGCTGCCGCCGTCAGCTCGCCGACCATCCGCAGATCGAGCGCATTGAGCCGGTCCGGGCGATTCAGCGTGAGGTAAGCCACCGCATCCCGGCGCTCGAACAACAGCGTCGCATATTTTTGGTCCGTGTCGGTCTGCATCGTCATGTCCGTGCGCTCATCAGGGCCTCCAGCATAGGCGAGTGGTCGGCGCAGTTCACCTGCAGGTGTGTGTTCGTGCGGAGTACGCGATACTGGCGCACCCGTCGTCCGTCGAGCGCTGCCGATGCCCGTACCCCCTCTATTGGAAGATCGCCTGCGCCTGCCGTTGATCGGCGCGCCGATGTTCATCGTCTCCACGCCGCGACTCGTGCTCGCGCAATGCAAGGCGGGCATCGTCGGGTCGTTTCCGGCCTTGAATGCGCGCTCGGCCTCGCAGCTCGACGACTGGCTTGCGCAAATCACCGAGGAACTCGCCGCCTATGCGCGCGCGCACCCTACGGCAAAGGTCGCCCCGTTCGCGGTCAATCAAATCGTGCATGCCAGCAACGATCGGCTGGACCATGACGTTGCATTGTGCGCCAAGTATCGCGTACCCATCCTGATCACGAGTTTGCGGCCGCCCGCCGACGTGGTCGCCGCCACGCATCGCTACGGCGGCATCGTGCTGCACGATGTCATCAATCGCCGTCATGCGGAGAAGGCGGTCGCGCAAGGCGTCGACGGGATCATCGCCGTGTGCGCCGGTGCCGGCGGTCACGCCGGCGTGTTGAGTCCTTTTGCGCTGGTCAAGGAGATTCGCGAAATCTTTGCCGGTACGATCGTCTTGTCGGGGGCCATGAGCAGCGGCGCCGATGTGCTCGCCGCACGGGCGCTCGGCGCCGATTTGGCCTATCTCGGCACGTGCTTCATCGCCACGGAGGAAGCCAATGCGAGCGCGGCTTACAAGCAGATGTTGATCGACAGTTGCGCCGAGGAAATCGTCTACACCGCGCTGTTCAGCGGGGTAGCCGGCAATTACCTGCGCACGAGCGTTGCGCAAGCCGGTTTCAATCCGGACGAGCTGCCGCGGGCGGGCAAGGCAACGATGGATTTTGGCGCCGGCGGCAACAATGAGCTCAAGGCTTGGAAGGACATTTGGAGCGCCGGCCACAGCGTCAGCGGCATCCACGAAGTTGCGACCGTTGCGACCGTGGTGCAGCGGATGGCCGATGAATACGCGGCGGCGCGGGCGGCCATCATCGATACGCGCTGGTGAACAATTGCGATTGAAGTTGGAACAACTTCCGGCCGCGTTGCAACGCGGCCTTGCGGCGGTCTATCTCGTGTCCGGCGACGAGCCGCTGCAGGTCGGCGAGGCCGCTGACGCGATACGCGCCGCCGCGCGCGGCGCCGGCTTCGCCGATCGGCGTGTGTTTCACGTCGATCGCAGCTTCGACTGGGGCGAACTTGGGCACGCCGTCCGCTCCCTGTCGTTGTTCGCCGATCGGCGTCTGGTCGAGCTGCGCATGCCGAGCGGCAAGCCGGACAAAGGCGCAGACCAATTGCGCGAGTTCGCAGCCGACCCGCCGCCCGACGTGCTCCTGATGGTGATAAGCGGCAGGCTCGAAAAGAAGTCGGCCGATGCGGCCTGGGTGCAGAGCATCGTGCAACGCGGCATATGGCTGCCGATCTGGCCGATCGATGCCGAGGCGCTGCCCGGCTGGTTGCGCGCACGTGCGCGCCGCGCAGGCGTCGAGCTTGCACCCGCCGCGGCGCAGCTGATCGCCGAACGCGTCGAAGGGAACTTACCGGCGGCGAACCAAGAACTGGAGAAACTGTTTTTGTTGGCGCAAGGCGGTGTGATTGCCGGTGATCTCGTCAAGCAGTCGGTCGCCGACAGCGCGCGCTATGATGTATTTCAGTTGGCCGAAGCGGCCGCAGCCGGCGACGCGGCGCGGGCGCTGCGCGTTCTCGACGGCCTGCGCAGCGAGGGTAAAGAGCCGACGCTGGTGCTGTGGGCGTTGGTGCGCGAACTGCGCGGGCTGTGGCAGGTCAACGAGCGCACTCGGTTGCGCTTGACGCAGCGCGGCGGCGGCTGGAACCAGGTGAGCGTTCCGTCGGTGCGCGCGCTCGCACGACTGCGCGATCTGCCGTTGGCGAGCTTGATCGTCCAAGCGAGCCGTACCGACAAGATCATCAAGGGTCTGGCTGTCGGCGAGGCCTGGACGGCACTCGCCGGCCTGACGGCGACGCTGGCCGGCGTTTTGCAACCGCGCCCCGTTTCAGGCAGGGTAGGCCCATGAACCCGATGGGAATTTTCGGCGGTACTTTCGATCCGATCCATTATGCGCACCTGCGCAGCGCATTTGAGTTGCAGCAGGCGTTGCGCCTCAATGAAATCCGTTTTCTGCCCGCCGGCAACCCGCCACATCGTGATCAGCCGTTGGCTGATGCGCAGCTGCGGCTGAAAATGGTACAGGCGGCCACCGCCGGTCAGGCGGGTTTCGTCGTCGATGATCGGGAAGTCCGTAAAGCGGGGCCCTCGTACTCCGTCGAGACGCTCGGCGAGTTGCGGCACGAATATCCGGATCGCAGTCTGTGTCTGATCGTCGGCATGGACGCGTTCTTGAGTCTGCCGAAATGGTATCAGTGGCGGGAGTTGCTGCAGTTGGCGCATCTGGTCGTCGCGCACCGGCCCGGCTGGCGGGCGCCCGGCATGGGCCCGCTCGGCGAACTTCTCGTCGACCGCGGCACCGGCCGCATCGGCGATCTGCATGAATCCGTCGCCGGCTGCATTTACATTCATGCCGTCACGCAGCTGGAAATCTCCTCGACCGACGTGCGTCAGCTGATTGCGATGGGACGGGATCCACGCTTCCTGATGCCGGACTCGGTGCGTAAACTAATCCTCGACGCTCATTGTTATTCCAAATCACGGGTTACTTAGTGCCGCAGCCAAGCAAGAAGACCGCCAGCAACACCAAACCGCCCGCCACGTCGGCCCTCAAGCAGCCGGCCCGCAAGCGCCCGGGTCCCAAGGCCGAGATCAAGACCAAAACGAAAACCAAAATCAACACCAAGGCCAGGGTCAAGGGCGAGGCCACGGCCATAGTTCAGCCGAAACCGCTGCCCACGCTCGAGACAGTCGTCATCGGCGCTCTGGCCGACATGAAGGCGCTTGAAATCAAGGTACTCGACGTCCGCGGGTTGACCGACATCGCCGATTTCATGGTCATCGCCAGCGGCACGTCCGACCGCCACGTGCGTTCGGTCGCCGAGCGCGTCGTCGAAAAAACCAAAGCGGCCGGATTTCGTCCGCACGGCGTCGAAGGTCGACAAGACAGCGACTGGGTGCTGATCGATCTGAACGAAATGATCGTGCACGTCATGTTGCCGCGCGTGCGCGAATTCTACGGTCTCGAAAAGCTATGGGACATGACGGCTGCCAAGCGCGCCGGCGCGCGCGGCTGAGCGGACCACCGGCGCGCCGATGAATTGTCGATTAATCGCCGCCGGCACGCGACTGCCGGATTGGATCAATACCGGTTTTCAGGAATACCGGCAACGCTTGCGCAAGCCGCTGACGCTGGAGTTGCATGAGATCCGGCTGGCGCTGCGCCGAGTCGGTGAGAATCCGCAACCGGCCGTCGCGCGCGAGGGCGATGCCATGCAGGCCGCCTTGCATCCCTCGGATTACGTCGTCGCGCTCGAAGTGACCGGGACGCCGATGAGCACGGAACAATTGAGCCGCTGGTTGGCGCAGCGCCTGCAAGACGGCAAGCCGCTCGCGTTCCTGATCGGCGGACCGGATGGCCTTGCCGCGCCGTGCGTCGACAGGGCGGACTACCGCTGGTCGCTGTCGCCTCTTACCTTGCCGCACGCCTTGGTGCGGATCATTGTCGCCGAACAAGTCTACCGGGCGACCAGCCTGCTCGCCCGCCACCCGTATCATCGAGCTTGAGGGCCTGGTTGCGCTATCCTCGGAGCATGGTTGCGGAGTTCGTTTATCTTGCTTCCGGGTCGCCACGACGCCGCGAGCTGCTCGCTCAAATCGGCGTTCCGTTTCAAGTGATCCGCGTCGCCGTGGACGAGGCGGTGCGGCCGGACGAGCGGCCGGACGAATATGTCGTTCGGCTGGCCGTCGCCAAGGCCGAAGCCGGGTGGGCGGGGATCGGCGAGCAGGGCGCCGCGCCGGTGCTCGGTGCCGACACCGCCGTCGTTTTGGGCGGCAAGATTCTCGGCAAACCTGCGGACGCGCCGAGCGGCGTCGACATGCTGCGCGCACTAGCGGCCCGGACCCATCAAGTGTTGACCGCGGTGGCCGTACGCACGGCGGCCGGTACGGCGTCGCGCCTCAGCCTCAGCGAGGTGACGCTGCGGGCGATCGATGCAGCGGAAGCGCGCGCCTATTGGCACACCGGAGAGCCTGCGGATAAGGCGGGCGCGTACGCGATCCAGGGCCTGGCGGCGGTGTTCGTCGAGAATCTGCGCGGCAGCTATTCGGGAGTCATGGGCCTGCCGATTTTCGAGACCGCGCAGTTGCTGCGCGCTGCGGGCGTGGCCGGCTGGCGGCGCCGATGAGTACGGAAATTCTGATCAACGCGAGCGCACACGAAGCGCGTGCCGCGGTCGTCGAGAGCGGCGTGCTGCAGGAACTGTTTCTCGAGCGCGCCAGCCGCCGCGGGCTGATCAGCAACATCTACAAGGGGCGCGTATCGCGCGTGCTGCCCGGCATGCAGGCGGCGTTCATCGAAATTGGCTTGGAGCGCACCGCATTCCTACACGCCTCGGATATTTTCGACGCCCGTCACATCGATGCCGGCATGGAACCGCCCCGCACCGAAGGCATCCGCACACTGGTCGCCGAGGGCAACGAAATTTTGGTGCAGGTGGTCAAGGATCCGCTCGGCACCAAGGGCGCCCGGCTGACGACATACATTACGCTGCCGTCGCGTTATCTCGTGTTCATGCCCCAGGGCCGCGGCGTCGGCGTGTCGGCGAGAATCGAGGGCGAGGGCGAACGCGAACGCCTGCGCGCCGTGGTGCAAGGCTACGTGGAGCGCGACGACGGTGCGACGGACGAGAATGCCGGTTTCATCGTGCGCACCGCGGCCGAGGATGCGACGCCGGACGCCTTGCGCTCCGACATGATCTATCTGCGCAAGCTCTGGGAAGTGATCCGGCAGACGAGCCTGCGGACCGAACCGGGGAGGTTGGTGCACGCGGATTTGCCGCTGCACCTGCGCACCTTGCGCGATTTATTGCGCCCCGATGTCGATCGCGTGCTGATCGACCAGCTGGCGGCGTACCGCGAAATGCAGGAATTCGCCGCCACGTTCATGCCCGAGACACTGCCGCGCATCGTGCTGCACGCCGAGCCCCGCCCGCTGTTCGAATTGCATCACGTCGAGGAAGAGATTCAAAAGGCCCTGGATCGCAAGGCGCATCTGAAGTCTGGCGGTCATTTGATCATCGATCAAACCGAGGCAATGACGACGATCGACGTGAACACAGGCGCGTTCGTCGGGCACCGGAATCTCGAGGAAACGATTTTTCGCACGAATCTCGAGGCGGCGGTCGCCATCGCGAGACAAATGCGACTGCGCAATTTGGGCGGCATCATCATCATCGATTTCATCGACATGGAGGAGACTGAACACCGCCGGCAGGTCATACAGGCTCTGGAAAGGGCGTTGGCTGCCGATCACGTCAAGACCAACATATCTTCGGTGTCACCGCTCGGGCTGGTCGAGATGACGCGCAAGCGCACCCGCGAAAGTTTGGAACACGTCCTGTGCCAGGTTTGTCCAACGTGCGAGGGTAGGGGGTTCGTGAAAACAGCAGAAACTGTCTGCTACGAGGTCTTTCGTGAGATCGTGCGTCAGGCAAGACAATTCGAGTGTCAGCAGTTGATGGTACTCGCGCATCAGGACGTGATAGAGCGGCTTCTCGATGAGGAGTCCGCGGCACTCGGCGAATTGGAAATCGCGACCGGCAAGCCCATCCGGCTGCAAACCGAGGCGCTGTACTCGGTCGACCAGTACGACGTCGTCCTGATGTAAATGACTGCGCGCAAGCTCGGCAAGATCCTGGCGTTCGCGGCGGCCGGACTACTGCTGTTGGCGGCGGTGTCGTTGTTCGGCATCGAACTCGCTCTCGAGCGCGTGCCCGCCTATCAGCGGGAAATCAAGGGGTGGGTGCATCAACAAACCGGCTTCTACGTGCGCTTCGCGCACGTCGCCCCGGCGTTGCGCTGGTACGGGCCGGAGTTGTCGTTCCGGCAGCTGGAGCTGCGCTCGAAGGACGATCGCCGGATATTGGCGCAGGCCCGGCGCGGACGCATCGGCTTGGATGTCTGGCGCCTGATCCTCAGCGGGAAATTGTTCGCCGGCAGAGTCGAACTCGATGCGCCGGACATCGTCCTGGCGCGCATCGGCCCGGCGAGCTTCGCGCTGGCGTCCGAGATCAAAATTGACGGCGCCAATTCCTCCGCAGCGAAGCTGACGCTTGATGATCTGCCGACGGGCATTCTGCTGATCCGCGGGGGACGCGTCACGATCGAGAACTGGAATGCGTCGCTGCCGCAACTGGTGTTGAACGGCGTCGATTTCGCCATGCGGCGCGATGCCGGCGCGATCACGGCCGGCTTCGTCGGACGTCTGCCGCGCGTCCTCGGCGGCGAACTGAACGTCACGGCGGCGGCTCGAGGCCTCGGCGATTTGAATACCCTGACGTGGACGGCAGCTGTGCGGACCCGCGACATTTCTTTCCGCGGATGGCGGCTGTTGCTGCCGGACTATTTGAGCAATCTCGAATCGGGCAGCGGCGAATTTGAATTCGCGGCACGCGGGCGTGGCCGCGATCTCGCACGAGCGGACTTCGATTTCGCCGCCAGGGATGTGCGCACGCGCTCGAGCGCGGGCGCCGCGGCCGAGTTCGACCGAATCAGCGGCAATTTGACCCTGACGCACGCCGCGAACAGCTGGACGCTCGACGGTGAGCGCATGCTCGCATCGAGGTCCGGGCGCGTCGACCCGCCCGCGCAATTCACCGTCGCTTGGCGCGGCGACGCCGCGGGACTCACCAATCTGAGCGCGCACGCGAGCTACCTGCGCGCCGATGCCTTGCTGCCGCTCGCCGGGTTGTTGCGCAGACCAGCGCTGCGCGACCGGCTGATCGAGATCTCGCCGAGCGGTGAATGGTTCGACGCCAAGCTACGATTGTCGCGCAC
>JAYTQR010000057.1:0-6234 GCA_043746615.1 Gammaproteobacteria bacterium | reverse complement strand
CGTCTCGCCGAAATGCGTCTTAATGTGATCCTCGACGACGACGCCGAGCAAGCCGTTGATGGCGCCACGACAACTCGTGATGAGTTGCATCACATCGGCGCAACTCGCCTCGGCCTCGAGCGCGCGCTCGATCGCCTCGACTTGACCGCGGATGCGGCGGGCGCGGTTCAGCAGCTTTTGCTTGTCGCGCAGTGCGTGACTCATCCGTTGATTATACTATAGCCCCCTATATTATAATAGACGACGTGTTGCGGCGGCGGCGGTGTGGAAACCGCAAATGCCATAGAATGCGGCTCCCCGCGCCTGCGCATGGACAGGACTTTCCCAGCCGTGTTACTCACCGTCATTGCCTGCGCGGCTTTCCTCAGCACGGTGGCCGGGGGTTTGCTCGCGTTCCGGCTTCACGACAAGCTGCATCTGATCCTGGGTTTCAGCGCCGGGGCCGTCATCGGCGTGGCGTTTTTCGATTTGATGCCGGAAGCGCTCGCTTTCGGCGCCCAAACTCGCGGTACGGCGACGATCATCGCTTGGACCGCAGTCGGCTTCCTGTTGTATCTGGTCTTGGATCGGCTGTTATTGTTCCACGGCTCGATCCTGACCCACGGCGCCGCGGACGCGCCAGGCGGCGAGCGCGGACCGCTCGGTGCGGCCGTTCTATGCATCCACAGTTTTCTCGACGGTGTCGCGATCGGCGTGGCCTTTCAGGCGTCTCCGGCGATCGGCGTGATCGTCGCGATCGCGGTGTTGTCGCATGACTTTTCCGATGGGATCAATACGATGAACATCGTGTTGAAAAATCGCGGCAAGAGCCGGCTGGCCCTGACATGGCTGCTCGCCGACGCATTGGCCCCGGCTTTCGGGGTCGCTTCGACTTTGTTCTACGTGCTGCCGAGCAGCGCGTTCGGCGTCGTCCTGGCGCTGTTCGCCGGATTTTTTCTATATATCGGCGCGAGCGACCTGATCCCGGAAAGCTACCACGCGCATCCGAAATTTCTGACGACCGCGATGACGCTGGCGGGCGCGGCCGTACTGTATCTTGCGGTCAGATTGGCCACCCATTGATCAATCCCAGCAAACCTGCCGCGGCGCAAGTTGGGCGCGGCGCGCCGGCGCGCCGCCTCGGCTAATCGGCCATCGGCGCCGCTACGCTCCAGCCGATCGTCGCTGCGCTGCCGCCGGATGCGAGGATGATGCAGACGATCGCGGCCCATTGCGTGCCGTTCAATCGCTCGCCGAGAATGGCGAGACCGGACAGCGCCGCAACGGCCGGTTCGGCGCTCATCAGCACGCCAAACGTGCGCACCGGCAAACGCGTCAGAGCGAACATTTCCAGCGAATACGGCAGTGCGCTCGACAACAGCGCCACGGCGAGCGCGGCCGGCCAAAGCGCCGGCCGCAACAGCTGCGCGCCGGCATTGGCAATGCCGATCGGCACGACGAACAGCGCGCCGACGAGCATCCCCAGGGCGGCGGCCTGGCCGCCGTGCAAACTGCCCGCGCGTCGCCCAAAGACGATATAAATTGCCCAACACGCGCCGGCGCCGAGCGCGAATCCGATCCCCGCGCGGTCGAGCGCACCGCGTGTCGCGTGCAGTGGCAGCAACAACAATAAACCGACGGCGGCGAGCCCAATCCATAGAATATCCAACGTCCGGCGCGAGGCGACCATTGCGACCGCGAGCGGACCGGTAAATTCCAGCGCAACGGCAATGCCAAGCGGTATTGTGCGCAGTGCGCAATAGAACAGCAGATTCATGCAGCCCATCGCGAGGCCGTATACGGCGATCGAACGCGCCGCAGCGCGGCTCGGCCGCGTGCGCCATGGACGCCAGGCGCACAGCAGCATCGCGGCCGCGAGAAACAAGCGCAGTGCCGCGGTACCCGATGCGCCTAGCGCCGGCAATAGCGTCTTCGCGATCGCCGCACCTACTTGAACGCTGACCATCGCGACCGCAAGCACCAGCAGCGACGCGACGATCGGGTATGACTCAGCCCAGGTTCGAGGCGCCGCCACGTGCCGATTACCGGCTCAACGTTCGAGAGTACCGTCGGAACATTCCGCCGCGAGATCGAGATGCTTCATAACGCGATTCAGGTTGCGGCGTATTTCGTTCAAATGGCCGATGTTCGCGATCGTTTTCATCGCCTCCTTGAGCGGCTGCAGCGGGTAACCTCCATAGGGTCCGGCCTCCGGCACGTCGCTCGTGACCGTCGAGCGGCCCGCGAGCACGACATCGTCGGCGAGGGTGATGTGTGCGGTGACGACGGAGTTCCCGCCGGTCACGAACCGGCGGCCGATCTTCGTCGAGCCGCCCATCATGAAGCCTGCCGTGTAGAAGCCGTTCTCGCCGAGATCGCAGTTGTGCGCAATGTGGCAGATGTTGTCGAGCTTGGCGCCCGATCGAATGTGTGTCGAGGTCAACGTGGCCCGGTCGATCGCGCAGTTGCTGCCGATCTCGACCTCATCGCCGATCACGACGTTGCCGAGATGCGCGATTTTGCGCGGCCGGCGGTCGGCGCCCACGGCATAACCGAAACCGTCGCCGCCGATGCTCGTGTGCGGATGTATCTCGCAATCGGCGCCGATCTCGCAGGCGGCGCCGACAAAGACATGCGGATGAATGATCGTGCGCGCGCCGATTCGCGCGTCGTTTTCAATGACCGCGTGAGCACCGATCATGCAGCCGTCGCCGATTACCGCTTGCGCTCCGATGACGCAATAAGGCCCGAGGAAGACGCCGCCGCCGATGAGCGCCCGTGCATGCACGACCGCGGTTGCGTGACGCGGGCCCCACTGAGTGAAGCGCTCATATTTCCGATCGAAATATTTCAGCAACACGGCCATGCCCATCGAGATGTTCTGCACGGAGAAGCAGCCGGTGTCCATGTCCGCGACGGAAGGTGCCTCTTCGGCGAATTTCGCCTGAATGATCAGAATCGCCGGTTTGCGGCGCACTGCCTCGTGGAGTTGCGCGGCGTCGCTGACATAGACGAGACTCTGCGATGAGGCTTCGTCGGGCACGTGACAGCGGCTCGCGCTGCTGCATAGGTTGCCGTGCAAATACGTGAACACGTCGGAATGGCGGTTCTTGATCATTTGTGCGGTCAGCATACCTACCTCGCCGGTGGCCGCGACATGTACGGCAGGGCCGTTTAATTATGGCAGAGTCGCTCTGCTCGCCCACGGCTATATGAACCGTTCGGCCGGCAGAGCGGCCAACGCCGGAGAGTGCTGCATGCGCCGTAATGCAATCGATGACTTCTTACAACAGGTGCCGCTGATGATCGTCGACGGCGGACTCGCGACCGAGCTCGAAGCCAGGGGTGCCGACTTACGCGATCCGCTGTGGTCGGCAAAGCTGTTGATCGAGCAGCCTGAGTTGATCCACGCGACACACCTCGAGTATTTTCGCGCCGGCGCGGACGTTGCGACGACGGCCAGCTACCAGGCGACCTTCGAGGCCTGCGCGCATCGAGGCATCGGCGCCGAGGGCGCCGCGGCCTTGATGCGCAAGTCGATCGAATTGGCGTTGGCGGCTAGAGACGAGTTTTGGGCCGATCGAAGCCATCGTACCAGCCGCTTGCGGCCCCTCGTCGCCGCCTCCATCGGACCCTACGGCGCGATGCTCGGCGACGGCGCGGAATACCGTGGTCACTATGCGCTTGACGATGCGGCGCTGATGCGTTTTCATCGGCCGCGGCTCGAGGTGTTGGCCGATGCGGGTGCCGATTTACTGGCGATTGAGACGATCCCGAGCTTGCGTGAGGCGCTGATTCTGGCGCAACTGCTCGAGAGCCGGCCCGACACGGCCGGCTGGATCAGTTTTTCCTGCGGCGACGCCGCCATGACCTGGGAGGGACAGAACATCGGCGACTGCGCGTCGGCCTTGAACCCGTTCGCGCAAGTCGCCGCGATCGGCGTGAATTGCACGTCGCCCGAACTCGTCGCACCGCTGCTCGGGCGCCTGCGCGCGTCAACCGCGAAACCGTTGATCGCATACCCGAATTCGGGAGAACACTACGATGCCGGTACGAAGCGGTGGCTAGGATGTGCCGCCCGGACCCGGTTCGCGGACCTCGCCCGCGATTGGTACGCGGCCGGCGCACGTCTGATCGGCGGTTGCTGCCGCACGACGCCGCAGGACATTCGCGAGATCAAGGCGTGGGCAGGCTCGATTGCCGCCTGATCATTCCACCGGGACTAGTTTTCGGAGAAATGCGGTTCGCGTTTCTCGAAAAAGGCTCGCACGCCCTCGACGCAATCATGCGTCTCCAAGGTGATTGCCTGCGCGCTGCGCTCGGCGCGCAATTGCTGCTCCAGGGTATGATCGAAGGTCACCGCATGCAGCGCCCTGATCTGCCCGATCACTGCCGTCGGCCCATGCGCGAGGCCTGCGGCGACCCGCATCGCCCGTTCGAGGACTTCGCCATCCGGCGCCACCGCGTAGGCAAGGCCCCATTGGTGGGCCGTGCGCGCGTCGATTTTTTCCGCCAACAACAATGAGGACAACGAGCGACTCGCGCCGATGCAGCGCGCCAAATGAAACGTGATGCCGGCGTCAGGCACCAAACCCAACCGCGCGAACGATGGACAAAAATATGCGCTCTCGCCGATGACGATGATATCGCTGGCAAGCGCCAGACTCATACCGGCGCCGACGGCCGCGCCGTTGACGGCCGCGATTATCGGATAGCGAAACGCGCTCAACCGCAAGATCAAAGGGTCCATGAAGCGGCGCATCTCGAAATGCGCGCGCTGCCGCGCTTGCTGGGTCGTCAGATCGACGGAATGCAAATCCAACCCGCTGCAGAAGACATCGCCGCTGCCGGTCAAAACGACCGCTTGCGCACCGCTGTCCCCCTTCTGGATCTGATCGAGCGCGTAGTGCAGCGCGCGAATCACCGAGACATCGATCGCGTTACTGACCGATTCGCGCTGAATACGCAGCGTGGCCACGCCATCGGCCACCGTGAACCCAAGAGTATCCATAGCGCCGCCCCCCTGATCGCCCGCTCCGATCATGCCCCTCGGCACCCACAGCCGCAAGGCACCGCAGGCATGAGCGGATGGCCGGCTCCGCGCTAGCGATTGCCCGGATCCGGCTGGCGCTGCTTCGGTTCGGGCACCGCCTTGGCTGGCGGCCGCCGCGGCGGCTGAGCCCGCGCCGGCCCCTGTTGCGAATTCGGCGGACGCGCAACGCCATGCGCCGGCGCTCGCTGGTACTGCTGTGCCCGTTGGTTCTGCTGTGCCCGCTGGTACTGCTGTGCCCGCTGGTTCTGCTGTGCTCGCTGGTACTGTTGTGACCGCTCGTACTGCTGCGCCCGTTGGTTCTGCTGCGGCGACTGATACTGCGGCGCCGGGTGGTATTGGGGCGCTCGCTGGTACTGCGGGGCTTGCGGATATTGCCGTTCCTGGCCGGCGTTACCGCGCGCATAACCATTCGGCTGCGCAACGGGCGGCGGCGAGGGCCTGTTTTGATTGTCGCGCATCATCGGCGCCATCGGGGCGCCCGGTGCGGCGCCTTGACCACGCGGCGGCACGATCGCCCCACGCGCCCGCACGACGTTCGGCGCATCGAACGCGCCGGCGCGCGGCGTCGCGGCAATCGCCGGGCGGCCGTGATTGACCTGCAGCAGCAGGGCGCGGTTCGAGATCGCCGCTCTGACCTGGAGCGCCTGCATCGGCGTACGCGCCATGTGCGGAGCGCGTGCAGCGATTTGCTCTCGCGAAGTCATCGCCGCGGTTACGCCGTTTGGACCGCCGTTGTAGCTGACCCGGGTGGCCGAAACGTTGTTGTTGATGATGGTCTGATTGTAGGTGTTGTGGACGATGGTCACGTTGACGTTGGTGACGGCCTGGTTATAGGCGAATTGATCGCCTTCCCAACGGCCGCCGTCGAAGCCGTGACCGAAGTAGCCGCCGCCGTAAGAGATACCGCCGTAGAAGCCGACCTGCGGACCCCAATAGCCGGCATTAAACAGGAATATCCCAGCGCTCCACGCCCAGTAGCCGGGCGTCCACAGCAGCCCGACCTGCGGCGGCAATACCCACGTGCCGGGCACCCAGAAATAACCGGCCGGCCCATAGGCCCAATAGCCCGGCGTCCACAAATAGCCTTGCGCCGGGCAAGGCGGTTGCTCATAGACCGGCAACGGAGGCGGCGCTTCGTTCGCTTGCAACTCGATTTGCGCGTTGGCGTCGCCGTATTGGGACTGCGGCTGGCCATAGCCGGA
>JAYTQR010000056.1:0-7292 GCA_043746615.1 Gammaproteobacteria bacterium | reverse complement strand
CTAAGCGTCGGCTCACCGTTGCTGGTTTGCTGGCTGATCGCGGCGGCGGCGGGAGCGCATGCTTATTCCATCTTGCATAGTTTTCTTGCCTCATCGCTGGGACTTATCCTGCTGCTGGCGTGGACGTTCTCGCTCTTCTTTCACCTCTGTAACGGCATTCGGCATCTCTTTTGGGACGCAGGCTACGGTTTTGACCTCCAGGCGATCTATGCCTCCGGGTGGGCGGTGGTTGCCGCCAGTAGCGGCCTTACCCTTACTGCCTGGATCATCAGCTTCAGTATGAAAGGATAGCGGCGATGAGGGGGCAACAGAGGCGATCGTCATTTGATCGTACGCAACGGCTCGGCTCTGCGCGGGAGGGCGTCGGACATTGGTGGAGGCAGCGTGTGACGGCGGTGACTCTGGTTCCGTTGACATTGTGGTTCGCCGCTTCGTTGATCAAACGCGCCGCAGACGACTACGACGCGTTCATCCTGTGGCTCCGCGCGCCGCTTACCACCGTATTGATGGTCCTATTGCTGAGCGCACTTTTCTACCACCTGGCGCTTGGTCTTCAGGTGGTGGTGGAGGATTACGTTCACAACGATCGCATCAAAATACCGGCCGTGGTGGCGATCCACCTCGCGTCTTTCGCGCTCGCGGTCGCGGGTATCTTCGCTACGTTACGCATCGCTTTCAGGGGGTAGGGCATGGCGCGGACAACCAACAGAAAGGAGGGGGAATGTGACATTTGTTGAGAGAATACTGCCCTTGGCGCGAAACCGCCTTGTCATCATCAGGCACGACGATCTGCTGTCACAGGCCGCCAGACTTCTCGGCTATGCAGATCTCCGCATAGCCGCGTCCACCTCTTACTGATCGTTGGCGCGGGCTCCGCAGGGCTCTGTGCAGCGATCCGGCTTCGTCAGCTCTGTCAAATGCACCGGGAGTTCTCGGTCTGTATCATCGAAAGGGGCTCCGAGGTCGGCGCACACATCCACTCAGGTTCGGCGTTCGACGCCATCGCCCTAAACGAGTTGATCCCATATTGGAAGACGAATGGTGCCCCGCTCAATACGCCGGTAACCCGGGACGAATTCTTGATCCTGACAGCGAAAAACGGGATCAAATTTCCAATGCGCTCCTACGGGTGAACTTCATATCCTTGGTCATCACCGTCCCGACCTCGACCGTACAACCACGGCCACGGCAATGACTGATCTGCCGAACAACATCCGTTTTGGTCACGACACCGACCATGGCGCCGTCGCCATCGCACACAACGACAGGATTGGTGTGTTTGCCAGGGATACGGATGCGGGAAGTCCTCGCCCCCTCAGAGGGCCGGATTCCAGGCTTCGACGTCCTGCGCCGTGACCGCATCCGGCGTTCGCCGTAAGGCGCGGGCGGTTTGCAGCACCGCATTTAGTGCGTGCGGGTGGGCCTCAAGGCGGTGCACAAGCTTTGCCAGTTCCCGCTCCGTGGCCACAGCGGTCGCGGGATTGTTGAGGAGCTGCAGCTCGAGCTCCGCTTGGCGGCGCAATAGGGAGACGGTTTCGGTCACACAGTCCATCGTTTACCTCTTGGAGCGCTTTCGGGTGGGCTTCGCTCGTTTTCGGATTGGGTCGGGCTCTGCGGGTTTTCAGTTTGCGAAGTCCTTTGGCCCCCGCCGCTCGCGCAGGTTTGACAGACGGGGCCTTCTGATTCCCCCGGGCTGATTCCTCACCACCGCGCGGGCGATGACCTGCGCCAATCGCTCCCGGTAGTTCTCCACCTGCGTCTCGGCGGCCGTTTTGCCCGTCTGCAAAGCGGCGATGGTCTCAGAGTTGCGACTGACGATGGAGAGTAACGTCGCAACCTGCTCCTGCAGCTCTTTCAGAGTTTTGTCGCGTGCTTCTTCGCGTTCGCGAAGTGCTCGCTCCCTCACGGCCAACGCGTGGGAACGGACGTCATTCTCTCGCTTGACCTGTTCGAGCCGCTCGTGGGCGGCGTTGTCGTCGTGGGTCGCCGTCTGGGCGGCCAGCGCAAGGGATCGCTGCCAGAGTTCCTCAGCGACATCCGCCACCTCCGTCGGTAACCGCATGAGCGATGCGGCTGGGCTGCACACCTGGGCGGCGAGCTTCGTCCAGTACCGCCGCAACATCTGCCGGATCGTTTCCGGCGATCCGCCGATGGTCTTTCGGATGTTCTCGAGGCCCGGCTTCTTGCCGGCGGCCATAAGCGTCGTGGCCGCCCGCTCAAACTCCCTACACACAGCCCTGCGGTCGTCGCGGACAGGCGCCGCTGCGTGGACATATGACGCTCGCCGGCTGATCAAGAGCAGCGCCGATCCAGGCGATGTTCAGCACCTGCGAGACCGCGCGCAGGTGTTCGGCCGCCGCCGCCGGGATCGGACCATCGCCGCCGTGCTGCGCGCAGGCGTCGGCCACGGCGCCGACGATGCGTTCGCCGTCGAAGCCTTGCGCGTCGAGCGCCGGCAGCAGGTCAACGCCGACCGAGAGCACGTGCAGGGCGCCGAGAGCGTCGCGCGTCAGCAGCGAATGGCAGCAATACAAACGCGCGCGCTTGCCGTCCTGCATGACCGAAATTTGCGATTTCGGTTTTGGCAACGCGCCTGTGTGTGCCGGCGTTTGCTGCAGCAAACGGAACACGGCCCAGCGCGGACAAGGATCGGACACCAGGCTCATATTGCCCCATGGCAGCGGGATGCCGTTTGCGCGGTACACCGCGCGCAGGTTGCCGGGAGGATAGGCATCGAAGAAATGCCAGTGACGGTACGGCGAGACGGCGGTCATGCGCCGCATGACGAGCGCCGCCGTGACGCCGAGTTTTTGACCTGCCGCGACGCTGTGTGCCTCGCGAATCAAGAAGCGCCGGAACGGCACCCGCGGACACAACAAGGCGCCCGCAAAGAAGCTGCACTCGAAATCCCGCCAGGCGTACAGCACGTCCTGCGCACCCATGCCGCCGGCGGCGCCCGCTCCTTCCGTCTCGCGCGACGGCGTTGCGCCGTGCGGCGAGATCAGGCCGTCGCCGTTGTGTAGAATCTTGTGGCCGACGAAAAACGCCAGGTTGTACTTCAGTCGGTCCGGCTGTTTCTTTAGCCGATTATTGACAAACACGGTGCCCGGCGCCGCAAAGCGCGCACGCACGATGGCCTCCGTCGGTTTGCGGGCCGCGTCGTCGAACCAGCGGATGTGTAGACCGTGCCGATTGCAGATCGCGGTCATTTCTTCCAGCGTCAACGGCATCCGGCGCCCGCCGGCCGCTTCCGCCGCGCGCTCGATGTCGGGGAAATCGTTGTGATGCGTTTCTTGCCAGACGCGAATCAGCAGTTGCGCGAACTGCCGGCCGCTCGTGCCGGTCTGCGACAGCAACTCCGGCAGCGCGTTCTGCAGCAACTCGTGGGAGAACAGAAACGCGGGTTCCAACGGCATCGCCGCGAGTCCGCCGCGCTCGCGTCGCGACGGAGGCGCCTCGATTGCGGTGTTCTCGTCGAGGAACCAGCGCGGTTCCTTGCTGAAGATACCCGCCAGCATATGCAGCATGTCCGGCGACGGCATGCGCTTGCCGGTTTCGACCATGCTGAGGTAGGACACGGAAGGTGCTCCAGCCGCGTCGATTTGCACGCAGCGTGCCGAAAGCTCATCGAGGGTGAAACCGTTGCGCTTGCGCAAGGCACGCAGCTTGGTGCCGAGAAAATGGCCTTGTCGGATCAGTCCCGCCATCGCCCCGCTCCCTTTGTGAATTTCACAGTGTGAAATTTCAATTGTGAAAATAGCCAGAAGTTTACTTTAATCTGGGCAGACACCGCCGCGCAAGCGGAGCCGGTGTAACGGCGCGGCCGCGCGTCCCTTACCGACGATGCCTCAGGAGATGTGCGATGTACGACCGAACCGAAAGCACCAGGCAGCTGCATGCCGATTGGACTGAGAACCCGCGATGGCGCGGCGTGCGCCGCCCCTATGCGGCTGCGGAAGTCGGCCGCCTGCGCGGATCGGTGCACATCGAGCACAGCTTGGCGCGTCTCGGCGCCGAGAAATTCTGGCGGCTGCTGCATACGGAAACGGTCGTTGGCGCCTTGGGCTGCATGACCGGCAACCAAGCCGTGCAGGCCGTGCAGGCGGGCCTCAAAGCGATCTACTGCTCCGGTTGGCAAGTCGCCGGCGATGCGAACACGGCCGGCGAGATGTACCCGGATCAAAGCCTCTATCCGGTCGACTCGGTGCCGCGTGTCGTCGAACGCATCAATAACGCGCTGCTGCGCACCGATCAGATTCATCATATGGACGGCCGCGGTACGGTCGATTGGCTGGCGCCGATCGTCGCCGACGCCGAGGCGGGGTTCGGCGGCAACCTGAACGCCTTCGAACTGACCAAGGCGCTGATCCGCGCCGGCGCGGCCGCGATCCATTTCGAGGATCAATTGTCCTCGGCGAAAAAATGCGGGCACATGGGCGGCAAGGTTTTGGTCGCCACCGATGAAGCCGTCAACAAACTCGTGGCGGCACGGCTCGCCGCCGACATCGCCGGCGTCCCGACGGTGCTGATTGCCCGCACCGATGCGGATGCGGCGAATCTGCTGCTGTCGGATCACGACCCGCGCGACGCCGCTTTTTTGACCGGTGAGCGCTCGAGCGAGGGCTTCTATCGGGTCAAGGCCGGCATCGACCAAGCGATCGCACGGGGTCTCGCCTATGCGCCCTACGCGGACCTAATCTGGTGCGAAACCTCGCGGCCGGATCTCGCGCAAGCGCAGCACTTCGCCGAGGCAATACACCGCGCATTCCCCGAAAAGCTGCTCGCCTATAATTGCTCGCCCTCCTTCAATTGGCAGGCCAATTTGCCGCAGGCGTCGATGCAGCGCTGGCGCGAAGAGCTCGCGGCGATGGGCTACCGGTTTCAGTTCATCACGCTCGCCGGCTGGCACGCGCTCAATTTGTCGATGTTCGATCTGGCGTGCGCCTACCGCGATGCAGGCATGCTCGGTTATTCGCACCTGCAGCAGCGGGAATTTGCCTGCGAAAACGCGGGCTACCGCGCTGCCAAGCATCAGGCCTTCGTCGGCACCGGCTACTTCGACGCCGTGCAAACGGCGATCACAGCCGGACACTGCTCGACGGCGGCGCTGTCCGGGAGTACCGAGGAGCAGCAGTTCACCGCCCGTTCCGGCGCGCCGTCGCCGAAGCGCGAAGTGGCATGAACGCTTGGCGCCGCCGCGCCGCGCGGATGGAGCGCTTATGAGGGCTGCACCGGTACTGCCGGGGCGAGCGGCACCGCCGCTTGCCGCTCTGCCGGTCGAGACCAATGCCGAGGCCATCGCGGAGATGATCGCGGAGCATTTCCGCGCGTACAACGAGGAATTCCGCCGCATCACGCGCCGTGCCGCGCAGCACTTTATCTCCCGTGATTGGCGGGCGGCACGGCGCGATTCGGTCGCGCGGATCGAACTGTACGAGCAGCGAGTCAGCGCCTGCCTGCACGCGCTGACCGCCGGGTGCGGCGCGGCATGCGGCGGCCCCGCGTACTGGGCCGGCATCAAAGGCATTTACGCGCGCCTGATCGACGGCCGCGCCGACGAGAATTTTTACCGGACATTCTTCAATTCCGTGTCGCGCGATCTGTTCGGCACTGTCGGCGTCGACCGCGAAGTGGAATTTTGCGCGGCCAGCGTCGGCCGTTCGTCCGGCACCGTGCCGCTGCGCGTCTACCGCGCCGCCTCGCTGCCGACGGCGGCGAGCGAAATCTTGAACGATCTGGCGTTCGCCGCCGCGCTCGCCGATGTCGAAGCCACGGTGCATCGGATCAGCGCGGAAATCGGCCGGCATTACGACCACCACAGGCAAAGCGCGGCGCCCGAGTCGATCGAGTTGATCGAGCCGCTGTTCTATCGGGGCCACTGCGCCTATGCGGTCGGCCGGCTCATCGACGACGGGGCGATGACGCCCCTGGTCCTGGCATTTTCCAATTCGACGGGCGGTGTGCGAATCGACGCCGTGCTGTTGTCGCGGGCCGAGATCGGATCGCTGTTTGGATTCGCACGGTCATATTTTCACGTCGATCTCGCGGTCGTCGGCGCGACGGTCACGCTGCTGCGCTCGTTCATGCCGCGCAAGCCGATCGACGAGCTGTATACGGTTCTGGGGCGCGCGAAACAAGGCAAGACGGAGCGCTATTTCGCGCTGCAACGCCATCTGGAGACGTCGATCGACAGTTTCGTGCACGCACCGGGCGAACGTGGCCTTGTGATGATCGTCTTTACGCTGCCGTCTCACGACATCGTTTTCAAGGTCATCCGCGACCGCTTCGGCGAACCGAAAAAAACCACGCGCGCCGACGTCGTCGAGCGCTATCGGTTCGTGTTCCGGCACGATCGCGCCGGGCGTTTGCTCGACGCGCAGGAGTTCAAACGCCTGCGGCTGCCGCGCGCACGCTTCATGCCGCTGCTGGCCGACGAACTGCTGCGCGAAGCGAGCGAGAGTTGCCGGATCGACGGCGAGGATTTGATCGTCGAACACTGCTATATCGAGCGACGGCTGCGGCCGCTGAATCTATTTCTGCGCGAGGCGGACCCGGCCGCGGCCGAGTCCGCTGTCATCGAATACGGCAACGCGTTGCGGGATCTCGCAGCCGGCAACGTGTTTCCCGGCGATTTGCTCTTGAAGAATTTCGGCGTCACCGGTCAAGGCAGCGTGTTTTTCTACGATTACGACGAGCTGTGCACGCTGACCGAATGCGTGTTCCGCGATTTGCCCGCCGCGCAGACTGATGATGAGGAAGTCAGCGCCGATCCGTGGTTCTATGTCGGCTCGAACGACGTGTTTCCGGAGCAATGGTTGCCGTTTTTGGCGATTCCCGACGCGCTACGCGCCGTGTTCCTCCGCCGCCACGGCGAATTGCTGACCGCCGCCTGGTGGTGCAACGCGCAAAACGCCTTGCGGTTCGCTGAGGGCGCTGCCGCGGCCTGAGGCGGCTCCGCCGGCGGGGCCGTGCGGCCTGCGCGTCTTGCGCCAGTGGCCTGCGCGCCTTGTGCCGGCGGTCTGCGCGCGTCGCCCATCTCTCCATTACAATGCGTCGACGATACCGCGGCCCTATACGTCGTCACGATTGGGGGTAGCGCTCAATGGGATGTTCTTGCCATGCCGATGACAGCCGGTCACCAAGCCAGGGAACGCCTGCGCGGGATCACCTCGATGATCGCCGCGGCCTGCGTCTTCTCGATCATGGACGCATCGCTGAAGCGCTTGTCCACGCAATACGGGATGTTCCAAGTGTCGAGCATGCGTTGCCTCTCCTCGCTCGTGTTCCTGTGC
>JAYTQR010000055.1:0-2862 GCA_043746615.1 Gammaproteobacteria bacterium | reverse complement strand
GTCTGTTGGGGCGGTCACTCGATTCCGCGCGCCGAGTACGAATACACCAAGAAAGTCGGCTATGAGCTGGGGTTGCGCGCGCTGGACGTGTGCACCGGTTGCGGTCCTGGAGCCATGAAGGGCCCGATGAAAGGGGCGACGATCGGCCACTCGAAGCAACGAATCGGCGGCGGCCGGTATCTTGGATTGACTGAACCCGGCATCATCGCGGCCGAGCCGCCGAATCCAATCGTCAGTCAACTGGTCATCATGCCGGACATCGAGAAGCGCTTGGAAGCCTTCGTGCGCCTCGGACACGGCATCGTCGTGTTTCCAGGCGGCGCCGGCACCGCCGAGGAAATTCTCTACTTGCTCGGCATCCTGTTGGACCCCGCCAACCGCGACCAGCCGTTTCCGGTCGTTTTCACGGGACCTGCCGGCAGCGCGGATTACTTCCAGCAGATCCATCGCTTCATCGGCGCGACGCTGGGCGCTGTCGCTCAGTCGCGCTATCAGATCATTCTGGACGATCCGGCCGGCGTCGCCCGCGCTCTGGTGCAGGGACTTGCCCACGTGCGCGACTACCGCCGCCAGGTGAGCGACTCGTTCGGCTTCAATTGGCTGCTGAATATCCCGCTCGATTTCCAGCGGCCATTCGACGTCACGCATGAGTCGATGCGCGGACTGCGCCTTTCTCTTGCTAGCCCCGTGCACGAGCGCGCCGCGGACTTGCGCCGCGCGTTTTCCGGCATCGTCGCCGGCAACGTCAAGGAATACGGTATCAACGCGATCGAGCGCGACGGACCGTTCGAGCTGTCGGGGGAACCGGCGATCATGGAACCGCTCGATCATTTGCTGCGCTCGTTCGTCGCGCAGCGGCGCATGAAGCTCGCAGGCGCCGAGTACCGGCCCTGCTATCGCCTGGTCGCGTAGCGGGGTCGTCGCGTCGCCGTGCAATCGCACCGGCGCCTGGCGCCGGGGAATTGCGGCGCGCGGCCCAATATGGGCATTTAACTTACCGCCGCGGGTGCTGAGAAGCGCATCCCAATGAGCCGCGTCTGGCGTTGCCGGCCGCAGCGCGGCTGTGACACAGTTCCTGTCGATCGCGGCGTACGCGACATACTGTGACCCAAGCGAAACAGGCGTTAAAGATGACCGACAGCAAAATCAAATCCGTTTATGCAGGCGTCGATCGGCGCGCAGCGCGGGCTGATGCGGGGGCCGTGGATGGCGCCGGAAGCCGGTACGAGAATTTGCTGAAGCGCAGCGCGAAGATCGGTGGCCGCCACGCCGCGATCACCACCGACCTGTATAGCTGGCACAGCTACAAGAATTGGGCCGACAAGATGCGCGGCAACTGGGAAGATACCAAGAAGTAGACGGCGCGGGTGCGCACTCTACGCGGGTTCCGGCAGCGCACCGACCGGTCGCGGCGCGGCCCCGGCCGTAGCCTCCTTGTCCTTCAGCCATGCGAGCAGCGGTTCCCAGTCGTCGAGATCCCGCGCGACCGACTGGGCCTTCATCTCGTGCAAACCTATGCCTAGTTCCGCCGCTCGGACGTAGTTTTGCGAATCCCGCAACGTCGCGATCACCGGAATCCGCAGGGTCGACAGAAAGCGCATCAAGGATTGATAGATCAAAGTATTGCGCCTGACACGGTTGGCGATCACGCCGATCCGGTTTTCACCGCGCCGGACTTTCGCGATCAGCAACAGATCCGCAATGCATTTCGAACACGCGTGGATGTCGATGTCGGACGGCAGTACCGGTACGATTATTGCGTCGGCGTTCTTGGTAATCTCCGGCAATTCCTGCGCCGGCACCGCCGCGGGCGTGTCGACGATGACGTGCTGCGCGTCGGGTGGAATTCGCATCTGCCAGGCCCGCGTGACGCGTGCGTTGCGGTCGAATGCCGAGAGGCCGTGTATCGCCGCCTGTTGCGGCGTGCGCTTTTTCAGCCAGCGCGTGCTCGATCCTTGCGGATCGTCGTCCGACAGCAGTGGATGGTCGCCCAGACTCGCGAAATAGCACGCGAGGTTGATCGCGACGGTCGTCTTGCCAGATCCGCCTTTTGGATTCAAGACCAGAATTCTCTGCATCACCGTGAGCCTACGCAGCCGCGCAACCCATGACAATAGCGCACTACTGATTGCGGATGAGGCGGATGCACCGATTTGTGCCGATCGGGGACTGATGTGAACTGGCGCACGGCTGCCGGTGCGAATCGCAGCTAGGCTGTCCCACGATGGAACGGGTGCTTCAGCTCGCGGATGAATGTGACGATGCGTTGGGTGCCGTTGCGTATTGGTGGCTTACGGCATCGCATGGATTCGAGCCCTTGCTTGTTACGGTCCTGTTGCTCGGCATTTGCGCCGTCGGCTTCCTCGTTGGTGTAGGACCGATGGCTGCCGCTGACGCGGCACTCGGCCTCGGGCTCGTCTGCGCGCTATCGTGGCAACGCTGCTTTTCGCGATACACTGCGGCCTGAAAAACACGCTCGTTGGTCCACATGCGCCGATTGATCTCGATCGACGGTCCGGCCGGCGCGCTCGAAGGAGTCGCCGATGACCCCGACACGGACGCGGCCGCCTACGCCGTCCTCTGCCATCCGCACCCGTTGTTCGGCGGCACGATGGACAACAAGGTCGTGACGACGGTGGCCGGCGCATTGCGGGAATCCGGCATCCCGACGCTACGGTTCAATTACCGTGGCGTCGGCGCGAGCGCCGGCAGTTTCGACGAGGGAATCGGTGAAACCCTGGATGCGGCGGCAGTGGCCGACTGGGGGGCGGCGCGGTGGGTCGGCCGGCAGTTGATCGTCGCCGGCTTTTCGTTCGGCGCCTACGTCGCCTTACGCTTGGCGCAGAAGCGCTCTTTAGCACG
>JAYTQR010000054.1:0-5483 GCA_043746615.1 Gammaproteobacteria bacterium | reverse complement strand
GCCCAAGGCGACGACATTCGTGCCGAGCTGCATCGCATCGCCGTAAGGGATTGCAATCGCGCGAATGCCCTTCGCGCGCAGCCACGCGACAAGTTTCGGTTCGACCGCCTCGACGCAGACCACCGCGAGCCCTTCGGCGAGCATGCCGATCTGCACGTCCAAATGTAGGAAATGCGCATCGAATGCATAGGTGTGCAATTCCCAGCCCTCGGCCTCGAACCAGGACCGAAGCTGACGCACGGCCGGTTCGATCGAGCGTGCGCCGGAATAGCCGCAGGCGGCGACGCCGGGTTTCAACACCATGAAATCGCCGCCCTCGACGTTGCCGGCGGTCACCAGATCGAAAATCGGTATGCCGGCATCGAGATAGAACCGCAGACAGGCGGCGTATTCGCCGCGCCGGTACGGCTTCTCCAATTGCATGATCAGCGCACCCCACGGCGTCATCACGCTGCTGTCGCGCGCGAACAGCTGATACGGCAGCTCCGGCGCCGCCGGCAGGCGATGCACCGTGACGCCCGCTTGGCGGTAGACATCGAGCATCTCGGCGTACTGCGCGCGCGCGACGTCAAAATCGAATTGCAGACCGACGCGCTCGGCGCGTTCGGCGACCGCATTGCCTGGCTGCCACGAGAAGTGATCGATCGGACCGACCAGCACGTCGCGCAGCGCGCCGTACTCGCTGTCGACGCCCCAGCCGCCGCTCGCCCGCGGCGTACCGCCGCCTTCCAGCCTCGTTTGTAGCGTCATCGCGGCCACCTCGTCGTCCTCATTGTTGTTTTTTTCAGCGGCGCTCATGCGCCGGCGGCCGCGAGCACGGCCTGCAGCAGCACGTTGGCGCCGGCCGCCAAATCGGCGGGGTGCGCCTCCTCGGCTTCATTGTGGCTCAAGCCGCCGGTGCACGGCACGAAGATCATTGCGGTCGGCGCGAAACGCGCGGTATGCAGCGAATCGTGACCGGCGCCGCTGACCATCTTACGGTGCGTAAGCCCGAGCGCCGCGGCAGCGCCGTCGATCAGTTCGATCAGGCCGGCGTCGAAGCGCGTCGGCGGCATGTGCCAGATCGGCTCGATCTTCGCCTCGATCCGCTGCGCCGCGGCGTGCGCCGCCGCGAGGCTGCGGAACTCGGCGACCATCGCCTCGAGTTCGTCGAGTTCAGGATGACGCAAGTCGACCGAAATCACCACGCGTTCCGGCACGGTGTTACGCGCGCCCGGCGACACTTTGAGATCGCCGATCGTCGCACGGGCCCATGGCGCGCGCGCGGCGGCGAGCGCGAACGCGCCGTCGATGATCGGACACGCGGCCCGCCACGGGTCGCGCCGCGCTGCCATCGGCGTCGGTCCCGCGTGACAGGCAACTCCTTGCAGCGTGACATCCAGCCAATAGGCGCCTTGAATGCCGGTGACGACGCCGATCGCCGTCGCCGTGTCCTCGAGTATCGGCCCCTGCTCGATGTGCAGCTCGAACATCGCCCGGAAGCGGCGCGCGCGTGCCGGCATCGCGCCGCGGTAGCCGATGCGCTCGAGCTCCGCGCCGAGCGTCCGGCCGGCGCGATCGGTCCGCGAGTAGGCAAAGTCCATGGCGTACTCGCCGGCCACGACGCCAGATCCAAGCATCGCCGGCGCGAATCGGCAGCCTTCCTCGTTGGTCCAGTTCGCGACTTCGATCGGCCGCGGCAATTGCAGGCCGTGATCGGCCAGCGTCCGCAGCACTTCGATGCCGGCGAGCACGCCATAGACGCCGTCGAAGCGGCCGCCGGTCGCCTGGGTGTCGAGGTGGCTGCCGATCAGCACCGGATCGGCGCCGGCCAGCAGGCCGTCGCGGCGCAGGAACATGTTGCCGATCTCGTCGACGGCGAGCGTGCCGCCGGCCGCGCGGCCCCAGCTTGCGAACAAGTCGCGGCCGCACCGGTCCGCATCGGTCAACGCTTGACGATCGCAACCGCCACGCGCCGTCGCGCCGACCTCGGCCATCGCCATCAGGCTGGACCACAAGCGCTCGGCATTGATGCGCAGCTCATGCATGGGACGTGGCATCTTAAATCAAATCGCGGCCGGCGCGGCGGCCGCCGTCTGCGCCTGCGCCAGGCTGCTTTCGCTGGCGGCGATCGCCGAAGATTCGGCCGCCGGATCGAACCCTCGGGACAACCACAAGTACAATCCACCGGACACGATCAGGCCGACGAGCCAACCGAGGTCGATGCCGCCGAGCGCGCGCGCCGCGGGTCCGGTATACAGATCCGGCAGCACGAAAAACGGCAGCGTGGCCGCGAAACCGATCGAATACGCGGCGAGTCCGCGCCCGTTCCAGGCGCCGTAGATGCCGTGCGGCAGGAAGAAATGCGTGATCGCGTAGCGGCCGCGGCGCACGAAGAAATAATCGATCAGATTGATCGCCGTCCAAGGCACCAATAAATACAGCATGATGGTCAGCACGGCGAACACCAACGCGATCGCATTCGCACTGACCACCAGTGCGAGTGCGACCGTGACGATCGTCAATGCCAGGATCGCCGCGACCCTCGCGCGAGGCGTGGGCCGGATCTCGAACAACGAACTGCCCGCGGTGATGAGCGTCAACATGCCGCTATAGGCGTTCAAGCCCATCGTCGCGGTCAGCGTGATGACCGAGGCCAAGGCCAACCACACGCCGAAGTGCGGCCAAATTGCGTTGCCTGCTGCATACAGCGCGACCAAACCGTCGGCGGCGCCGAGCCGCGTCGCGAGCCACGCGCCGAGGGCGATCAGCCAGATTGCCGACGAGGACGCGCCGGCGTACACGGCGGCGATGGTCGCCGCGGGCCGCGTGCTGCGCGGCAGGTAGCGCGAGTAATCGGACACCGACGGCGCATAAGTGATGTTGTAGCTCGCGCTCGCGGCGAACTGGCCGAGAAACGCCGCCCAGCCGAAGCCGCCGATCAGCGGATGCGATGCATGGATCTTGCCGAGCGCCATCGCGACCGTCAGCAGCGTGTACAGTGGCAAACACAGGAAAAAACACCAGCGGAATATGCGGTGCAGCCAGTCGTGGCCGTAGAGCGCGAGCAGCGCGCCGGCGGCAGATGCCGCAATGGTCACGGCCCGCGCATTCCAACCCAGAATCGTGCGCAGGCCGTGCGCCATCAGTACGCTGTCGGCGACATTGAAGCCGACGAACGTGAACAATGTCCCGACCAGCACGACGACGACGCCGCGAAAGCCGAACTGCGCGCGCGATTGGATCATTTGCGGCAGCCCCAGCTCGGCGCCTTGCGCCGCGTGCAAGGCGACGAATAGGCTGCCGAACAGAATGCCGAGCGCGCCGGCGAGCGACGTGTAACCGAAAGTAAGGCCCATGCTCGGACCGACGAAGCCGATCGCAATCGTGAAGAAATGAAAGTTGCCGAGAAACCAGAACGGCGCTTGTTCGATCGCCCGGCCGTGCCGTTCGCGGTCCTCGATGTAGTCGATCGACTTGGCTTCGATGTTCACTCGTGCGCGGGCGTGACCATCGCCGCGACGAACTCGCTGACCGGCAGCGCCTCGAGCGCGTCGCGGTCGGCGCACAGCCCCCGGATCGCCGCGGCTTGCGCCGCGCCGAAGTGAGCCTGGACGCTCGCCGCGAACTTGCGCACCAGCAGCGGCGTGCCCTCGGCACGGCGCTTGCGATGGCCGATCGGATAGTCCACTTGGACACGCGTGCTCGCCGACCCGTCGTCGAAGAACACTTGCACGGCGTTGCCGATGTAGCGCTTATCCGGCGCGTAATACTCCGCGGTGAAATGCGCATTTTCGCGCACCTGCATTTTCGCGCGCAGCGCGTCGACGCGCGGATCGCGCGCTACCGCGTCCTCGTAGTCCGCGGCGGTCAAGCGGCCGAACAGCAGCGGGATCGCGACCATGTACTGAATGCAGTGATCACGATCCGCCGGATTCGCGAGCGGCCCGGTCTTGTCGATGATGCGCACGCCCGGCTCCTGGGTTTCGATGACGATGCGTTCGATGCGCGCCAGCTTGTCCCGGATCTGCGGGTGCAGCGTCATCGCCGCCTCCACCGCGGTCTGCGCGTGGAACTCCGCCGGATAGGAAATCTTGAACAAGACGTTCTCCATGACGTAGCTGCCGAACGCTTGCGGCAGCGCCACGGCCTCGCCCTTGAACAGCGCGTCCTGGAAGCCCCATGTTGTCGCCGTCAACGCCGACGGATAACCCATCTCGCCTTTTAACGCGAACAGCGCGTGGCGCACGCCGCGGCTCGTGGCGTCGCCCGCCGCCCAGCTCTTGCGCGAGCCGGTGTTCGGAGCGTGGCGGTAGGTGCGCAGCGCCCCGCCGTCGATCCAGGCGTTCGAGACCGCATTCTGGATCTGTTCGCGGCTGCCGCCCAGCATCGCGGTCGTGACCGCCGTCGATGCGATGCGCACCAGCAGCACGTGATCGAGGCCGACGCGATTGAAGGCGTTCTGCAGCGCGAGCACGCCCTGAATCTCGTGCGCCTGGATCATCGCCGTCAATACGTCGCGGACGCGCAGCGGCGCGCCGTTGCGCGACAGGTAATCGGCGACCGCCAGAATCGCACCCAAATTATCCGACGGATGGCCCCACTCCGCGGCGAGCCATGTGTCGTTGAAATCCAGCCAGCGGATCATCGTGCCGATGTTGAACGCCGCATTGATCGGGTCGAGCTCGTAGGCAGTTCCGGGCACGCGCGCCCCGCCCTTGAGGACGGCGCCCGGCACGACGGGCCCGAGCAGCCTCGTACAGGCCGGATACTGCAGCGCCAGGAACCCGCAGGCGAGGGTATCGAGCAAGCAATAGGCCGCGGTCTCGTACGCCAACGCGCTCGCCCGCTCGCGCCCCGCTGCGCGATCGGCCCCTACATAATCGGCGATGGCGGTCAATACGGCATCCGGCGCGCGGCGCTCGGCGGAGTTGCTGGCGTGATGCATGGCGACGCGGCTAGGCGCGGGCCGCAAGCGGTGCGAACGGCCGATTGTCCGGACCCGTGTAATTGGCGCTCGGACGAATGATCTTGCCGTCCTGGCGCTGTTCGAGCACATGCGCCGCCCAGCCGCTCGTGCGGCTGATCACGAACAGCGGCGTGAACATCGCCGTCGGCACGCCCATCAAATGGTAGGACACGGCCGAGAACCAGTCGAGGTTCGCGAACAGGTTCTTGGTCTCGTGCATGACCGTCTCGATGCGCTCGGCGACCGTGTAACCCTTGGTATCGCCGGCCGCGGCCGCGAGCGAGTGGGCGACCTCCTTGATGATCTGGTTGCGCGGATCGGCGGTCGTGTAGACCGGATGACCGAAGCCGATGATGACTTCTTTGGCGGCGACGCGCCGGCGGATGTCGGACTCGGCCTGATCCGGCGTCGCGTAGCGGCTCTGAATCTCGTACGCCGCTTCGTTGGCGCCACCGTGCTTCGGACCGCGCAGCGCGCCGATTGCGCCGGTGATGCTCGAATAAATATCCGCTCCGGTGCCGGCGATCACGCGCGC
>JAYTQR010000053.1:0-1673 GCA_043746615.1 Gammaproteobacteria bacterium | reverse complement strand
AGCAATGTGAAGGCGGCGCCCATTTGCTCGGCCGTCAGTACTCCGCTGCGCTGCATCGCCGCTTCCAGCATTTCGATTTGGCTTGGGCTGATGAACAGCGACAGCTCGCCCGGTTCGCTGAAATCCGTTTGCGCCGCCAGCAACGACAGCGACGCGAAGCGTTGATCCCCTTCCGCGGCGAGCGCCGCCGCCGCGATCGACAGCAGCGTGCCGCCGATACAGTAGCCGACCATGTGCATCCGGCGTTGCGGCACGAGCGCCGCGACCGCTTCGATCACGTCGCGTATGCCGAGCTGCAGGTAGTCATCCAAGCCGAGGTCGCGGTCCTCGGTGCGTGGATTCTTCCACGAGATCATGAAGACCGTATGGCCCTGGGACACGAGATAACGAACCAGGGAGTTATGCGGCGATAGATCCAAAATGTAGTATTTCATGATCCACGCGGGAACGATGACGATCGGCTCCGCGTAAACCGGCGGCGTCGTCGGCCCGTACTGAATCAGTTCCACCAGCGGATTGCGTAAGACGACTTTGCCGGGCGTTACCGCCACGTCGCGGCCGACGACGAATTCATCGCGCTGCGCAGCGCCGCCGCGGGCATACAGCAGCTCGAGATCTTTGAACCAGTGGCGCATGCCGCGCAGCAGATTTTGGCCGGACTCGGCCTGCGTCGTCTGCAGCAACTCCGGATTGGTCGCCAGGTAATTGGCCGGCGATGCCGCTTCCAGGGCGTTGTTGCCGATCAGTGCGAGGTTGCGTGCGTGGTGGGGTGCGACTCCCGGTACCGCGGACAATGCGCTCTGCCACCAGTCGGTGACATTGCGGTAGGTGTGCGCGTAGACATTGAAGGGCCACTGCTGCCAGGCCGCGCCGCCGTAGCGGGCATCGGCGTCCGCGGTGACGGGCGCCCTGCCCGTGATCGCGTTGACGGCGAACATCCAACTGTCGAGTGTCTTGTTGGCGGCATCGCCGGCGAGCTCCAACTGACTCGCCGGGCGGCTCGCGAGATTCGTGGCCCAGTCGAGCCACGCCAGCACATAGACTTCCGGCGCCAAGCCGCCGGTGGCCCCGGCCAGTTGCACGCGCAGCGCATGCAGCCAATCATCCTGCGGCGCCGCCGCGCTTGTCTTCGGATCCGTCACGTCGCAATCCTTTGGGGTCGACCGCGGTCGACAGTCAAGGACGTCCGCCGGTATCAGGAACTGGCCTTCCGCGTCTCGGCCACCTTGGCAGTCGCCTCGCTCAGCATTTGATTGAACGAGGTTTGCGCCGTGGTTGCAAGGTGTACAAATTCCTCAACCCGCGTTTTGAACTTCGCGCCGAATTGCGTGGCGAGCGCCGTCTGAGTTGCGGCCAACTCGGACGGCGTGGCGGCGGAAAAATTGGCCTTGGCTTGCGCCAAGGTCCATTCGAGGTAATCACCCGCAATCGCGAACTGGAAGCGGCCGAAGCTTTCGATCGCCTTCAAGGCCTCCTGCTGCGCGCGCAGCGTCGGCGCCCATGCGCTCCGGTAGGCATCGAACATCGTCGTCGGATCGAATTTCTGGTCTGACATGGCCTTGGCTCCTCGTCGCGGGTGTAGCGGTTGCTCAGGCGGTCTTCTTGATGGGGTCGGCGGCCTTCACGGTGGCTTTGCCCACCAGCTGGTTGAACGAGGTGTGCGCGGTCGCCGC
>JAYTQR010000052.1:0-15214 GCA_043746615.1 Gammaproteobacteria bacterium | reverse complement strand
GGACTGTACGAGTCGGAGCGTGTCTCCGTCATCGATGGAGGCGCTTTCGGCAATCAAACCGGGGGTTTCGTGCGAATCTGTTTTGCCGCCGAAGAGGCGCTGCTGCGCGAGGCGGGCGCACGCATCCGCCGCTATGCGGCGTCGCTGCAGACGGGTGTCCAACCGGTGCCGAGGCGCGCGTGACGGCCGTGGCCGGCGACATGGGCATCATCGCCCGCGGCCCGGGCGGCCCGGAGGTATTGGAGTGGACCCGCCTCGATGCCGGCAGCCCCGGCCGCGGCGAAGCGCTGATCGCGCAGCGTGCGGTCGGCGTCAATTTCATCGACCTGTATTTCCGCAGCGGGCTGTATCCGTGGCCGTCGACGCCGCTGATCCCGGGCGGCGAAGCGGCCGGAATCGTCGAGGCCGTCGGCGCGGATGTCGGCGGTCTCGAACCCGGGGATCGGGTCGCCTATACGATGCCGCTCGGTGCGTACCGGCAGCGGCGCATCGTGCCCGCCGACCGCCTGGTCAGGATACCCTCTGCGGTGTCGTTCGAAGTTGCCGCCGCGCTGATGCTCAAAGGCTTGACCGCACAATTCCTGGTCAACTCCTGCTTCAAAGTCGAAAGCGGACACACGGTGCTCGTGCATGCGGCGGCCGGCGGCGTCGGCTTGCTGTTGGGTCAGTGGTTGCATGCGCTCGGGGCGCACGCGATCGGTACCGTCGGTTCCGCCGACAAGGCCGCGCTCGCCGTTGCCAACGGCTATGCCGAAGCGGTGAACTACCGTACCGAGGACTTCGCCGCGCGTGTCGCCGCGATCACGGCCGGCAAGGGTTGCGACGTCGTCTACGATTCGGTCGGCAATGATACCTGGCGCGGGTCGCTGAAGTGCTTGCGGCGCCGCGGTTTGTTCGTGAGCTTCGGTCAGTCCTCAGGGATGATCACGGATTTCAAGCTGGCCGATCTGGCGGCGGGCGGGTCTTTGTTTGCGAGCCGCCCGGTGCTGTTCGATTACATCGCGAATCCGCAGGATCTGCAGAGCCGCGCGGCGGATCTGTTTGCGCGAGTCGCCGCCGGCCAGATTCGGGCGCATGTGGGTCAACGCCTCGCGCTCGAGCAGGCGGCCGATGCGCATCGCGCATTGGCCGCGAGACGCACCGTCGGCGCCACGGTGTTGCTGCCTTAGCCGATTGGCGGCCGATTCGCCGCAACACCCCAGACAGCCTTGATGAGAAGCCCACGCCGCGTTCAGCGCAACGGCAGCGCCGTCGACTCCTTGATCACGGTGACGGCAACCGAAGAGTTCACCGACTGCACGTAAGGAATCCGCGACAGATAATCCAGATAGAACGCTTCGAACGACTTGATGTTCTTGGTGACGATTTTCAACAGAAAATCCCATTCGCCGGTCAGTGTGTAGCATTCGAGCACTTCGCTGCGATCGCGAATCGCTTCCTCGAACTTGGCGATCGCGTCGCGCCCGGTCGTTGCGAGTTTGACGTGCGCCAGGATCGTGACGTCGAGTCCGAGGGCACTGCGATCGAGCAATGCGACCCGGGCTCGGATGACACCGGTTTGCTCGAGTTGTTGGATCCGGCGCCAGCACGTGGTCGTCGACTGACGGACGCGCGTGGCAACCTCGGCCACCGACAGCGCACCCTCGCTCTGCAGGATTTCGAGCAACTGTATGTCCAAAGAATCGAGGGCCGCGTGACGCATATTTTCCAATTATCGCTAAAATATGAAATGAATATACCGAATTATTGCGGTATCTCCCAATGAAATCAACATCTTTCCGGCTCCGGCAGTAGATTAGCGATCATGCGAAACCGCTCTCGCCTGCATCTGCCGCCGACGCCGGCCCGACCCGGCCAGGCGCCGGACTTCAGCTATTTGGAGTTGTCGCCCGCAGGCGCCGTGCGCCGGCCCGACGTGAATATCAGCGTGCGGGACATCGGCTCGCTCGCACTCGAACTGGTGCGGGTCCTCGACGATGCGCACGAAGCGGTTGGACCATGGCATCCGCATCTCGATGCGGCGGAGCTGCAGGTCGGCCTGCGTCATATGCTGGTGACCCGGCTGTTCGACGATCGCATGCAGCGCACGCAGCGTGCGGGCAAGATTTCATTCTATATGCGCAGCTTGGGCGAAGAGGCCGTCTCGGTCGCGCAATGCATGGCCCTGCGTCCCGGCGACATGCTATTTCCGTCCTACCGCAATCAGGGTCTGCACATCACGCGCGGCATTCCCCTGGTCGAATTGATGTGCCAACTGCTGTCGAACACCCGCGATATGTGCAAGGGGCGGCAGTTGCCGGTCATGTATCACTCGGCGGCCGGCCGACTGTTTTCAATCTCCGGCAATCTCGCCACGCAGTTCCCGCAAGCGGTCGGATGGGCGATGGCCGCCGCGATCAAGGGCGAGGATCACCTGGCGGCCGGCTGGATCGGCGAGGGTGCGAGCGCCGAGGCGGATTTCCATCACGCGCTGCTGTTCGCCGCCGTATATCAGGCTCCGGTCATCCTGAACGTCGTCAACAACCAGTGGGCGATTTCCACGTTTCAGGGCTACGCGGGCGGAGAACAGCGCTCATTCGCCGCGCGCGGGCCGGGCTATGGCATCGCCGGCGTGCGTGTCGACGGCAATGATTTTCTGGCCGTTTACGCGGTGACCCAGTGGGCGGCCGAGCGCGCGCGCACCGGCGCGGGCCCGACGCTGATCGAACTGGTGACCTATCGGGCGGCCGCGCATTCGACCAGCGACGATCCGGCGCGCTATCGAGCCAAGGATGATTACGATCATTGGCCGCTCGGCGATCCGATCGAGCGCCTGAAACAGCACTTGATCAAGCTGGGAGAATGGTCGGAAGAGCGTCACCGGCAGCTGATTACCGAGATCGAGTCCTTGGTCGCCGCCAGTTGGAAGGAAGCGGTGACCTACGGTACGCTCAACGAGGGTCCGCGGCTGGATACCGATCTGATGTTCGAGGACGTGTTCAAAGAAATGCCGGCGCACCTGCAGCGGCAACGCGCGCTGATGCGCGCCGCAAAGGCTTGAGCCGCATGGCGCAAATGAACATGATCCAGGCGCTGAACTCCGCGATGGACGTCATGCTGGAGAGCGATCCGTCGGTCGTGTTGATGGGCGAAGACATCGGCTTTTTCGGCGGCGTGTTCCGCGTCACCGAAGGTTTGCAGCGCAAGTACGGCGAGCGCCGCGTGCTCGACACCCCGATCGCCGAGGGCGGTATCGTCGCCGCGGCGATCGGCATGGCTGTGAACGGTCTGCGGCCCGTCGCCGAGATTCAATTCGCGGACTACATTTATCCAGGCTTCGATCAGATCGTGAGCGAACTGGCGCGCTTGAGGTACCGCACCGCCGGCGATTTCTTCGCGCCGGTCACGATCCGCACGCCGTGCGGCGGCGGCATACGCGGCGGCCAGACGCATTCGCAAAGCCCAGAAAGCATTTTTACGCACGTCTGCGGCATCAAAGTCGTCATGCCGTCGAATCCCTTCGATGCGAAGGGATTGTTGATCACGTCGATCGAGGACGATGATCCAGTGGTGTTCTTCGAACCGAAGCGGCTGTACAACGGGCCGTTCGACGGCGAGCCCGGCAAGCCCGCGATTCCCTGGAGCACGCACCCGCAAGGCGAAGTGCCCGAGGGTCATTACACGGTGCCGCTCGGCAAGGCCAACGTCGTGCGCCAGGGGGCGGAACTGTCGATCATCAGTTATGGCACGATGCTGCACGTGGCGGCGGCGGCGGCGGCGGCCGAGGGCGTCGATGCCGAGGTCATCGACCTGCGTTCGCTCGTGCCGTTGGATACCGAGACGATTTGCGCATCCGTGAAGAAGACCGGGCGCTGCGTGATCGCCCACGAGGCGACGCGCTTCTCCGGCTTCGGCGCGGAAATTCTGGCAATCATTCAGGAAGAATGTTTCTGGCACCTGTTGGCGCCGATTCAACGCGTAGCCGGATGGGATACGCCCTATCCGCACGCCTTCGAATGGGAATATTTTCCGGGCCAGGCGCGTGTCGCGACGGCGATCCGGGCCGCGATGGAGCCTGCGTGAGCGAGTACGTGTTCAAGCTCCCCGATCTCGGCGAAGGCACGGTCGAGGCCGAGATCGTGCGCTGGTACGTCAAACCCGGCGACTCGGTGCAAGAGGATCAGGCCATCGTCGAAGTCATGACCGACAAGGCGAGCGTGGAAGTGCCGGCGCCGGTCGGCGGCCGCGTCGTCCGCTTGTCCGGCGTGGCGGGCGACAAAGTGGCGGTCGGCGCGCCGCTGATCGTCTTCGACACCAGCGACGCCCCGACCAGCGACGCCCAGACCAGCGACGCTTCGATCAGCGACGCTTCGATCAGCAGCGTCGCAGCGACGCGGCCCGCGCGCGTCATGGCCTCACCGGCCACGCGTCGCCGCGCGCGCGAGGCCGGCATCGAACTCACGGGCATGGCCGGCTCCGGGCCGGGCGGACGTATCCTGCGCAGCGATCTTGCCTCGCACGCCGTGCCGACGCGCGCCGCCGCCGCCGCGGTGCGCTCGGGCGCGCCCAGCGCCGCTGCCCCGCCCGCCGCCGTCGGCGCGACGACCGAAATCAAGGTCGCCGGCTTGCGCCGCGTGATCGCCGAGCGCATGAGCGAAGCGAAGCGCAACATTCCGCATTTCGCCTATATCGAGGAAGTGGATGTTACCGAGCTGGAGGCGTTGCGCCAGCATTTGAACGCGCCGCTGACCGTCGAGCAGCCGCCGCTGACGTATCTGCCGTTCGTCGTCCTCGCATTGACGCGCGTCCTCGCACGATTCCCACAATGCAACGTCCGGCATGATGCGAACCGCGGCCTACTGATCCAACACCGCGCCGTGCACGTGGGCATCGCGACCCAGACGCCGGACGGACTCAAAGTCCCTGTCGTGCGCGACGCTGCGGCCCTGTCGCTATGGGAGATAGCCGCCGAGATTCGGCGTCTGTCCGAACGCGCCAAGACCAACCGCTCGAGCCGCGAGGAATTGCAAGGATCGACGATCACGGTCACGAGTCTCGGCAGGCTCGGCGGCATCGCCTCGACGCCGATCATCAATGCGCCGGAAGTCGCGATCATCGGTCTCAATAAGGCGGTGGAGCGCCCGGTGGTGCAGCGCGGAGCAGTGGCCGTCCGCCGCATGATGAATTTGTCGTCCTCATTCGATCATCGGTTCGTCGATGGTTATGATGCGGCGGCGATGATCCAGGCGCTGAAGGAGTGCCTCGAACACCCGGCGACGATTTTTCTATCGAACACTGAAACTCTATGACCCTACAAGCGCAAAGACCCGCGTTCGGTACCGTTTTGGCCTCGCACATGGCCGTCGCCGCCTATCGGTCCAGTGCTTGGGGCGATTTTCACGTTAAACCGGTCGTACCGATCGAATTGAGTCCGGCGGCGCATGTATTGCATTACGCGAGCACGTGTTTCGAGGGGTTTAAGGCGTTCCGCCACGCGGACGGTTCGGTGCACTTATTCCGGATGGACAAGCATATTCAACGCATGCGGCAAAGCGCGCGCCATCTCGTGCTGCCCGAGCCCGATGCCCGGCAACTGGCCGACATGGTGCGAGCCGTGATCAGCCGCTGCCGCGACGCGGTGCCCGAAGCGCCGGGCGCGCTGTATATGCGGCCGATCCTGTTCGGCACGACCGCGAACATCGGCGCGGCCGCGACACCGGCCGCCGATGCGTCCTTGCTCGTACTCGCGAGCCCGGTATGGGATTATTTTGCCGGCGGTATGAAGCCGTTGCGAATTCTCGTCGACGACGTCAACACGCGCTCGGCAGCGCACCTCGGTATGGTCAAAACCGGCGGCAATTACGCTGCGGCGATGGGTCCGACGCTGGCTGCACGGGCGAAATATCAGGCCGATCAAGTCTTGTTCTGTCCCAACGGGCAGGTGCAAGAGACCGGCGCAGCCAATTTTCTGCTGATCCGCGCCGGACAGCTATTGACGCGCAAGCTCGATTCGACGTTTCTGCACGGCGTCACGCGCGACTCCATGCTGACGCTCGCGCGCGATGCAGGCTTTGCGGTGACTGAGGGTGAATTCGACGTCGAGACGATGCTCGAGTGGATCAGCACCGGCGAGGCCGCCTTGTCGGGAACGGCGGCCGTGCTCGCCGGGGTCGGCACGCTGATCTACCGCGGCCAGGATTTTCGCGTCGGAACCGGCGATGTCGGCGCGCTGACGCGCGCGCTGCGGGCCCAACTGGTTGCGATTCAACAGGGTCAGGCGGCGGACCGCCATGGCTGGCTCGAGCGAGTCTGAGTGTGGCGATGTCCCGCCCCCTCCAGATCGCGGCCCGATAGGCGGTTTCGACCGCGCTACGCAAGCGTCGACCCCGTGGCCCACGCCGGATGTGACCGGGAGGCGATCAGTACTCTTCGCGGCCCTCTGCGTCGTCGTCCAGGTCCTCGTCGTCGTCATCATCGTCATCGTCATCGTCCTCGTCCTCGTCTTCGTCTTCTTCCCAGTCTTCCTCTTCCTCTACTTCGGCGTCTTTTTCGGCGACAGAGCCCGACCAGCCCTCGGGCTCGTCGGTCAGCTCCAGATCGAGTTCCGCCCAGCCGTCGACATCCAATTCCTCGGTATCGCCGTCGAGGTGTTGGATCTCGACGATCTCCCGGTCCTCGTCCACTTTGAGCACCTGAAACGCTTCTTCGTTTTCCAGGTCTTCATACCACTGCCCGACGATCGGTTCGTACTCTCTGCCCACGGCGGTCGTCCTTCTTTGTGTTCGGCGCGAAAACAACACGCGAATATTATATTAGGTGAGGCCGTAGGACGGCGCAAATGGCCGCGACTGCGCCGCCGCAGCGGCGCTACCATGGGGTGCCTATGAGCCTCACCGATCAAAAAGCGGCCGCACGCCGGCTGAGCCTAGCGAAACGGGTCGTCGTCAAGGTCGGTTCCGCGCTGCTCGTCGATGCCGACAATGGGCGCCTGAATCGCCTTTGGCTGCAGAGCTTCGTCGCGGACCTCGCGCGGATGCGCAAACGCGGTCAGGACGTCATTTTGGTCTCCTCCGGCGCAATCGCGCTCGGCCGCCGCCACTTGGGCTTGGCGCCCGGCAGACTCAAGCTCGAGGAGAGTCAGGCGGCGGCGGCCGTGGGACAGATCCGTCTCGCGCATGCTTACAAGGAATTGCTCGACAAGTACGCAATTACGGTCGCGCAGGTCCTGCTGACCCTCGGGGATACCGAACAACGCCGGCGGTACTTGAATGCGCGCGGCACCTTGAATACCTTGTTGTCGCTCGGCGCCGTGCCGGTGATCAACGAGAACGACACGGTTGCCACCGCCGAGATCCGCTACGGCGACAATGACCGGTTGGCGGCGCGCGTCGCGCAGATGGCCGCCGCCGATTGTCTGGTCCTATTGTCGGATATCGACGGACTGTACACGACCAACCCAATAGAGCACGCAGATGCGAAATTCATTGCGCGCGTGTCGCAGATTACCCCCGAAATCGAAGCGATGGCGGGCGGTGCGGGCACTGCGATGGGCTCCGGCGGCATGCAGACGAAAATCGCCGCGGCTAAAATCGCCGTGGCCGCCGGCTGCCATTTATGCATCGCCAAGGGTGCGCACCGCCACCCGCTGAAGCGGATCGAAGACGGCGCGCGCTGCACCTGGTTCGTGCCGTCCTCGACGCTGATCGCGGCGCGCAAGCAATGGATCGCCGGAACTCTGCAGCCGGCCGGCGCAATCATCATCGATGCGGGTGCCGTGCGTGCGCTGCGGGGCGGCAAGAGCCTGCTGCCGGCCGGCGTGGTTCGCGCGGCCGGAATATTCGACCGCGGCGACACCGTCAGCATCGTCGATCCCGACGGCATCGAAGTCGCGCGCGGAATATGCGCCTATTCGGACCGGGATGCGGCGCGAATCATGGGCCGTCGATCGGGCGAGATCGAAATAGTGCTCGGCTACCGAGGCCGTGATGAAATCGTCCACCGAGATGACTTAGTATTGCTGCAAGCCCCATGACCCCCGAGCGGATCGCCATCTCTCCCGGCACGACGCCGCCCTTGCAGCAGATACCGGACTTGCTGCAAGGCATGGGCCGTGCCGCACGTGCCGGTGCGCGGGCGCTCGCGCAGGCTTCGGCTGAACAGAAAAACTGCGCACTGGTTGCCGCTGCCGCGGCGTTGCGGGCCAACCGCCACAAAATACTCGCCGCCAACGAGCGGGATTTGCAGGAGGCCGGCGCCAGCGAGTTGCCGCCCTCCTTCCTTGATCGCCTGAAACTCGATGAACCGCGGCTCGAGGCGATGGCGAGCGGCCTCGAGGAGATCGCGCGGTTGTCGGATCCGATCGGCACCGTGCTCGCGGAATGGCGACGTCCAAATGGCCTGTTGATACAGCGTCGGCGCGTGCCGCTCGGCGTCATCGGCATCATTTACGAGAGCCGCCCGAATGTGACCGCGGATGCCGGCGGACTGTGCCTGAAATCCAGCAACGCCGTGATCATGCGGGGCGGTGCGGAAAGCATGTGTTCGAACACGGCGATCCACGCTTGCTTGGGGCAAGGCTTGGAGGTTGCCGGCTTGCCGCGCGGCGTGATCCAACTCGTGCCGACGGCTGACCGAGCGGCTGTCGGTTACATGCTCGCGGCGATGGCTGACAGCATCGATTTGATCGTGCCGCGCGGGGGTAAGAGCCTGATCGAACGGGTGCAAAAGGAGGCGCGCGTGCCCGTGATCGGACACTTCGAAGGCGTCTGTCACGTTTTCGTGGACCGCGACGCGGATCTGGCGATGGCGCAACGGATCGTCTTGAATGCCAAAATGCGCCGTACCGGAATTTGCGGCGCGGCGGAAACCCTGTTGGTCGACCGGGCAGGGGCGGTCCGCATGCTTGCGCCGCTGCTCGCCACGTTGCTGAATCAGGGCTGCGAGGTACGCGGCGACGAAGCGGCGCAAGCGGCCGACGCACGCGTCAAACCCGCGATCGAGCAGGACTGGTACGCCGAATATCTTGACGCGATCATCGCCGTGCGCGTCGTCGACGGCGTCGATGCGGCAATTGCGCACATCGAGCGCTATGGCTCGCAGCATACCGATTGCATCGTCACCGCAAATAGCGCGACCGCGGAACGCTTTCTGGCGCGCGTCGACAGCGCGATCGTCCTGCACAACGCCTCGACGCAGTTCGCCGACGGCGGCGAATTCGGCATGGGCGCGGAAATCGGCATCAGCACGGACAAATTCCACGCCCGTGGACCCGTCGGCGTCGAACAATTGACGAGCTATAAATATCTGGTGCGCGGCGAGGGGCAGATACGCGACTAAGCGCGCCGGGCGGCGCTCCCGCGGGCCGGCTAGCCCCCTGCCTGCCGCGCGGAAAATGCGCACATGCGCTCGGCTGCAGTCTCGAGCGTCGTGTCGTGTTTCGCGATGCACAGCCGCAGCAGCGTCATCGTCGGCGGGGTAGCGTAGAACGGCGACAGCGGAATCGTCGCGATCTTCGCCTCGCGGATCAGCCGGTCGGCGAAATCAAGATCGGTCTGTCGGCTCAGCGCGCCGTAATCGACCAATTGGAAATACGTGCCGGCGGATTTGAGCGGCCGGAAGCCGCTGCCTTGAAGCCGGCTCATCAATAAATCGCGCTTCGCCTCGAAGAACTGCGCCAAGCCCTGCAACGCATCGGCGCATTCGGTCAGATATCGCGCGATCGCGAACTGCAAAGGCGCCGCGATGCTGAACGTATTGAACTGGTGCACCTTGCGCATTTCGCGCGTCATGCCGGCCGGTGCGACGCTGTACCCGGTACGCCAGCCGGTCGCGTGCAGCGTCTTGCCGAATGAGAAGACGGCGAAGCTGCGTGCGCGCAACTCCGGATGGGCGAGCACGGAGTGGTGGCGGCGGCCGTCGAACACCACATGCTCGTAAACCTCGTCGGAGAGGATCGTGATCGGCCGATCCCGCACCAAGGCGGCGAGCGCGTCGAGATCCGCGCGCTCGGCGATCGTGCAGCTCGGGTTGTGCGGACTGTTGATAATGATCAAGCGCGTGCGCTCGCTGAGCGCGAGCGCGATTCGCTCCCAATCGTAAGCGAATTCCGGCGGCTGCAGCGGCACCCTTATGCAACGGCCGCCGGCGAGGCGCACGGCCGGCTCATAAGCGTCATAGGCTGGGTCGAAAATGACGGCTTCATCGCCCGCGCCGATGACTGCCTGGATCGCGTCGTACAGCGCCTCCGTGCCGCCGCAGGTGATCGTGATCTCGTTATCAGGATCGAACGGTCCGCCGTAGCTCGCACCGAGCTTCGCCGCAATGCGCGCACGCAGTTCCACCGAACCTTCCATTGGCGCGTATTGATTGTGCCCGGCGGCGATCGCTGCGCCGACCAGGGCCGCGAGGCGCGAATCGACTGGATAATCGGGAAAGCCTTGACCGATATTCAAGGCGCCCTCATCGACGGCGCGGCGCGACATCACGGTGAAGATCGTCGTGCCAATATCCGGCAATTTACTCCGGAAATACGGCGCCGTCATCCGCGCAAATGCTCGAGGCCGCCGGCCAATGAATGCACCCGATAGCCTGCTTGCCGCAGCACGCGTGCCGCCGCCAGGCTGCGTTTTCCTGAGGCGCAAACCAACAAATAGTCCGACTCGAGCGGCAGTCCGCTCAGCCCCGCAAGCAGCGCCGGCATCGCAATATGTCTGGCGGCAAGCGGCTGTGCGGCGACTTCATCGTCGTTGCGGATGTCGATGACGGTCAGGCCGAGTGCGGAGGCTTGCGCGAGAGACTGCAATTCGATTTCCAAATCCCGCTCCTCACGCGGCGGCGCCCGCACGCGTACGCAATGCGGCGCGCGGCAGGCAGGTTGCCGCGGCGCCCGCAGCGTCAGCGTGGAAAAATTCATGAAATTCAGCAGCCACAATGCTCCGTCCAACTGGCCGTCGATACCCAGCAGTATTTTCAGCGTGATCAACGCTTGCAGCGAACCGAGCGTGCCCGGCACCGGACCCAGCACCCCGGCTTGCGCGCAGTTGGCGACGATGCCGTCGGCGGTCGCCTCCGGCCACAAGCAGCGCAGACACGCATGGCCGGCGTCGGGTTTGTAGACTTGGATCTGCCCTTCGTATTGATAGACACTCGCGAATACGGCGGGTTTTTGCGCGAGCACGGCCGCATCGTTGATCAAGAACTTCGTGCGAAAATTGTCGCTGCAATCGACGACCACGTCGCAGCGGCGGACCGAATCTAGCGCGTTGTCGGCATCGAAGCGCCGGTGCAGCGTCTCCACCTGCACGCTCGGGTTGATTGCGGCGAGGGCGGCGCGCGCCAAGTGAACCTTATCGCGGCCGGCATCCGCGAGCGCGTAGAGCGGTTGCCGGTGCAGATTGCTCTTTTCGAGTACGTCCGCATCGACGATCGTCAAGAAGCCGACGCCGGCGCCGGCGAGATATTGCAGGACCGGACTGCCGAGCCCGCCCGCGCCGACGACGAGTACGCGGCTGCGCGCGAGCCGCGCCTGGCCCTCAGGGCCTACTTCCTTCAACGAGATCTGTCGAGAATAGTCTGGCTGCATCGGCAGCCTCAGTCATGCGCGCTGTGAACATGGCCGTGATCATGCGCGCCCTCAGGCCGCGCCGCGGCGGCGCAGCGCTCGCAATTGACCCAGCCGGAGTCGCCGTTCCGGTAGTGTTCCTTCTTCCAGATCGGCAAGCGGTGCTTGACTTCGTCGATGATGTAGCGGCAAGCGTCGAACGCTTCGCCGCGATGCACGGAGCTCACGCCGACCCAAACCGCCATCTCGCCGATCGCGAGTTCGCCGATGCGGTGTACGGCTAGCGCATGCTTGATCGGGAAGCGCCGCAGCGCTTCGCGCACAATTGCATCGCCTTCCTTGACGGCGAGGTCGACGAACGCTTCGTATTCCAGGCGACTCACCGCGTGCCCTTCGTTGTGATCCCGGACCCAACCCTCGAAGTTCGCGAATCCGCCCGCGCCGCCGTCCAGCAGTTCGCGCCTTGCGACGGCCGCGTCGATCGGCACATGCGTGAAGCGAAAAAGAGTCATCCGCCTGCCACCGGCGGGATGAACACCACGGCGTCGCCCGCCGTGAGCGCACGCGTCCACTCGCTGAATTCGCCGTTGACCGCCACTTTCAATTGCTCGCGTAAGAGCGCGAAGCGGTACCGGCTACTGAGTTCCGCCCACAGCAGTTCGGGCGTCGCGGCGCTGGTGTGGAGAATTTCCTCGGAGCGGCCGGCCTGTTCGCGCAGCAGCGCGTAATAGTGAATTTTGATTTGCATGCGATCGGGTGCAGTCGGCGAATCCAGCGTGCGCAACGCCTCAGCGTATTCCTCCGGCGTATTGACGTTATCCAAAGCGCGCCCGTCAAGCGCTGCGATCAGTTTGGCGCGGTGGTTGATCAAAAACTTGCGCGGGCAGCCCCGGCCCTCGGCGTGGTAGGCGGCAAGCGCGGCAGCGGCGGCCGGCTCCCAGATCGCGCACAGCGGTTCGGGCAGGTCGTCGTGAGCGCTGCGATAGGCGGTGGCGTAAACGCCGGTATCGCGCGCGCACAACAGGTGCTCGAGCGCTGTATCGGACAAAAATGGCAAGTCGCAGGCCAGCACCAGCCAGGCAACGTGCGGCATCTCGGCAAATGCCGAGCGAATACCGACGATCGGCCCTTCGCCGGCGATGCTATCGACGATCAACGGCTTCTGCGCCCGCGCCGGATCCGACCGCTGGTCCGGGCGCACCGACACGAATACCTGCGGCACATGCCGTGCGGCCAAATCGTAGGCGCGGTCCAACTGATTTGTACCATGGTATTCGAGCGCCGCCTTGTCGCGGCGCATGCGCGAACTCGCGCCTCCGGCCAGAATCAGTCCGTAGACCGGCGGCGCGGCGGTGCTCATGGCGCCACCTCGATCGCGTAATCGCTCTTGCCGCCTTCCTTCGAGATCAGCCGCGTCTCGTGGATCACGATGTCGTGGGACAGCGCTTTGCACATGTCGTAGACGGTCAACGCGGCGATGCTCGCGCCGGTCAGCGCTTCCATCTCGACTCCGGTCTTGTGGTGGACTGTGACGGTGCAACGGATCACGGCCTCATTGCCGATCAAATCGATCGCGATATTGCAGCTTTCTATTCCCAGCGGATGACAGAACGGAATGAGTTCGTGAGTGCGCTTGGCGCCCATGACGCCCGCGACGACCGCCGTGTCGAAGACCGGGCCTTTTGGCGAGCGCATGCCGCCGTCGCGCAACGCCGCGGTCACCGCGGATGGAAACCGCACACGAGCTTCGGCGACCGCGGTGCGTTTGCACGCGGTCTTGTCGCTGACATCGACCATCGTCGGCCGTCTCTCGGCATCGAGGTGAGACAAGCCGGTACGGTCGGTCACCGATCTGCCCTCAGCCGCCGATGTAGTACATTTCGATCTTCTTCTGGTCGGGCGCGCTGCGGCGCAAGACCTCGCGCTGTTCGCTGTAGCGATCCGAGCGCACTGACCACGCGCCGCGAATCACCTGCAGGAGCTCGGCATCGCTCGCACCGCTGCGCAACGGCGTGCGCAGATCGAGACCGTCGGTGGCAAACAAGCAGGTATAGAACTTACCCTCCGAGGACAGGCGTGCCCGGCTGCAAGCGCCGCAAAACGGCTGCGACACCGAGGAGATGAACCCGACTTCGCCGCCGCCGTCGTCGAAGCGCCAGCGTTTGGCGACTTCGCCGCGGTAGTTCTCCGAGATTGGGCGCATCGGCCAGCGAGCCGCGATGCGCGCGACGAGTTCGCGCGACGGTACGACCAACTCGGGACGCCACGCGTTGCGATTGCCGACGTCCATGAACTCGATGAACCGTACGATCACGGGCCGGCCGCGAAAGCGCTCGACCAAATCGAGCGCGGTGTGGTCGTTGATGCCGCGTTCTATGACCGCATTGATCTTGACCGGCTCAAGACCGGCGGCGATCGCCGCCTCGATGCCGTCAAGGACCTGCTGCAAAGCACCGAACCCGCCGCTCATGCGCTTGAAGATCTCGTCGTCCAACGTGTCGAGACTCACGGTCACGCGCTTCAAGCCGTTCGCGTACAAATCGACCGCGTGCTGTCCGAGCAGAACGCCGTTGGTCGTCAGCGCGATGTCATCGATGCCGGCAATGCCCGACAGGTCGCCAACCAAATCCGCGAGGTTCGCGCGCAACAGCGGCTCACCGCCGGTCAACCGCAACTTGCGCATGCCCAGGCCCGCGAACAGCCGCGAGAATCGCGTGATTTCCTCGAACGATAAGCGTTCCTGCGATTTCAGGAAACGGTAATGCTCGTGATATTCGTCCTTCGGCATGCAATACGGACAGCGAAAATTACAGCGATCCATGACCGAAATGCGCAAGTCGTGCAAAGGTCTGCCCAAGCGGTCGAGCGGATTGCCGGCTCCGCGAATATCGTGAATGATCGTGCTCATGACTTGTCAATTTACCAGCGGTAAACGCTAGTAACGAACCCTTTTGGGTATGTATTCGGTCCTGGCGGCAGCTCGACGAAGCCATCGGTGCCCGCCAGGCTCAGAAAATCGCCGGATCCATTCGGCGGCCGCGGACTGGCCCAAGGGCGTCCCCAATCGTCGTGCTCGATCGTTACCGGCAGGAAATATGTCAGCGGAGCTTGAAAGGTCACCGGCGCCGCGAGTGCCAAGCGCTCCGGAACCTCGCGTTTCGTGCCCATCGCCGCCGCGATTGCCGGGATCACGTAACGGATGAGGCACACGAGCGTCGAGACCGGGTTGCCCGGCAATCCGAACACCGCCTGCCCGTGAGGGCCGACGCCGAACCACATCGGCATGCCGGGACGCTGCGCGACATGATGAAAAATTTCCTGCACGCCGAGCTGCTGCAATACTTTCGGTACAAGATCGTACCGGCCCATTGAGACCCCGCCGCTTAGAACGAGCACCTCGTGCGTGGTCAAATGCAAGGCCAAGCGCTCGCCGAGAATCGTTTCGTCGTCTAGCAAATGATCATCGCCGATCCGCGCGAAGCCGCGCTGGCGCAGCGTCGCCGCGACTGCGTAGGCGTTAGAACGGCGCACCTGATATTCGGCGATCGGCTCGCCCGGTTCGATCAGCTCGTCACCCGTCGATACCACCATGACCGCCGGCTGGCTGCTGACGCGCACGCGCGCCATGCCGGCAGACGCCGCCACGGCGATTTCCGGTGCGCGCAGCAAAGTGCC
>JAYTQR010000051.1:0-3713 GCA_043746615.1 Gammaproteobacteria bacterium | reverse complement strand
CGATGCCGCCGCGCACGGCTGCCAATTGAGTCTGCGCCTGCGCCAACCCCCGGCGTCGGCCCGTCGCACTTTCGACGCATTGACCGCGGCCGGCGTCATCGCCGATTGGCGACAGCCGGATGTGCTGCGCTTGGCGCCGGTGCCGCTGTATAACTCCTATACCGACGTCTACGCGGCCGCCGTGGCGCTCGCCCGAGCTATTCGTTCATGAACCTCACCGGCTCGCGCGTGGGCATCGTCGGCGCCGGTCCGACCGGAGCGCTGCTCGCGATCTTGTTGCGCCGCAGGGGCGCGGTCGTGACCATTTATGATGCGCGCGCCGATCCGCGCAGCCGCCCCGGCGAGTCGGGCCGCTCGATCAATTTGGCCTTGGCCGATCGCGGCATCCACGCCTTGCGGCAGGTTGGCGTTTTCGACGCCGTCCGCGGCGCCATGGTGCCGATGCGTGGCCGCATGATCCATGACCGCACCGGTCATACAGCGTTGCAGCCGTACGGTGCGCGCCCGCAGGAGGTCATTTATTCGATTTCGCGGAATCGGCTCAATCAGGTGTTGCTGGAATTCGCGCAACGGAGCCCCGGCATCGAGATTAAGTTCGAGCACCGCTTGGAGGCGGTCGACTTTTCGGCCGGAATCGCCCATTTTCACACTCTGCGCGGCGCTGGCGCCGCGGTCGCGATGCAGCCGCTGCTGGCCTGCGACGGTGCGGGATCGCGGATGCGCCGCAGCCTGCATGAGGCCCGGTTGATTAGCGCGCAAGAGGACGACCTGGAGCACGGCTACAAGGAGTTGTCGATACCCGCCGCGGGCGGCGGCGAATACCCGCTGGCCCGCGAATCACTGCACGTCTGGCCTCGCGGCGGCTATATGTTGATCGCGCTGCCGAACGATGACGGCAGCTTCACGGCGACGCTGTTCCTGCCGAATGCGGGCGCGATCAGCTTTGCCGGCCTGACTACGGCTGCCGCGATCGGGCGATTCATGGCCGTGAATTTCCCGGATGCCACCGCGTTGATGCCGGATCTGCTGCGGGATTTTCAGTCTCATCCGACCGGATTAATTGGGACAGTCCGCGCCACGCCATGGCATTACCAAGGCATGGTGGCGCTCCTCGGCGATGCCGCGCACGCGATCGTGCCGTTTCACGGCCAAGGCATGAATTGCTGCTTCGAGGATTGCGTGGATTTCGCCGCGTGCGTGGACCGCCATGCGTCATGGGAGGCGAGCTTCGCGGCTTTCTTCGCAATGCGCAAAGCCAACACCGACGCAATCGCGGCGATGGCGCTGCAGAATTACGCGGAGATGCGCGAGCGCGTGGCGGACCCTAAATTCCAGCTGCAAAGCGCGCTGTCCAGGGAACTGCAGCGGCGCGACCCCGGGCGTTTTATCCCGCGCTATTCGATGGTCATGTTCCATCACGAAATTCCTTACAGCATCGCCGAATCGCGCGGACTCGTTCAGGAACGCTTGCTGCAGGATTTGACGCGCGATGCCGCGACACTCGCCGAGGTCGACATGGAGCGTGCGCAGCTCGAGATCGAGGCGCGGCTCCCGCCGATCGCCGATGACCTGTCGAGCGTGACGAAACTATAGGCGACGGCGTGTTCGTGGTCCGCTTCATGGCGTTCGCATGCAACTTCGCGCCAGTGTGCGCAGCGCCAACCGTCGAAGTGCGCGTCGCCACCGCCGATCCGAGCATGCACCAGCGTCAGATGGATGCGCGTCGCGAGCGGCAAGCACAGGCGGTACACCTCGGCGCCCCCGATCACCATCAGCGCGCGCTCGTCCCGCGCCTCGTGCAAGGCCGCCTCCAAGGACGGCACCACGATACAGCCCGGGGCGGCGCAGAGCGCCGATCGGGTCAACACGAGATTGCGCCGGCCGGGCAGCGCGCGGCCGATCGACTGATAGGTTTTGCGGCCCATCAACACGCTGCCGCCGAGCGTGATCGCCTTGAAGCGCCGCAAATCCGCCGGCAGACGCCAGGGCAACTGATTGCCGCGGCCGATCACATCGTTCTCCGCCACCGCGACGACGAGTTCGATGCGGGTCGGCCGGCCCGGCGAGCCAATCAGTGCCTCAGACAACACGGCACTCGCGCAGGATCCACTGGGTAAATTCCTGCAAATCATCGCGATTGCGATCTTCGGGCCGCTGCAGAATCACGTAGCTCTCGTTGGTGGTCAGCTCGGCGTCGAACAATTTCACGAGCCTGCCTGCCGCGAATCGATCGGCGCTCAGGCGTGCCGGGACGAGCGCAACGCCGACGCCCTGCTCGGCGGCGATGACGACGGCCGACATGGTATCGAGACGCACGAGCCGGTTCGGCTTAATCGGCTCGATCCCCAAACCGAGCGCCCAGCGTTCCCAGGCGTCGCGGCGATCTTCATGCACGAGCAGCGTCTTGCCGTTCAGATCCGCATACCCGGCGATCGGATTATCCAGCGCAAACGCCGGCGAGCAAGCCGCAATGAAACTCTGTGCGAACAGTTCCTGCACAATCAATCCGTCCCAAGGCCCGGCGCCCACGACGATCGACAGATCGGCCTCCGGCGGATGCGTCTTCGGCGCCGCGAAAGTCGTTTCGATGCGGATGTCCGTTTGTTCGCGCGCCTGCGAAAAGGACGCGAGACGCGGCAACAGCATTTCGTTGGCGAAGAACGGCGGCACGTTCAGGCGGATGATCGTCCGCCCATAGCGGATCTGCAGTTGTTCCGTCACCGACTCGAACTTGGCAAAGATATCGTTGATGTGCTCGAGGTAATGAGCGCCCGCATCGGTAAGCACCAGCGTGCGCACGCCGCGCGCGCCGCGCTCGAACAGCGTGACCCCTAGCTGCTCCTCGAGCGCCTTGATCTGGTGACTGACGGCAGACGGCGTGACTGACAATTCCTCGGCCGCCGCTTTGAAGCTTTGGAGCTTGGCCGCGACCTGAAAGGTCTTCAGACACTTAAACGACGGCAAGCGCATAGATTCAACCAATACGCGATTCGGGAGCGCTGCCACCGACGGTAACCGCCCCGGACCGGCATACACCTCGGATATTACAGAAGGGCGAAGCAAAAGTCGTGCCACGGCTCGAAAGCCCGGCAACGCAGGCGATCCTGGGCCGCCGCCGCGGCCGCATGCCACCTCGCGGAGCACGCCGGGCCGGCGCTCGCACGCAAGTGGCGCAGCGGCTCACAGGGGCTTGGTCCGGGCCTTTTTCCGCTTCGGCGGCTCGAGCATCGAGCCGCGGCAATCATCGTCGCCGCAACGGCAGGCGAATATCCGATCGACGTTCGACGCATCGTCAGCGTCCCGCTGGATCTGATAGTCATAGGCGAGTTCCTCGCCTCGTTGAATCGTGCGTACCGCCTCGATGAACACGCGTTTCTCCTGCATCGTGCTCTCGCAATTCGCGTTGCAGCCGTGATTGATGAAGCGCGCTTCGTTGCCGCCGGCGCCACCGTCGATGACGACCTTCGAATCCACGGTGAACAAGAACGTGTGATTGTCCTGCGCCTGCTTGCCCGCATAGCGCTGGTCGGCCTCGGTGTGGCTGAGGCGCTCGCCCAAATATTCGATCACGGTCGTTCCGCTGCGGATGCGGCGCCGCGCGAACACGCCGAATCCATGAATCGCCGAGTGCCGGACTTCGATCATCGGTGCCCGCCGCGGGCGTTGCTTCTTCATACGGCTATCGGTGCCTTGATGGCGGGGTGACACTGGTA
>JAYTQR010000050.1:0-3046 GCA_043746615.1 Gammaproteobacteria bacterium | reverse complement strand
GCCTGGGATGCGCACGGCGCGGCCTTGTTCGCGGCCGCAGGTACGCGCATCGCCGCCGCCGCTGCGGCTCGATCCGTGCCCTACGCAGCGGTCGCGGAGGCGTTCAGCGTGGCCGTGCGCGCGGCGATCGACAGCGCGTCGCGCGGCCCTGCCGGCGCAAGTGTGCCGGCGATCGACCAATTCGGCGAGTTCCTGCGCGCACAGTTCGGTGATCTGTCGGCGTTCGCCATGATCGGACCGCAGCGGCTGCAGCAGGAGCGCTGGGAGCGCATGGCCCTGGCGTCACTGCAGGCGCAGGACGCGCAAGCGCGGCTCATGCGGCTTTGGTCGGACGCGCTGCGCGAGGCGGCAGGCGTGTTCGCAGCGCGCTGCGTGAATTCGGCCCGTGCCGAGATCCCGGCCAACGTGCTCTACGACGAATGGATCGTCTGCGCCGAAGACGCGTATGCGCGCATGGCGCACACGGCAGCGTTCTGCAGCGCCCGGGCGGCGCTGCTGAATGCGCAGAGTCGGCTGCGCATCGAATTGCAGGCGCTGTTCGAACGTTGGTGCAAAGAACTCGATCTACCGACGCGCAGCGAACTGAACAGCGTCCATCGGACTTTGCAGACCCTGCGCTTGCAACTTGCACGCACGGCAGCGAAATCGCCGCAAGCACGGGGCGGCACGCGCCGCGGCCCGAAACGCGGCCGCAAATGAGCGCGAACCTGCCGGCGGCACTCGCGGCCGCGAACCGCGCCGCGGTCGGTGCGTCGCCGAGGGACCCGCTGTTCCAGCGCGACAAGCTGACCGTGTTTCGCTATAGGCCGACCGCACGACCGTTGCCGGCCGCGCCCGTGCTGATCGTCTACGCTCTGGTCAATCGGCCGTACATGCTGGATCTGCAGCCCGACCGTTCGCTGATTCGGGGCCTATTGACCGCGGGTCTCGATGTGTATCTGATCGATTGGGGATATCCCGACGGCGCCGACCGCTTCATGACGCTGCAGGATTATCTCGAGGATTATCTGCACAGCTGCGTGGCCGCGGTGCTGAGTTCGGCGAACGCGGCGTCGCTGAATCTGCTCGGCGTCTGCCAGGGCGGCACGTTCAGCGTTTGCTACAGCGCCTTGCATCCCGAGCGGGTGCGCAATCTAATCACGATGGTGACGCCGATCGACTTCCAGACGCCGGCGGATCTGCTGTCCAAATGGGTGCGGGACATCGACCTGGCGGCATGGATCGGCGAGGGTAACGCCTCGGGCGAAACGCTGAATCAGATTTTCTTGTCGCTGCTGCCGTTTCGCCTGTTGCAGCAGAAATACGTGCACCTGTTGTCGGGCCCGGCGGAGCCGCAACAACTCGAGAATTTCATGCGCATGGAGCGCTGGATCTTCGACTGCCCGGATCTCGCCGGAGCGGCGCTGCGCGAATTCGTCGGCTGGTTCTATCAGGAGAACCGCTTGGTCCGGGGCACGCTGCAAATCGGCGGCCGTACGGTCGATTTGCACGCGGTGACGCAGCCGATACTGAATTTGTACGGCAAGCGAGATCACTTAGTGCCGCCCGCCGCCTCGGCGGCGCTCGAGCATCTAACCGGCAGCCGCGACTACTCCGGCCACGAACTCGATTTGGGGCACATCGGTATGTACGTCAGCCAGCGAGCGCAGCAGCAGGTGCCGCCGCTGATCGCCCGCTGGCTCACATATAAACGCCGCCGTTGACGTTGATCTGCTGGCCGGTGACGTAATCGCCGTCGGCGGCCAGAAACAGCACGGCCTTGGCGATTTCCTCGGGCAGGCCGAAACGGCCGAGGGGAATGCGGCTGCGAATCTGCGCTTGTACGCTCTCCGGCACCTTCGCCAGCATGTCGGTCAGCGTGAAGCCGGGCGCGAGCGCGTTGACCGTGATGTTGTGGCGCGCCAGTTCCAGCGCCGCCGTCTTCGTGAACGCGATGATGCCGCCCTTGCTCGCGGAGTAGTTCGCCTGGCCGAAGTTGCCGGCTTGACCGACGAATGAGCTGATGTTGATGATGCGCCCGTAGTTGCGCTCGCTCATCAACGGCATGACCGCGGTCACGCCCATGTAGCAGGCGTTCAGATTCGTGTTGATCACGTCGAGCCAATCCTCGTCCGTCATCTTGCGCATGGTCTTGTCGCGGGTGATGCCGGCGTTGTTGACCAGCACGTCGAGTTTGCCCCAGGCGTCGCGAATCCGCTGCACCATGCCGCTCCACGCCTGGCGATCACCGACGTTGCCCTCCAGCAGCAGAGTCTCGGTGCCGCGCCCGCGCAACTCCTCGGCGAGCGCCTGTGCTGCATCGGCGCCGGATCGGTAATTGATCGCGACGGCGGCGCCCTCGGCGGCGAATAATGTGGCGATTGCGCGGCCGATGCCGCGCGATGCGCCGGTGACCAGCGCACATCGTCCGCTCAATTTACCCATGCGATCAACCTCGTCCTGTCCGTGGATTATTCTCGAACCGATATTACCTCAGTGCTGCGGCGCGGGCGGCGGCAACGCGGCGTCTTGCCGCGGGAGATTGGCGGCTGCCGGCGCGCACCAAACCTGCAGCGGTGTGCTGCGGCCAGCCAAGCGGACCGCGGGGAGATGCAAATAGTGCGCCGAATCGACCTGCGCAGCGCCCGCCCGTACACCGCGGCAGGCCGGATAAACCGCGGCGGTCAACAGCATTTCGCCGACCCGCGCCCTCTTGCACAACAGCGCGGCGACATTGGCCGCATCGCCGACCAGAGCGGCGTGATTATCGCCGCCGGAGCCGTGCAAACCGATCGCAACGTCGCCGCGATGGATGCCGATGCCGACCCCGGTATCGATCGCCAGTGACCGGCGCCAGGATGCGCTGACCGGCGTAAAACGCCGCTGTATTTCGCGCGCGGCTTCCAGCGCTTCGTGAATTTGCGTGTGGCGCGGATCGCCCACGCCGAAGCCCGCCATCATCGCGGCCTCGCTCAGATGACAGATCAGTCCACCGTGCTGCAGCACGGCGGCAGAGAGTATCCGCAGAAATTCCTCGACCAGCGGCAGTACCCGCAGCGGCGGCAGT
>JAYTQR010000049.1:0-7041 GCA_043746615.1 Gammaproteobacteria bacterium | reverse complement strand
GCCGCGAGCACTAGCGGACCCGGCATGGTTCTGCGTGCGCTGCAATCTCTGCTCGGACGTCTGTACGACGTCGAATCGAACTACGACGTCTACGATTTTTTGGTGACCGATCGCCGCGCGCTCGCGCATTTCACGGCGTGCAACGACCACCGTGCCGGCGACGAACAGTTGCTGCTCGCGGAAACCGCGGACGGCGCGGCGGTCGCGCTGTACATCGACGACGAGGTGCTCGCGCGCCTGGAGCGCGCGAATCCGCTCGGTGGCTTGCATGAAGGCAACTTGGCGGACTACTGCACGGCCCTGGAAGGCGTCAGCCATTTTCTGTATTCGACCTGGCGTTTGGGCGGCGATGCGCCGGTCTCCTTGCTCGAACTGGAGACGCAGGCCGAAGTCGACAAATATTGGGTGACCGTGTTCTTGCTCGCGGATCAGCACGGCGGCGTCTTTCAGCGGCAGGTGCATGCGCGCATGTTTGATCGGGTGCGCTTCGATGGACGTTTGGACGCCGAGGCCCGCGACCGCTATCGCACGGCGAACCGCTGCGCCGCGCACTACTGCCGGCGGCTGCAGCAGCGCTTCGTCAAACGCGGTGAGGCGCGCGTCGAGGCGCTGCTGCGCGACCTGCGGAAATTCTATCGTCTGGGATTCACGGCGAAGATGCGTTACGCGCTCGCCTGAGGGGACGCTAGTCGTCGTCCTTCTTGTTGCCCGCCGCTTGCTTGCGCAAGGCGATCCATTCGCCGAGTCTCCGCAGATCCTTCTTGCACCGGCCGCCTTTGCCCGCGAGTTGGCCGCTCTCGTAGGGGTTGTAGCCTTTGGCGGTGCTGAGCGGATTGCGATTCGCCGCTCCGGCCGGCGCCGGCGTCTCGTCGGCGATCGCCAAACTCGGATGTTCGAGCTTCTTGATCTGCTCCGAGGATAGTTCGCCGTCGAACTTGCTGGTTCCTACCAGCCATTGCCAGACGGCGTTGCCGCGGTCGTCGAATTGGACGCGGCCGGTATTTTTCGGCGCCGCATCGGCATTTTGCCGCAATGCGTCCGGCGTACTGCGTTTCGGCGGCGGCGAATTTGATTTCCTTTTTCTCACTAGCCTCTTTTAAGCATTGCTGTAAATATGTCAAGCACCGGTCGGCGGAATCGAGGATGCCGTCACGGTTGTAGCCGATCCCGAGCGCGCAGCAGCCCGAGCGCCGTCTTGCCGTCGTTCCAATCGCCGCGCAGGACCCGATCGACCGCTTCGGGGAGCGCGATCCACTGTTGCTCGATCTCCTCGTCGGCATCCGGTGCCGGTACGCCGACGGTCAAATCCTGAGCGAGGTACAGGTGAATCACCTCGGTGAATATGCCTGGCGCCGGCACGTACAAGCCGAGCGAGGTCCAGCGCTGCGCGGCGATGCCGGTTTCCTCGGCGAGTTCGCGTACGGCGCACACCGCAGGCGGTTCGCCCGCATCGAGCTTGCCAGCAGGTATCTCCCACAGAAAATCCTCGATGCCGTGGCGGTACTGGCGCACCAAGCAGACGCGGCCGGCATCATCGACCGGCACGACGGCGGCGGCGCCCGGATGGCGCACCAGGTCCAGGTCGTATTCCCGGCCGTTTGCGTACCGCAATCGCTCGGTCGACACCTCGATGACGCGGCCGCGGTGGCCGAGCGTGCTCTCTACGCCTATGGGTTTCAGCATGGGAGCCCTCGAGTGGTGACGCCGAGGAGGATGACGACAGCGCTGGTGGCCGCCCGGCGGGCGGCAAACCACGGCGGCTGTGACCGATCTCCTAGCGCAAGACCCGGCCGCTCGGCGATTCTGACCGAGACTCGGCCGCTCATCATGATCTGGATATACATACAGTCGACCAGTATAGTCGCCGCATGATCAAGTCCCATACCACGGCATTCGATTCGCTCAATTCGGCCCAGCGGCGTGCGGCGGCCTTCGGCAGCGCCGCGCCCGGCCAGGGTGTCAGCGCCGGCCCGCTGCTGATCGTTGCCGGCGCCGGCACCGGCAAGACCGACACACTAGCGCATCGCGTCGCGCATCTGGTCATCAATGGCTGTGACCCGGCGCGGATTATGATGCTGACGTTCACGCGGCGCGCGGCTCAAGAGATGATACGCCGCACGCAAGCGATCATCGGCGAGACGACGGCGGACCGCAGCATGCAGGGCGAGCGTGCCTTGGCATCGCGCCTGATCTGGTCCGGAACGTTTCATTCGCTCGGCAACCGTATTCTGCGTCTGTACGCCAAATATTTGGGGCTTGATCCGGGTTTCACGGTGCTGGATCGGGCCGATGCCGCCGATCTGATCGACGTGATCCGTCACGACTTGGGCTTTTCGCACAAGGAAAAACGCTTTCCGCGCAAGGACACGTGCCTGACGATCTACAGCTACCGGGTCAATACGCGATTGTCGCTCAAACAAACGCTGGACGAGCAGTTTCCGTGGGTCAGCGATTGGCAAGCGGACCTCGCGCGGCTGTACCGCGAGTACGTCGGCCGCAAGCAGAAAAACAACGTTTTGGATTACGACGATCTGCTGTTGTACTGGCACATGATGATGCAGAACCCGACGCTGGCGCAGAGCCTCGCGAAGCACTTCGACCATGTGTTGGTGGATGAATACCAGGACACCAGCGTACTGCAGGGCGAAATCCTGTATGCGTTGAAACCGGACGGCGCCGGTGTCACGGTTGTCGGCGACGATGCGCAGGCGATCTACTCGTTCCGCGCCGCGGCCGTCGACAACATCCTGGGATTCGCCGAACGCTACAAACCGAAGGCCGAGACCGTCGTGCTGGCGCAGAATTACCGTTCGACGCAGCCGATCCTGGACGCCGCCAATGCGCTGATGGCCGACGCCGCGCGTCAACACCGCAAGACACTGATCGGCAACCGCCAGTCGGCGCAGAAGCCAGCCTATGTCAGCCTCGAGGACGGCTACGCGCAAGCCGAATACATCGTCGGCAAGATTCTCGCGACCCGCGAGGTCGGCGGCGCGCTCAAGCGCCATGCGATCCTGTTCCGCAGTTCGCACCACAGCGATCAGCTCGAAGTGGAGCTGACGAAGCGCAATATCCCGTTCGTCAAATACGGCGGGCTCAAGTTCCTCGAGGCCGCACACGTCAAGGATGTGCTGTCGATCCTGCGCTGGGCCGACAATCCGCGAAATGCCGTTGCTGGTTTTCGGGTATTGAAGCTCATTCCGGGCATCGGCCCGGCTCTCGCCAAGCAGGCGCTCGATCACCTCGAAGCGCAATCCTACAGCGTCAAGAGCCTGGCGGAGTTTGCGGTCCCACAGGTCGCGAAGATGGATTTCAAGCGATTTTGCGATTTGCTGGAAAAGCTCGTCGATCCGCAAACGCCGTGGCCCGGGCAAGTCGGTTTGGTGCGCGCCTGGTACAAACCGCAGCTCGAGCGCATCTACGATTCAGGCTGGTCCCGGATGGGCGACATCGAGCAGCTCGAACAGTTGTCCGTGCAGCACGCGACGCGCGAGCGCTTCTTGACCGAGCTGACGCTGGATCCGCCGGTCGGGACCGGCGATCAATCCGGCCCCGCGTCCAAGGACGAAGACTACGTGATCCTATCGACGATCCATTCGGCCAAGGGACAGGAATGGGATTTCGTCTATGTGTTGAACGTGGCCGACGGCAATTTTCCGTCGGAATTCGCGGCCGGGAAACCGGAGATGGTCGAGGAAGAACGGCGGCTGCTGTACGTCGCGATGACCCGCGCGCGCAACGAACTGCACCTCTGCGCGCCGCTGAAGTACGCGGTGACTCAGCAAGCCAAAAACGGCGATGCCCACGTCTACGGCGCCAAAAGCCGCTTCATGACCGACAAGGTGCTCGGCTGCTGCGAGCGAATGGCCTTCGGCGGTACGCACGGAGTCGGAACCCTCGCCGCAAGCGATGAAGCGAACGTGGATGTAGCCGGCCAGCTCAAGGACATGTGGTGACCTGCGCGCGCGCAGTCTCCATTCCCGCTCCAGCCCAGCGGAGGGCGATGCGCGTCACCAGCGGCGCGAGCCGCCACCACCACCACCGCCCCCGTCACCACCGCCCCCGCCACCGCCACTGCCACTGCCACTGCCACTGCCACCGCCACCGCCACCGCCACCACTGGCGGGCTTCGAGCGCGGCGCACGCTCCTGCGCTTCGTTGACCCGTAGCGGTCTGCCCCCCATCTGGAAGCCGTTCGTTTGCTGAATCGCGCTTTGCGCCTCGCCGGCCGCCATGTCGACGAACGCGAAGCCCCGGGGACGCCCGGTCTCGCGGTCATTGATCAATTTGACGGATTCCACTTTGCCGTGGCGTTCGAACAGGCTGCGTACTTCATCTTCTGTGGCGGTGAATGGCAGGTTGCCAACGTAGATCGTGGTCATTCATCTAGTCTCACTGAAAGTGCGCGCCGGCTGCGGGTTGAGCCCGCTCGCGCGCGGTTTCGACACGCAGACCGACGCGCGATCTCACGCGCGACGAAGGTCTGTACCTCCGGCCGTACACTGATCCAAATAAGCAGGACGCTCACAAAGAAACCCGCTAATTGACCTAGAGAACGAACCTCGTTTTCGATGCTACGCCAGCGAATTATCGTTGGCAAACACGCGATTTGGGGCGTTTGCCGCCAGGCCGAGACCGCTCATTCGACCTCCAGATACGCGTAGCCATTGAGTTCATTCTCGTAGAAGCGCTTGACCGCTTGCGCCTCGGTCAGCGACATGCGGCCCTCACGCACCGCGCGCTCGCAGTCCCGGGCGAGTCTGGGACACAGCTCGTCCGTGTCGTATTCCATGTACGCAAGGACCTTGTTGGCCGTGTCGCCCTTGACGATTTCCTCGATCCACCAGCCGCCCTCGTCGTGCAAGCGGATGTGCACGACGTGCGTGTCGCCGAACAGGTTGTGCAGGTCCCCGAGCGTCTCCTGGTAGGCGCCGACCAGGAACGCGGCGAGGTAATACGGCTCGCCGGCCCGCAATTCGTGCAGCTCCAGCGTGCGCTTGGTCTCGCGCGGATGCACGAAACGGTCGATTTTGCCGTCGGAGTCGCAGGTGATGTCGGCGAGGACGGCGTTCCTCGACGGCCGTTCGCCGAGGCGCTGGATCGGCATGATCGGAAACAATTGGCCGATCGCCCAACTATCGGGCAACGACTGAAACACGGAAAAATTGCAGAAATAGATGTCGCTCAGCATCGCTTCGAGGTTTTCGAGTTCCTCGGGAATCTTGTCGAGTTTGCGGCAATGATCGCGGATTTTCGTGCAAGTCGCCCAGTACAGTTTTTCCGCCAAGCCGCGGAATTCGAGGCTCAAGTAGCCCAGGTTGAACATCTGCAGGGCTTGTTCACGGGCTTGCAGGGCGTCGTGATAGCACTCGACGAGCCGCCGGTCGTTGACGGACCGCAGGCTCAAGTACAAATCCCGCACCGGCTGCGGCACCTCCTCGCTGCCGTCATAGGCATCTTCCGGCCGGCCGGATACCTTGAATTGATCCAGCGTCGAGCAGCCGAGCGTGTCGAAGACCAGCACGCTGTGATACGCGGCTATCGCCCGGCCGGACTCGCTGACGATCATCGGATGCGGCACGTCGCGCGCGTCGCATACGCTCTTGATCCGGTAGACGACGTCGCTGGCATATTCGTTCAGCGTGTAGTTCATCGAGGATTCGTAATTGGTGCCGCTGCCGTCGTAATCGACGCCGAGGCCGCCGCCGATGTCGATGTACTGCAGGCCCGCGCCCATCAATTTCAGTTCGGCATAGACGTGCGCCAGCTCGTTGATCGCATCCTTGACGCGGCGAATGTCCTGCAGCTGGCTGCCGGGATGGCAGTGAACGAGCTGCAGGCAGTCGAGCATGTTGCGCTCCTTCAACAGCGCGTAAAGATCCATAATCTCGCTGATGAACAGCCCGAACTTGGATTTCTCGCCGGCCGATTCGCGCCAGCGCCCGGCGCCCTCGCTCGCGAGCTTCACGCGAACGCCGATTTTCGGCCGCACCGCGAAGCGTTCGGCATATTTCAATATCAGATGGATTTCCTCGAAGTTCTCGACGACCGGGATGATCGTGCGGCCGAGTTTCGTCGCGATGATGACCGCTTCGATGTAGCTCGCGTCCTTAAAGCCGTTGCAGACCACGATGCGATCCGGCGCATCCTCCGTGATCGACATGACCGCGAGTAATTCGGGCTTCGAGCCCACCTCGAGTCCAAAGCCGAATTCCTTGCCGTAGCGGTAGACTTCCTCGACCACCAGGCGCTGTTGGTTCACCTTGATCGGATAAACCGCGGCGTAGCGGTTGCGGTAGTCGTTTTCCGCGATCGCCGCGCCGAAGGCCTCGGCGATGTGGCGCAGACGGTGCGCGAGTATGTCCGAGAAGCGCACGACAACCGGCGTGTGCAGATCACGCGCCTTGAGGCCTTGGACGACGTCGTATAAGTCGATTTCCTTCGCCGCATCCATGCTCGGGCGTATGACGACGTGGCCTTGCTCGTTGATCGCGAAATAGCCCTTGCCCCAGGCCTCGACTTGGTACAGATCGAGTGATTCTTCGATCTTCCAAACGTGACTCGCGGGCAGTCTGATTGCGGGTGTGTTCATGTCGCGCGCACGATAACAAATTGCAACGGCAAGTAAATGACGGAATGCGCCGCGGGCGGTCGACGCCCCTCGCCGCCGCTACGGTAGATCGCCGGTGGCGACAGGCCGCCCGGGATCGGCTATCCACTCGCTCCACGAGCCGGCGTAGAGCTTCGCGCCGGTAAGGCCCGCCGCCTCCAGCGCGAGGAGGTTGTGACAGGCGGTAACGCCCGAACCGCACATCGCGACGGCGTCGGCCGGCGCCGTGCGGCCTAGGACGGCGAGCCAGCGCCTGCGCAGTTCGGCGGACGGGAGAAACCGGCCGTGCGCGTCGAGATTGAGACCGAACGGGTAATTCCGCGCGCCGGGCACGTGACCGGCCACCGAGTCCAAGGGCTCGATGATGCCGGCGTAGCGTTCCGGCGCTCGCGCATCGATCAACAGGCGCCGCGGGTCATGCAGCATTTCCT
>JAYTQR010000048.1:0-21262 GCA_043746615.1 Gammaproteobacteria bacterium | reverse complement strand
GCGTCGGGACCCTTGCGACTGTAGCCTGACACGCCGTTTAGCATCGGCGCTTGCGTCACGGTGAACTGCAGATCGAACGAAAAGTCCTCGCCCGCGGCGTGGGCCAGGTAACGCGCGCCGTCGCGCTGCAAGCGCCAACGGCCGATCCACACCTGCGTATTGCCGGTGTCGGCCTCGGCCAAGCCGAATCCGGCACGCATGCTGCGCTCCGCGGTCCACAGCCGCCCGTGCGCAGGATCGCTGAGGGCGCAGTGCGCGATCAATATTTGTCGCGGCGTGAAGGCGCTGGGATTGTCTTCGTCGATGTCTGGGCGCGTACGAAAGAACGTGATTTGAAAGCCGAGCGGCTTGCCCTGTGGCGTCGTCAGCCATCCGGTGACGTACCACCACTCCGTGCGGAATTGCGGATGACTGCCGTAGTCCTGCGGAAAGCTCATCGGCCGTGTGGCAATGACCGGTGCGTAGGCCGTGTCGGCGGCGTAACGCGCACCGGCCGCCGGCGTGGCGACCGCCGCCGGCGGCGTGCCGGCCGCGTGTGCGATCAGGCCGATGCCGGCGGCGGCGATCGCCGCCGCGACTAAGCCGCGAGCCCTCACCAGTCTTCCCGCACGGCGCGCACCGCGTCGCCGCTGACGGCGGCACGGCCGCTCCATACGGCCATGACAGCGGAGGCGGCGATCAGGATTAACCCGAGCGCGGCGAGCTGCCAGTACGGCACCGCGAGATCGATACTCCAGTTGAACGACTGGCGGTTGACGACATAGACCAGCACGAGACTCAGCAGGCCGCCGAGCGCCAATCCGTACAGTACGCCAAGCACGCTCAGCAACACGCCCTCGTCGGCGAGCAGACCGACGACCTGCCTACGCAGCATGCCGATGTGCCGCAGCATGCCGAATTCGGCGCGGCGCGCGAGCGCGGTCGAGCTCGCGGCAAAACTCACGCCCGCAAGTCCGATCAGAACGGCGACGGCCTCGAGTGCATAGGTGATCGCGAACGCGCGATCGAAGATCTGCAGCGAGTGCTCGCGCACGACGGTTGATGTCTGTATTTCAAGCGCGTCCGGCCGCGCGAACAATGCGCGCACGGCGCCCTGCACCCGGGCGACGGCGCTGCCGGTCTTCAGCCAGATCACGCCCTCCGTCGCCGTGCGATCACCGGTTGCCGCGATGTAGGCGGAGCGGTCGATGACGATCGCGCCGCCGCTGCGCGCATAGTCGCGCCAGACGCCGGCGACGATGAAGCGATGCACCCGGCCTGCGAGCGGCAGGTCTATTGCACCGCCGAGGCGGTAACCGTAGAGGTCCTGCACCGCCTCCGATATCCACGCCGGCCGCGCGGGAGGCAGCGGCCGGCTAGCCTTTGCCACCAGCGGCAGGACGCTCGAGGCGCGCCCAGCCGGCACGTCGCGCGCAATCAAGGTCACAGGCACATGGACGGCGTCAAGCATGATCGGCTGCGTATGCCGGAACTCGATCCTCGCGATGCCGCGGATCGCGGCAACCCGCGCTTGCAGAGCCTCGGACCAGGACGCGGTGTCGTTGCCGGCTGGCACCCGCATCTGCAGGTCGGCCGGCAGCAGCTTGACGAGCCAATGATCGAACGACGTCCGGAACGAATACACCATGACCGCCATCGCCACCATCAAACTGAAACTGACGATGATCGAGGCGAGGCTCAGCGTCGAGACGGCGACGTTATCCTTCAATTGCGCCACGGCCGTGTCCAACACGACGCGGCCGGTGTGCGGCGCGGCGCGCAGCAATTTCACCGTTAGCGCCGGTACCAGCAACACTGCCCCGCACAGCAAGGCCGCCACCGCGGCGTAGCCGAACAGCGGCAAACCAGCGACTGGCGGCAGCCAGGCGAGGCCCGCGCCGAGCGCGAGCAGGCCGAGGCCCCAGCCGCAGCCGGCCGCCGCAGCGGTATTCGGTCCGCCGCCGCCGCTTTTCAGCGCGCGGGCAGGCGCAAGCCGTGCGGCGGCGCGAGCCGGTAGCCACGCGCCTACGGTCGACACCAACACGCCGACCGCGAAAAACCCGCCGATCGACCACGGCCGCTCGCCGAGCGTCGCGCCGACCGCGTGCAATTGGCCGTTGCCTAGGTCGCCGGCCGAGACCTGCAGCAGCAGGGCGGCGAGGAGGGCGCCGATGATCACGCCGAGCAGGGCGCCGAGCACGCCGAGCGCAGCGCCTTCGCCGAGCAACGCGCGCTCGAGCTGGCCGCGCGTGACGCCGAGCGCGCGCAGTAGCGCGAGCGATGTGCGTCGGCGCAGCACCGACAGGGTCTGCGTCGAGAAGACGAGAAAGGCGCCGGTCCAGAGCGCGACGAGCGCCAGCATGTTCAGATTCACCCGGTAGGCACGCGTGACCGTAACGGTCCGGTCGCGTTCGACTCTGGGCGCGACCGCCACCACGCCTGCCGGCAACCGGTGCGCGAGCGCTTTGCGGAACGCGCGCGCATCGACCCGGTCGCGCAAGCGCAGGTCGATGCGGTTGATTCGGCCGAGCCGATCGAACAGCCATTGCGCCGAGGCGATGTCCATGATGCCGAGCGGCTGCGAATAGGCGTCCGGTGACAGCACTCCCAACACCGTGAGGCGCCGTGAGGCGTCGCCCACCGTCACCGGCAACGCATCGTCGCGTTTGAGGCGCAATTCCCGCGCGGCGGCGCTGCTGAGGTAAATGCCGTCCGGCTGAAACAACGCGAACAGGTGCGGGCCGATATCGGCGATCAACGCCGTTTGCAGCGCACCGGCTCGCAAGACGTCGAGCCCCAGCACCTCGAGCGGCTCGCGGCGGCCGGGCAGCGCAACCTGAAGATCGAGCACCGGACTGGCAATGCGCACGCGCGGATCGTGCGCCAGCTCGACAAACAAGTGTTCCGCGAATCCGGCGCGCGGGCCGCGTACGATCACATCGGCCGCACCGACCAGCCGCTTGGTCGCTTGCGTGAACTCGCCGAGAGCCGACGCATTGACCAGGTAAACGGCGACCGCGAGCGCCACGCCGAGCGCAATCGCGAACACCGTAACGGCGAGGCGCATCGGTTGCTCGCGCAGCTGCGATAGGAGGAGTATGCGCCAGACTCCGGCCGCACCGCCGGCCTCACGCTGCGCAGGCACCTTACGCACGCCCCGCAGGCTTCAACCCGTCGCTCTCCAGGATCAGGACCCGATCCGCCGTTGCCGCGGCCGCGTGCGAATGCGTGATCAGAATCCCAGCGCCGGCGTTGGCCTTTACCTGCGCGCGCAACAGCGCGAGCGTCTGCGCCGCGGTGCGCGGATCGAGGTTACCGGTCGGTTCGTCGGCGAGCAGCAAGCGCGGCCGGTGCACGAGTGCACGTGCGATCGCGATGCGCTGCACTTCGCCGCCCGACAATTCGCGCGGCAAGCGCCGCGCAAGGCCGCCGATGCCGACGGCGTCGAGCATCTCGCGCGAGCGCCGAGCGCGCTCGGCGGCCGCCATGCCGAGCAACGAGAGCGGCAAGGCGACGTTCTGCTGCACGGTCAAATACGGCAGCACGTGAAAAGCTTGAAAGACGAAACCGACCGCGCGGCGGCGCAGCAGCGTCGTCGCGTCGTCGTCGAGCGCCGACAGATCGATTTCGTCCAGCAACACCTGCCCGCAGTCGGCGCGGTCCAAACCCGCGAGCAAGTTCAGCAGCGTCGACTTGCCGACGCCGGATTCCCCCATGATCGCGACGTATTCGCCCTGGCGAAGTTTAAGATCGATGCGCTCGAGCACCGGCGGCCGGTCGGGGCGGTAGCGTTTGCTCACTCCGACGAGACGCAGCAGCGCGCGGTCGGCCACGACGATGCCGTCATTCACCGCGTGCCGCGACCTTTCACGCGGCGTCGACGCCGATGATCGCCTTGACCTCCAGGTAGTCGCGCAAACCGTGCTCGCCGTATTCGCGGCCGTTGCCGGACATCTTGAAGCCCCCGAACGGTGTCTGCATGTCGCCGAAGGCGCCGTTCAGGGCGATTTGACCGGCGCGAATACGGCTGCCGACGCGGCGCGCACGCACGTTGTCCTTCGACCAGACATAGGCGGCGAGGCCGTAGGGCGTGTCGTTCGCGATTTGGATCGCTTCCTCTTCGGATCGGTACGGCAGGATGCACAGCACCGGCCCAAATATCTCCTCGCGCGCGATCGTCATTTGATTGTTGACGTTCGAGAAGATCGTCGGTTTGACGAAGTAGCCCTTGCTCAAACCCTCGGGACGGCCGGCGCCGCCGGTGACTAGGGTCGCGCCTGCGGCGATGCCCTTTTCGATGAAGCCCTCGACGCGCTCGTACTGCGTCTTCGACACGACCGGTCCGATCGTCGTTTTCTCCGACGCCGGATCGCCGACGATGGCGGCGGCGGCGGCTCGCTTCGCGATCGCCTCGACTTCGGCGAGCTTCGCCGCCGGGACCAGCATGCGCGTCGGCGCATTGCACGACTGGCCGGAGTTTTGAAACACATGCTGCACGCTTTTCGTCACGGCGCGCTCGAAATCCGCATCCTCCAGCAGTACGTTGGGCGACTTGCCGCCGAGCTCCTGATGCACGCGCTTGACCGATGCGGCAGCATTTCGCGCCACTTCCGCGCCCGCGCGGGTCGAGCCGGTGAAGGACACCATCTCGATGCCGGGGTGGGCCGACAACGGCGCGCCGACCTGCGCGCCATCGCCATTGATCAAGTTGAACACGCCCGCCGGCACGCCGGCCTCATGCATGACTTTGGCCCACAATATCGCACTGAACGGTGCGTATTCGGACGGCTTCAACACCATCGTGCAGCCGGCCGCAAGCGCCGGCACGACTTTAGCCGCGACCTGATTCATCGGCCAATTCCACGGTGTGATCAACGCGCACACGCCGACCGGCTCTTGCACCAGGCGCGTGGTGCCGTGCCGCTCCTCGAACTTGAAGGTTTTCAGCACGTCGATCATTGCACTGATGTGGCCGACGCCGATGCGCGTCTGCGAACCTTTCGCGAGAGTGATCGGTGCGCCCATTTCAGTGCTGATCGCCTGGGCAATCGCATCGTAGTGGGACTGATAGGCGGCAAGTACCCGCTCCAGGAGCGCCAGCCGTTCGGCCGGCGTCGTCTGCGAATAGCCGTCGAACGCCCGGCGCGCTGCAGCAACGGCTTTGTCGACATCCTTCGGACCACCCATCGAAATCACACCCGCGACGCGCTCGGTCGCCGGATTGATGACTTGTAATTCCTTCGGTTCCACGGGATCCACCCAGCGGCCGTCGATATAGAACTGCCGATCGTCGTACATCATCGCAATGCCCCTTAACGCCAACGCCATGGAACGGATCGGGTATTCTACCCGTTGGCAGCTACACTGCGGTAACGGTCGTCGGCATTGGGCCGGCGCCGATGGGGAGAATCGTCGATGCGTGGTTACGCACTTTGGCTCTGCGCTCTGCTCGGTGTCGCCGCGGCAGCGCCGGCCGGCGCTGCCGAATGGAATCCGGTGCGAGCACACCCCGTCTCGATCGGTCCGGAGGCGGGCCGGATCATCGTCGGTTTCCGCACGAACGCAAATAATGCCATCGTGCACAGCGTTCGGTCGCGGATGCACGCGCAGAGCATCAGGATCGTAGAGGCGCAGACGAGTGCGCAGGACGTTGCGGCGTTGACGCAGCGCCTCGGCGTGTCGTTGGCCGGCTCGCGCCAGCTGACGCCGAGCATGCACGTGCTGTTCTTGCCGCAGACGCTGTACGGCGCCGCGGTCGAGGCAACGCTCGCAAAATTGCGCGCCGACCCTGCCGTGCTGTTCGCCGACGTCGACCAGCGACGCTATGCGCTGGCGGTTCCGAATGACCCGTTATACCCGGCGACGTCCAGCACGCTTTGTACGCTGCCGGACTGCAACCCTGCGCAAAGTTACGCCAACGGCCAGTGGTACATGCGCACGCCGCCGTCGTCGGCGAGCACCACCGACAACGACCTGGCGGCGACCGATGCGGTTTCCGCCTGGAGCATCACGACCGGCAGCACCGGCGTCGTCATCGCCGACGTCGATACCGGCGTGCGTTTTGATCACCCCGACTTGCTGCGCGCGGGCTTCGGCGGCCGATTGCTGCCGGGCTACGACTTCGTCGGTCAAGACTACGATCCGATAACGGGCCAAGCACTCGGCACCTACCTGATCGCGAACGACGGCGACGGCTGGGATCCGGACCCATCGGATCCGGGCGATTGGGTCAGCAGCGCGGATTTCTTGGTCAAAGACTCGCAGGGTAACAACCTGTTTCCGGCTGCGACTTGCGGGCAATTGGACACGACGACGAACACCTACGTACCCGTCGATAGTTCCTGGCACGGCACGCGGGTCTCCGGGGTTTTGGGTGCACTGACGAATAATGCGACCGGCATTGCCGGCATGAGCTGGGGCCCGTTCCTTCTGCCGGTGCGCGCGCTCGGCAAATGCGGCGGCTACGATTCGGACATCATCACTGGCATCGAATGGGCAGCGGGCATGCCGGCGACCGGCGTGCCGAACAATCCGTACCCCGCGAATATCATCAATTTGAGTTTGGGCGGTTGCGCGCCAAATAATCAATGTCAATGCCCCTCCAGCTATCAGACCGCGTTGACCGCGGTAACAACCATGGGGGTTTTGATCGTCGCCTCGGCCGGCAATGGCGGCAACGCTGGCACGAGCGCGCCGGTGGATGTGCCGGCGAGCTGCAGCGTCGTAGTGCGGGGCGTGGTCGCGGTCGCCGGCTTGCGCAACGTCGGCACGAAAGTCGGCTACAGCAGCTCCGGCCCCGAAGTGACCCTCTCCGCGCCGGCCGGCAATTGCGTCCAATCCTCGGGCGCCTGTCTGCGCTCGCTCGACACGACGTCGAACCTCGGTACGACGGTCCCCGGCGCCAACAGCTACACCGATCAGCTGAATGCCAATTTGGGCACGAGTTTCTCCTCACCGATCGTCGCCGGCATCGCCGCGCTGATGCGCTCGGTCAATGCGAACTTGACGCCGGCGCAATTGACGGTGCGCCTGCAATCGAGCGCGACGGCGTTCCCGCCGAACACCGCAAACCTGCCGGTCTGCCCGAGTTCCGATCCAACGACCGGCGAATGCTCTTGTCCGTCCTTTGGGCAATGCGGCACCGGCATGGTCAACGCCCGTTCTGCGGTCAACAGCGCGCTGCGGCCGATCGCCGCGGTGGCATTGCCCGCCGCCGGCAGTACGGTGTTCGATGCGAGCGGCAGCGCCGCCTCGTGCGGCCGGACAATCAATTCCTATAGCTGGTCGGCGAGCGGCGGTGTGACGATTTCCGGCGCGACCAACCTCGCGACCGTGACCGCGATGGCCGGCGCCAGCGCAGGCACGCTGACTTTGGTCGTGACCGATTCGGCCGGCGCACAGGACACGGCAACGGTCGCGATCAGCTCGGCGGGCGCGTCGACGACGGCACCGTCATCAGCCGGCACGAGCGCGGGCGCCTGTGCGGCGCCGTTGACGGTTGCGCCGGTGCCGCCGACCGTCACCGATACCGTGTCGCCGGCGAGCATCAGCGCGAATAACGCCTCGACGCTGACGGTCACGCTGAGTAACGCGAACCCGTTCGATTTGACCGAGGGGAGCTTTACGATGACGCTGCCGAACAATTTGACGATCGCGACAGCGCCGCAGACGACGACCAACTGCAAGGGCACCGGTCCGGCGTTGTCGGCCACCTACACGACGACCAGCGTGATGCTCGCCAATGCAATCATTCCGGCGAGCGGCAGTTGCACCATTACGATACCGGTGCAGAGCGCTGCCGTCGGCAGCTATGACATCACCGTCGCCGCGAACGCGCTGATGACCGGTCCCGCCGGCGCCAACAGCGCGCCGGCCTCGGCGACGTTGACCGTGACGGCGCCGAGCGGCGGCGGCGGCGGCGGGGCGCTCGGCTGGCCGGAACTCGTCGTGACCGCGGGCCTCGTGTGGGCGTCGCGGCGGCGCGCAGCGCAGAGCGCTGAACGGCTCTGAACGCAAAGGCCGCGCTCAGAGGATCCGGCAGGCCTCGTCGAACGACAGGCGCGGACCACGCGGACGCAGCCTCTCTTGCGTGCCCGCACCCAACGCGCAAATAAAATTGGACTCGATCGGCGTGCCAGCGAAGAACGCTGCATCGAGCTTGGAGTTGTCGAACCCCGACATCGGTCCGCAGTCCAAACCAAGCGCGCGCGCCGCGAGGATCAAGTAGGCTCCTTGCAGGCTCGAGTTGCGCAGCATCACGGTCGCGGCGAGCGCCGGATTCGTGGCGAGCGCGTCGGCGGCGCCGGGGCTTTGCGGCCACAAATACGGCATTTTTTCGTGGAACGCACGATCCATGCCGATAATCACGGTGACCGGCGCTTGTTCCACCTTGACAATGTTGCTCGGCGACACACAGCCGACGAGTTTGCGCTTAGCCTCGGGACTCGCGACGAAGATGAAGCGTGCGGGGCTCGAGTTCGACGCGGTCGGTCCGAATTTCAAGCATTCGTACAACGCGTGCAGCATCGTGCTCGGCACCGGTTCCGGCGACCAGCGGTTGTATGAACGGGCGTGCCGGAACAGTGTATCGAGGCTGGCAGCGTCGAGCGGTGCGTTCATGGCCCGGCAGTCTGCGGCAACGCCGCGACCGCCGGCAAGTTGATCTTGAAGCGGGTATCGCGGCCGATCGTGCTCGCCACCGCGATCGTGCCGCCGGCCTCGTGTACTTTACGGCGCACCATGCACAGTCCTGCGCCGCGCGCCGGTGCGGCGGTAGCCGGCGACAACGTCGTGTAGCCGGCCTTGAAGATCAACTTGACCGCATGGCGATCGGTGAGCAAGGCCGCGGCCTCCGGCGTGATCAGTTGCCTCGCAACCGCGGTGCGCAGCACCAGTTGAGGATCGACGCCGCGTCCATTGTCCTCGAAACGTAATTCGTAACTTGCATCCGGCAGCGATTCGAACGAGAGGCGCAACGTCGCGACGGCCGGCTTACCGGCCGCTGCGCGCGCGGGTGGTGCCTCGATGCCGTGCACGAGCGCATTACGGATCAATTGGATCGCGATGTGCTTGATCACCGACAGATATTCAGGAGGCACCTGTTGCAAGCCGCTGCAGTGCAGGGTCACCGCTTTGCCGTGCTCTGCGCCGATATGATCGGCGAGTGCGGATAAGGTGCTCTCCAGGGTGCCTTCGGGCGCGCGGCGCGGCGGCGGTGCTGGCAGTGCCGCTGCCCGCATCATGGCGATGAAATTCGGCGCATCGATGATTTGCGTGCCGTTGTCCGTGACGCGCTCGGCAAGATCGCCGCCGGCAGCGACTGCCTCCGGCTTGGCGATCTTCATCAACAGGCGCAGGTCGGCAAAATGGCCGAAAAGTTCGTCCAATTTGACGGCCAGCGGCAGGAAATCGCTGCCGCTCAGCGTGGCGCGGCCGCGCAGCTCGTGCAGCGAGTCCTCGAACAAGCGGGCGGCGCTCTCCAATGACGACAGCTTCAGCGCCGCGCTTTCGCGCCGGATGCGATCGACTTCCGTCAGCGTCTCGTCCAGCTTGTTGCGAAACGCGGCCGGTTCGCGCGCCGGCTTTTTCAGGATCGCGTTGATCGCCGTCATGGCCGCATCCGTGCGCCGCACCGAGGCGGCAAAACGGGCGTGTCCGGTTTGCAAAACGCTGCGCAGGATTTCGGTCTGGATTTGCAAGCGTCCGCGCAGGTCCTTAAGTTCCAGGGTCTGCTGCACGGCCAGGGTACGGTCGGTGATGTGGACGATGCTGACGCCAGCCTGCTCTGTGAGCGCAATGAACTCGAACCTGTAGTACGCCGTCGATGCGGAACCGTCGCGCTTTGGCAGGCGGATTTCGACGTCCTGCGGCTGATTCTGCCCCGAGTGGCGTGCCCGCTCGAACTCGCTGAACAGCGCTTGCAGAGCCTTATCCGCGAGGTACGGCCTCAGCAACGTGTCGAAATGGGCGCAGATGCCGTCGCGGCCGGGAAATAATGTCTCGATCGCCGGTGGGACTGGCGGCAACAGCGTGCCGCCGGCGTCGACGAACAACACGCCCAGGGGGATATGATGCAGCACCGCATCGCTCAGCGCGGCCGCACTCCCACGGGCGCGCACGCTAGCCGCGGGTGCTGCGTGATCCTCGCGTATGGCTGAACCGGACATTTTGTCAAGTGTGCCAAAGGGGTCGTGTCCGGGAGCGGATCGGCGTCACAACCTGCAGCGATCGGCAGGCGCACACCGTGACGCCGTTCTCGGCCGCTAGGCGACTGCGGCGACCGAGGGATCGAGGTCGGCCAGCAGTGTGTCGGCGGACGCGTAGCGATCGTCGGCCCGCTTGGCCATCAGGCGATTCAACAGCGGCTGTTGATCGGCGACGTTCGGCGGTAATTCCGGGATCGGCGAGTTCGAATGCTGCGCCAAGATCTCGACGGTACTGCGCCCCAGGTAGGGCTTTTGGCCGGTCAACATTTCGTAGAACATGATGCCCAGGCTGTACAGATCCGTGCGCACGTCGACGCGCTTACCCTGCGATTGTTCCGGGCTGATGTAATACGGCGAGCCCAGCACTTGTCCGGCACCGGTCACCGAAACCGCATCATGCGAGCGGCGCGCCAAGCCGAAATCGATCAGAACCGGCGCATTGTCCTCGCGCAGCATGACGTTGCCGGGCTTCAAATCCCGGTGCAGGATGCCGAACACGTGGATCACACGCAGCGCTTCGGCGATCGAACGCAAATAGTACAAGCTTTCCTGCACGCTGAGCGGATTGCGCAGACGATCGCGCAGGTCCCCGCACGGAAAGTATTCCATCGTCAAATACAAGTGCTGCGGCAAACTGCCGAAATCATGGATCTCGACGATGGCTCTATGCGTAATGCTCGAAATGATTTCGTATTCCCGTTGAAACCGCTCGGCATCCTCGAGTTCCCGCCGGCTCGTGCCGCGGCGCATCACCTTAAGTACGACATTGCGCCGCAAGCGCTCACCCCGCGCAAGATAGACCGAACAGAAATTGCTGGCGGCAATTTCTTTGACGATGGCATAGCCCGGAACTTCGATCGGCGGATGCGCGCCCGCCATCGACAGGGCGGTGGCCGCGATTGCGGCGTCGCGGCGCTTGGCGTACGCCTCGGCGATGGTCTTCAGCAGGGAGTCGCGCGTAATCAGCGCAACCGGCAAATAGTCTTTGGCGCCGCTTTTCAGCGCGCGCACTGCGGCCGCCTCGTTGCCGTGTTCGGCGAGTACGATGCAGTACAAACTCGGGCGTATCCGCAACCATTCGAGCATCGAGGCGATGCCGAGCGCGGCCAAGCCCTCGGCGGCGAAGTCGATTTGCAGAATCAGCGCGTCGGGCTCGTTGGCGCCGATATGGCTCATCAAGGCCTTCGAATCCCCCGGCAGGACGATCGTTACGCGCGCGTCTGGCCAATGGCTGGTAACGTGGTGCGTGAGCCATTGCATCCGTTTGGCATCGCTGCCGGCGACGAGCAAATTCGGACCGCTGAGTTCTTCCATAAAGCTCGGCCTGAGGTTCAGATCCTCAGGCTAGCGCCGGAAGATGCCGCAGGCCCGTCGGAATTTCACAATTTGGCGCTGTGCCGGTAAAAAAAACGGGCGAGGCGCTCCAATAATTGAAACCAACGGGCCCTGGGATTGGTCTCACGGGTGTCTTCGTCATCACCTTAAGGAAGGGGCGTATACCAATGGGCAGTATCAGAACATGGTCGCTCGCGGCACTCGCGGGCGTTTTGGTCGTCGTCGTCGTCGTCCAGCAGCGCTCAGCGGCGCAGGCGGACTCGCTGCATGGGAATGACTCCGCGGCCGCACCGGCCAGCGTACCGCTGCTCGCCTCCACGGCCGCCGTGGCCTCGATGGCCGCGGCGGCACCGGCCCAGGTGACCGGCCTCCCGGACTTTTCCGCGCTGGTCACGCGCGACGGTCCGTCGGTCGTCAATATCAGCGTGATCGAGAAGGCGCAGAAAATGGGCGATATGTCCAATTTCGGCGATCAGGGCGATCCACTGTCGCAATTTTTTCATCAGTTCGGCATGCCACAGCCGCAGCCGCAGCAAATGCCGCCCTCGCGCGGCATCGGCTCCGGTTTCATCATCAGTGCCGACGGCTACATTCTGACCAACGCGCATGTCGTAGACGATGCGTCCAACGTGACGGTCAAACTGACGGACCGGCGGGAATATCCGGCGAAAGTCATCGGCGTCGATCACCGCAGCGACATCGCCTTGCTGAAGATTGCGGCAAGCGGACTGCCGGCAGTGCAGTTCGGCGACTCTGCGGCCATCAAGCCCGGCCAATGGGTGGTGGCGATCGGTTCACCGTTCGGATTCACCAATACGGTCACGGCGGGCGTCATCAGCGCGACTGCGCGCGCGTTGCCCGGCGAGGACAACTACGTGCCCTTCATCCAGACGGACGTCGCGATCAATCCGGGTAACTCCGGTGGTCCGCTATTCAACTTGAATGGTCAGGTCATCGGCATCAACTCGCAAATCTACAGCCGCACCGGCGGCTTCATGGGCATGTCGTTCGCGATTCCGATCGACATCGCGTTGAACGTCAAGGATCAGCTGCTGCGCACCGGCCATGTGCGCCGCAGCCGGATCGGCGTCGAGGTCCAGGACGTCAACCAGCAACTGGCCGAATCGTTCGGTTTGGGCGCGCCTCGCGGCGCATTGATCAGCGCGGTCGATCCGAAGGGACCCGGGTCCAAGGCCGGATTGAAGCCCGGCGACGTGATTACCAGCGTCAACGGCCATCCGATCGAACAATCCCTGGATTTACCGACGATCATCGCCGCGCTGCCGCCGGGTAGTGCGGCGCGCCTCGGCATCTGGCGCGACCACAAGCCGACCGAAATCGACGTGCGCACCGTGTTGCTTGAAGACAATCCGGCGCAGTTGGCAAGCAACAACAGTGCCGATGCCGGCGGCAAGCTCGGCATCGCGGTACGACCGCTGAACCCCGACGAACAGCGTCAATTACACACCCACGGCCGGTTGGTGATAGAGCAGGTGAGCGGGCCGGCATTGACCGCGGGCTTGCAGGCCGGCGACGTCGTGCTCGGCGTCAACGGCAAACCAGTCATGTCTACCGCTGATTTGAAGCGTCAAGTGGAGCACTCCGGCCACAGTGTCGCGTTGTTGATCCAGCGCGACAACGCTCAGATCTACGTGCCGGTGGATGTGGGCTAGAGATCGGCGTTGTACTTACGGACCGGAATCCGCTTTAATCGCGGCGATGCCTACTGCCTCGCCGCTTTTTCCCGCCGCTGAGCCCGGCGCCGCCCTTCGTGCGGCGGCGCCGTTCCTGCCGATGACGCGCGCCGAAATGGACTCGCTCGGCTGGGACCGATGCGACGTCATCATCGTCACCGGCGATGCGTACGTGGATCATCCAAGCTTCGGCATGGCAATCGTCGGCCGCGTGTTGCAAGCCGGAGGATTTCGCGTCGGCATCATCGCGCAACCGGATTGGCGCAGCGCCGCAGATTTTCGCGCCCTCGGCGAGCCGAGTTTGTTCTTCGGCGTCACCGGCGGCAACATGGATTCGATGGTCAACCGCTATACCTCGGATCGGCGCGTGCGCAGCGACGATGCCTACACGCCGGGGGGACGCGGCGGCAAGCGGCCCGAGCGCTGCGTGATCGTCTACTCGCAGCGCATTCGCGAGGCCTACCGGCAGACGCCGATCGTCATCGGCGGCATTGAAGCGAGCTTGCGGCGCATCGCGCATTTCGACTACTGGTCCGAGCAGGTGCGCCGCTCGGTGCTCGTGGATGCACAGGCGGATCTGCTGGTCTTCGGCAATGCTGAACGGCAAATCCTCGAGATCGCGCGGCGGCTGCGCGCCGGCACGCCAATCGGCGCGATCACCGATCTGCGGGGCACGGCGTTCATCCGCCGCGGCCTGCCGGATGGCTGGATCGAGATCGATTCGACCGAGCTGGATGCCGTGGGTCCGTTGAATCCGCGGGTTGATCCGTACGCGACCGAAGAGGAGCGCCAAGCGGCTGCGAACGTGCAGGGTTCGCCGCCCGCCGTCACGGCGGCGGCAAGCGTCGTCAAATTTTACCGCCAGGTACCGAATGCACGCCGTGCCCATAGCGTGATCCGCCTGCCGCCGTTCGAGGCGGTCAGCCGCGATGCCGTGCTCTATGCGCATGCCTCGCGGATCTTGCATCTGGAAGCCAACCCCGGCAATGCCCGTGCTTTGGTGCAGCGGCACGGAGCGCTGGACGTCTGGCTGAATCCGCCGCCGGTGCCGCTGACCACGGCCGACATGGACGCCATCTATGAACTGCCGTATGCGCGTCGCCCGCATCCGGCGTACGCGCAGACGAAAATTCCCGCGTATCAGATGATCCGCTTCTCGGTCGCGATCCAGCGCGGATGTTTCGGCGGATGCACGTTCTGTTCGATCACCGAACACGAAGGACGCATCATTCAGAGTCGTTCCGAAGACTCCGTAATCCGCGAAATCGAAACGGTACGCGACCGCGTGCCGGGCTTCACCGGCGTGATCTCCGACTTGGGTGGTCCGACCGCGAACATGTACCGACTGCACTGCAAGAGCATGGCGATCGAATCGGCGTGTCGCCGTCCGTCTTGCGTGTACCCCGGCATCTGCTCCAATTTGAATACCGATCATGCGCCACTGATACAGTTGTACCGGCGCGCACGGGCGCTGAAGGGCATCAAGAAAGTCCTGATCGCGTCGGGCGTGCGCTACGACCTTGCGGTCGAGTCCCCGGACTACGTCAAGGAACTGGCGGCCCATCACACGGGGGGCTATCTGAAGATCGCGCCGGAGGCGATCGGCGAGGGTCCCCTGTCGAAGATGATGAAGCCCGGCGTCGGCAGCTATTACCGCTTCAAGGAATTATTCGATCGCTATTCGCGCGAAGCTGGCAAAGAACAATACTTGGTTCCGTATTTCATCGCCGCGCACCCCGGCACACGCGATCAGGACATGCTGGAACTCGCCGTTTGGCTCAAACAGAACGGTTTTCGGGCCGATCAAGTGCAGGCCTTCCTGCCGTCGCCGATGGCCACGGCCACGGCGATGTACCATTCCGGCAGGAATCCCCTGAGACGCATTACGCGCCGCAGCGAGGAGGTTGTGATTCCAAAAGGAATCAAGGTGCGCCGTATGCACAAGGCCTTCCTGCGTTATCACGACCCGGACAATTGGCCGCTGCTGCGCGAGGCGTTAAAGCGCATGGGCCGTGCCGATCTGATCGGCAACGGCCCGCAGCATTTGATACCCGCCTATCAACCCCTCGCCGGGCTGCGCGCGGCGGCCGGTCGGCGCGCTGTCGCGACGCGCCCGCTGCGTACTCAGCACACCGGCTTGCCGAAGTCCGGCGCCGCGTCGCGCGGCATCGGCAAAGCGCCGCTCGGCGGGCGCCGCGGCGCCTAGGCGGTCCGCGGCCGAGCCGCGGCGAAGAATCCGCGTTATCCGCTTAGGGCATAATCCATCCGGGCGGCCTGACGGAATTGCTTGCTAGCTTCAGTGCGGTACGATTAGAGTTCCCGGCTGTTTGCTGGTTTCCCGCCGCGATTCATTCACTCAAAAGTCGCTGGGGAGTGCCGACGACAGCGGTTGCCGGGCGGTGCAAGGCGAATCATGAATCAATGGATCGTACATAAATTCGGCGGCTCGAGCATCGCTAACGCCGACTGCTTTCGGCGCGTCGCGGATATTGTCGAGAGTTCGGCGAATCTGCGCGAGGCCGTCGTTCTATCCGCGTGCCGCGGCGTGACCGACGGTTTGCTCGAACTGGTGCAGCGCGCCGAACAACCCGACGGCGATTTCATGACGCCGCTCGCTGAACTCGAGTCGCGGCACTCGCAGCTCGCCGGCGCGCTGCTTTCAAGCGCGCAGCGTGCCGCATACACAGCCGATCTGCGGCGCGATATAGGCGACATTGCCGGCATGCTGCACACGGTGCGCATGATCCGTGCGGCGCCGCACGCGCTGCGCGACATCATCGCGGGTTACGGCGAGATTTGGTCGACGCGCCTGTTCGCACCGTTCCTACGCGAGCGCGCCCGCGTCGTCGGCGAAGTGTGCTGGATCGACGCGCGCCGCGTCGTCATTGTCGAATGGGGTCCGTTGGGACCGGCCGTGCAATGGCCGGCGAGCGAGCAGAATCTAGGCCGACTGGTCGGGCCGGACTTCGTCGGACGCTTGATCGTGACCGGATTCATCGCGACGACGACGCGTGGCATCCGCACGACGTTGGGCCGCAACGGCAGCGATTTCTCGGGGTCGATTTTCGGTGCGTTGCTGCGCGCGGGGGAAATACATATTTGGACCGACGTCGACGGCGTTCTATCCGCCGATCCGCGCCTCGTGCCGAACGCGCAAGTAATCGACCAGTTGTCCTACAGCGAGGCGATGGAGCTCGCGTATTTCGGCGCGAAGGTCATCCATCCGCAAACGATGGAGCCGGCAATTGCGCGCGATATCCCGATTTACATCCGCAATACCTTTGCACCCGCCGGGCGCGGCACGCTGATCTGCACGCATCCGACCTCGGCGCTGAAGGTCAAGGGCATCACGACGATCGATTCGGTCGCGCTCGTCAATCTGGAAGGCGCAGGCATGATCGGCGTGCCTGGTACCGCGCACCGGCTTTTCGGCGCGCTGCGCGATGCGGGAATTTCCGTGATCCTGATCTCGCAGGGCAGCTCCGAGCACTCGATCTGCTTTGCGATTCCCGAAGCGCAGGCGCTGCGCGCCGAAGAAGCGGTTCGCCGCGCATTCGATACGGAGCTGCGGGACGGACATATTCAGAGCGTCGACGTCGGCCGCGGCTTGAGTATCCTCGCCGTGGTCGGCGACGGCATGGCCGGCGTGCACGGCGTCGCGGCGCAGGTATTCGAGTCGCTGGCCCGTGCCGCGATCAACGTCCGGGCGATCGCCCAGGGCGCCTCCGAGCGCAACATCTCGGTCGTCGTCGACGGCAAGGGCGCGGCCAAAGCCTTGCGGGCAGTGCACGCCGGCTTTTACCTGTCGCCGAACACCGTATCGATCGGCCTCATAGGGCCCGGCACGGTCGGGCGCGCGCTGCTCGCGCAGATCGCGGGCCAGGTGGAGCGTCTGCGCGCCGTCAACGTCGATTTGCGCGTGCGCGGCATTGCCGGTTCGAAGCGGATGCTGCTTGCCGATCCCTTGGTCGATTTGGCGTCTTGGCCGCAGCGCCTGACCACGGCCGGTGAAGAGTCGGATTTGGACAAATTCACGCACCACGCGCAGGCAGACTACATACCGCATACGGTGATCATCGACTGCACGGCGAGCGCCACGGTGGCGATGCGTTACCAAGAGTGGCTCGCCCGCGGCATTCACGTCGTCACGCCCAACAAGAGAGCCAACAGCGGGCCGTTGGATTTTTACCGCGGTTGCCTGGCTGCCGGGCGCTCGGCCGGCACGCATTATTTGTACGAGGCCACGGTCGGCGCCGGCTTGCCGGTCATTCAGACGCTGCGCGATCTGCGCGCGACCGGCGATGAAATCTACAGCATCGAGGGCATATTTTCCGGGACCTTGGCCTATTTGTTCAATGTTTTCGACGGCCGCGAGGCGTTTTCGGCGATCGTGCGCACCGCCAAGCTAAAGGGCTACACGGAACCGGATCCGCGCGATGATCTGTCCGGCATCGACGTCGCCAGAAAGCTGATCATCCTGGGCCGCGAAATGGGTTTGACTTTGGAGTTGGCGGATGTCGCCGTCGAGGGGCTGGTACCGGCGCAACTCGCGGCCTGCGGCGTCGACGAATTCATGGCGCGCCTGCCGGAGTTCGACGCCGCGATGAGCGCAACGGTCGGCGAGGCGCGGGCGCGTGGTCAGGTGTTACGCTACGTCGGGCGCATCGATGCGGGCGGCGCCGCGACGGTCGGCCTGACGCGCCTCGACGCATCGCATGCCTTTGCCAACATCGCGTTGACCGACAACGTGGTGCGCTTCGCGACGCGCCGATATTGCGACAATCCGCTGATCGTGCAGGGCCCGGGCGCCGGACCCGAAGTCACCGCCGGCGGCGTTTTCGCCGATCTGCTGCGTCTCGCCGCGTACCTGGGCGCGCATCTTTAGACGGCATTTTACGAGGAATATGCGTGCTTAGCGATGTCACCGCCTTTGCCCCCGCCACCGTCGCCAACGTCGGCATCGGCTTCGATATCTTGGGACACACCGTCGAGGCGCTCGGCGACCGCGTCCGGGTCAGGCGCATCGAGGAACGGACGGTGCGCATCGCCGCGATCAGCGGCATTGCGGGCGTGCTGCCGGTAGAGCCGGAGCGAAATACCGCCGGCCGCGCGGTGCAGGCGCTGCACGCGGCGCTCGGACTGAAGTTTGGCTTCGAGATGTTCATCGACAAGGGGATTCCGCTGTCCTCGGGTCTAGGCGGATCGGCGGCCTCGGCGGTCGCCGCCGTCGTCGCGGCCAATGCGTTGCTCGGGGCGCCGCTGCCGCGAATCCAACTGCTGAAATTCGCGATGCAGGGGGAAATCGTCGCGAGCGGTTCGGCGCATCTCGACAACATCGCGCCGAGCCTGTTCGGCGGCCTCGTGCTGACGGTCGGCATCGACGAACCGCGCGTCAAGCAAATTCCGGTGCCTGCGGCGCTGCGTTGTGTCCTCGTGCACCCGCACATGCAGCTCGGCACGCGCGAGGCCCGTGCGATTCTGAAGAGCGACGTGACGCGGTCGGACTTTGTTTGGCAGACGGCCAATCTCGCCGGCTTCATCAGCGGTTGTTACTCGAACGATCTCGAGATGATCCGCGAGTCCTTCAACGACGTCATCATCGAGCCGCAGCGCGGCTCTTTGATCCCCGGTTTCGCGGACGTCAAGAGCGGTGCGATGGCGGCCGGAGCGCTCGGCTGCTCCATTTCGGGGGCGGGACCGACGATATTCGCATGGTCGGAGCTTCAATACGCCGAGGCAGTGCGCGGTGCGATGGTTGCCGCCTTCGATACGCACGGACTGCAAACGGATCAGTGGATTTCTTCGATCGAACCGTATGGCGCGAGGGTGGTGAAGGCCTGATGTCCGCCTTGACCTATGTGAGTACGCGCGGCGCGGCGCCGCCGCTGTCGCTGAGCGATGCGATCTCGCGGGGCTTGGCCGCCGACGGCGGTTTGTACGTGCCGGCGCACCTACCCACGGTCGATGCAGCCGCGTTTGCCGGCTGCTCGAATCTGCCGGAATTGGCGCGCGTCGCGTTGGCTGGTTTCTTCGACGGCGACCGCCTGCGGACGCAACTCGGTGAAATCGCCGATGCTGCACTCGACTTGCCGGCGCCGACGACGGCGGTACCGGGCAGCGCCGATCCGCTCTTTGTGCTCGAGTTGTTTCATGGCCCGACCGCCGCGTTCAAGGATTTTGGCGCGCGATTCCTGGCCGAAAGCCTGCAGCGTACGCCAGCGCCGGCGGGGGAGCCGATGTCGATTCTCGTCGCCACTTCGGGCGACACCGGCGGCGCCGTCGCCGCCGCTTTCCATCGGCGCCGCTGGGTGCGTGTCGTGATTCTGTACCCGAAGGGACTCGTCAGCCGCCGCCAGGAGCAGCAATTGACATGCTGGGGGGAGAACGTGTCCGCGCTGCGCGTCGACGGCACGTTCGACGATTGCCAGCGCTTGGTTAAAGAGGCCTTCCTCGATGCAGCGCTGCATAGTCGGCATCGGTTCAGTTCGGCCAACAGCATCAACATAGGCCGCTTGTTGCCGCAAATGGTGTACTACGTGGCATCCAGTCTGGACATCCAGAGGCGTGTGGGCGCCAGCGCCAATTTCATCATTCCGGCGGGCAATCTCGGCAACGCGTTCGCCGCCGTTTGGGCGCGCGCGCTCGGTCTGCCGATCGACCGTATCATCCTCGCGCACAATGCCAATCGAACGGTTCCGGATTATCTGCGGACCGGCGCTTGGCGGCCGCGCGACAGCGTAGCAACCCTGGCGTCGGCGATGGACGTCGGCAATCCGAGCAATATGGAACGGCTGCGCGCGCTGCTGCCGAACTGGGAGCAATTGCGCGTGCAACTGACCGCCGACAGCGTCGATGACGCGGCGATTCGCGCGCGAATCCGCGCAGATTACCAGCGTTTCGGACGCGAATGGTGCCCGCACACCGCGACCGCCGCCGAGGTCTACAGCCGCTTGCCGCCGGCGCAGCGTAGCGGCCGTCCGTGGGTCTTGGTCGCAACGGCGCATCCTGCCAAGTTCAACGAAGTCGTCGAACCGTTGCTCGGCAAACCGGTCGCCGTGCCGCAGAGCCTGGCACGCTTGCTGAGCTTGCCGCAGCACTTCACGGACGTGGCGCCCACGCTGCCCGCGCTTGCGTCGGCCATCGAATGAGCGATTTTCAAATCCCCACGCAATGGACTGCCGCCGGTTTCGCGGCGGCGGCACTCACGCTGGGCGCGGCGGCGGCGGTGCGCGCCTACCGGCGCCGCGCACGGCGCCGCGCGTTGCTCGTGCGCATGCGGCGCATCGCCGTGCAGGCGGTGCATCAGGTCCTGGTGCCGGACGGCATGGGAGGCTATTTTCACGTCGATCACGTGCTGCTGACGCCGCGTGGCGTGCTGATTCTGGATACGCGCCGCGTGATAGGACTGATTTTCGGCGGCGATCAAATGAGCGAGTGGACGGTCATGGCGCGCGGCCGGCGATACACGTTCGATAATCCTCAGCCGGCACTGTACGACCGCATTGCGGCCGTCAAGGCCTTGGTCGGCACCGTGCCCGTGCACGGGCGATTGCTCTTTTCGAACCTGGGGCAATTCACCAAAGGCAAGCCGAAGTGGGTCACGATGTTGGACGGTCTCGAAGTAGAATTCCCGCCGGTCGACGCGTCGCTGCGGGATTCCCCGGACTTCGCCAACTATGCCGACGCGTGGCGCAGCTTCACGGGGCAGTTGCGGCCGAGTCCGCACAACTTCACCAACCTTTAGCCGGTGGCAAGTCCGAACAGCCGCCGTGCGTTGCCGGTTGTCGCGGCGGCGAGCGATTCCAAGCTCGCGCCGCGCAGCGCGGCGACGGCGGATGCGATATGCGGCAGGTAGGCCGGCTCGTTGCGCCGCGACGCGGGTTTCGGGGCGAGATCGCGGGGCAACAGATACGGCGCATCGGTCTCCAGCAGCAGCCGCTCGAGCGGGATGTGCGGAACCGCCGCGCGCAGCCGCTCGCCGCGGCGCTCGTCGCAAACCCAGCCGGTGACCCCGATCGCAAGGCCGAGCGCCAGATAAGTATCGAGTTC
>JAYTQR010000047.1:0-2771 GCA_043746615.1 Gammaproteobacteria bacterium | reverse complement strand
GGCTCGGCAGCCGCTTTAGCGCGGATTTTCTGCTTGGTTCAGGCCTTCGTTCCGATCTCGTGCTGGCCAGCGGCGCCGACGTGCCGAACGGCGCTCACTTGCCGACCTACACGCAGCTCAATCTCGGCGTCAGCCATCAGTTCAATCTCGGCGAACACGGCACGCTGTCGGCGCGTTTCGATGTCATCAACGCGCTCGACAAGGTCTACGAGATTCGCAATGGCACCGGCGTCGGCGTCGGCGCGCCGCAATTCGGACCGCGGCGCGGGCTGTTTTTCGGTCTATCGAAGTCGCTGTAACGAGTCGCTACACGTGGTCCAGCGCCGCGCCGAGATCCGCGATCAGGTCCTCGGCGTCCTCGATGCCCACCGAAATACGGACGAGCGCATCGGTGACGCCGAGCCGGTCGCGTGTCGCCTTCGGCACGCCGGAGTGGGTCGTACTGGCGGGATGCGACATCAAGGTCTCGGTGCCGCCGAGGCTGACCGCGAGTTTGATGACTTGCAAGGCATCGAGAAGCCGAAACGCCTCGCTTTCTCCACCCTTGACCGCGAATCCGAAAGTCGACCCGGCGTTTTCGCATTGGCGGCGGAACAGCGGCAAGGCCGCGTCGCCGTCGCGCAGAAAGCCCAAATAATTGACGGCCGCGATCTTCGGGTGTGCACGCAAGTAGGTCGCGACCCGCGCCGCGTTTTCGGCGGCCTTGTGCATGCGCAGCGACAGCGTCTCCATCGAACGCGTGATCATCCAGGCGCTGTTCGGATCGAGTTGCGTGCCGAGCGCGCCACGCAGTTTTTTGATCGGCGCGATCATCTCTTGCGAGCCGACGACGCCGCCCGCGACCAAGTCGGAATGGCCGCCCACGTATTTCGTCAGCGAATACATGACGATATCGGCGCCGTGCGCCAAGGGATGCTGGAACACCGGACCGAGGAACGTGTTGTCCACCGCGACCGGAGGGCGGCCGTCTCTCTGGCGCAGGCCTATCGCCGCGGAGATTTCGCGCATCAATGTCAGGTCGACCAGACTATTGGTCGGATTGGCCGGCGTTTCGGTCATCACGAGGCTCACGCGCCCGCCGCTTTCGGCAGCGAGCGCGGACGCGCGCGCCGCCGCGGCGGTCACCGCCTCGCGATCATGCCCCTCCGAGAAGCCGACGGCGCGCACTCCGAACAACGGCAGCGTCTTCTCGATCAGCGTCTCGGTCCCGCCGTACAAGGGCTGGCTCGTGAGGATGACGTCACCGGGGCGCACATAGGCCCACAGCGTCGTCGAAATCGCCGACATGCCGCTGGAGAATACGGCGGCCATGTTGCCGCCTTCCCAAAGCGCCAAGCGGTCCTCGAGGACCTCCAGATTGGGATTATTGAAGCGCGAGTAAACCAGACCCGAGGTCTGCCCCTCGCCGAGCTGGCGTCGGCCGGACGTGAAATCGAAGAAGTCCTTGCCGTCTTGCGCGGTCTTGAACGCGAAAGTAGAGGTCAGAAATATCGGCGGCTTCAGTGATCCCTCGGACAAGCTGGGGTCGTAGCCATAACCCATCATCTGGGTTTCCGGCTTCAAGACTCGGTCGCCGACCTTGCGTTTGTGATACACGTCTTTGCTCACGTCGTCCCCCGTCATTGGCAGCGTCGAGATGTGCGCCGCTTGCTCCAGGCGCCGCATGATACTCCGGTTCACCGCGGCGCGACTGTGCGAGTCGCGCTAAGTTCCGTGAGGCAGACTGCCGGCGTCGATGACTTCGACCGTGACGTGCGATAGGGTTTTGAAGCCGCTCAGCTTCGAGCGATAAAAGACCGGATCCCGCCCGCCGGACGTGACGATCGAAACGACCGCGCACAGATGCCCGGGGCCCAAACGCCAGAGATGAAAATCGACGAGACGATCCCCTTCTTGCTCGATCGTCTCGCGCAGCCTATCGGTCATCGCGTGATCCGGATTCATGTCGAGCAAAATGCCGCCGGTATCCCGCAGCAGCCGGTAGGACCAGCTGAGGATCACGGCCGCGCCGATCATACCGGCGAGCGGGTCCATCCAAACCCAGCCAAAGGCGCGTGCCAACACCAAGCCGATGATCGCGAGCAAGGCTACCCCAGTATCGGCGATGACATGTACGTATGCCGAACGGATATTGTTGTCCCGCTGCGCCGCTACTCCTGGAGCATGCGCGTCGTGGCCATGTGCGTGATCGCGATGATGAACATGGTCGTGATCATGGCTGTGGCCGTGATCATGATCGTGACCGCTCAGCAGCCAAGCGCTCGCAATGTTGACGGCAAGGCCAACTGCCGCGATCGGTATCGCCTCGGTGAAACGGATCGCAACCGGAGCCATGAAGCGCGTGATGGCTTTAAAGGCGATCAGCACGGCGATGATCGCAAGGACGATCGCACTGGTGAATCCCGCCAAATCGCCGAGCTTTCCAGTCCCGAAGACGAAGCGCGGGTCGCCGGCGTGACGCCGCGCGTAGGTATACGCGAGCGCGGCGATCAACATGGCCCCGGCGTGCGTCGACATGTGCAGGCCGTCGGCGACCAGCGCGAGCGAGCCGAAAAAATGTCCGCCGACGATCTCGACCAGCATCATCGTGCTGCACAAGACGATGACCGCCCAGGTCTTACGTTCGTTTTTTTCGTGACCCGCGCCGAGAAAGCAGTGGTTGTGCAATTCCGGAAAGTCATCGCGGCCGAAATCGTTCATCGTCTCGTCTCATTATTTGAAATAACTGTGGACGACTTCCAGCAGATGTTCGCTCGCCGCGGCGCTGTCCG
>JAYTQR010000046.1:0-17528 GCA_043746615.1 Gammaproteobacteria bacterium | reverse complement strand
CTGTAAAAAGAAAATCGAGGATCAAGCGGCAACCGATCGATTCGCTCAGCCCCTTACTTCTCCCTCTCGCCCAGGCTCATACCTGAATTGGAAAAGACTTTCCTACATTCATCTCACGGTGATTGGCGTCTACTGTGCTTGCGCCGTAGACGGCTCTCGCCTGCGGCATGGTGAATTGTCAACCAATCTTTTTGAGGAAGTACATCATGGCTGGAAAAAACACGGCGGTCTTCGGCATTTACAGTTCTGCGGAGCACGCAGAACGGGCAGTCGATAAATTGATTGCCGCGGGGTTTGGCAGCTCCGATATATCAGTGCTGCTACCGGACACGCGTAGCACGAAAGAATTTGCTCACGAAAAGAACACCAAGGTACCCGAGGGAACTACAACCGGTGTCACCACGGGCGGAGTCATCGGCGGCACCATCGGAGTGCTCGCGGGCGTCGGCGCATTGGCGATCCCTGGTATCGGACCATTCATCGCCGCAGGCCCGATCATGGCGGGACTTGCAGGTCTTGGCGTAGGCGGTGTCGTCGGTGGACTCGTGGGCGCGCTCGTCGGGATGGGAATTCCCGAGTACGAGGCGAAGCGTTACGAAGGTCACGTCAAGGGTGGCGGAACGTTACTATCGGTCCACTGCAATAGATCGGACGACATATCGCGCGCCAAGGACATGTTGAAATCGACAGGCGCCACGGACATTGCCTCAACCGGCGAAAGCTCGGTTGCAGCGATACCTAAAGCTCGATCCGCTTAACGCTCCCCGTCCAATTCGGCTGCACTAGATAAGGACCCGCTGACGGGTCCTTGTCGGGCGGCTTTCCAGCCAACACATGGGTGATCTATGACAATGCAAAAGGTTTCAGCTTTAATGGGGAGTTTGACGGCGCTATTAATCGCGCAGCATGCAAGCGCGCAGCCGCCGGCAACCACGATGTCCACTCCAAGCGATAATACGCAAAGCAATAGAATCGATCCTTCGAACACAAGGATGACGGCGGACGCCCAGTACAATGATTCGACCGATTTGAATTTAACTCGGCGAATCCGCAAAGATGTATTGGCCGATAGAAGCCTGTCGACCTATGCCCATAACGTAAAAATCGTCGCAGTCGGTGGCACCATCACATTGAACGGCGTCGTGCGCAGCGGCATGGAGAAAAGCAGAGTGGCTACCATTGCGATGCGGGTTGCCGGCGAACATCATGTCGTCAATGACTTGAAAATAGCCAAGCCGCAGTCCTAGGCAAGCGCGGCCGCACGTCCCCACGCACGGCGGCGCCGTGCACGTGCACCGTCCGATCAGTTCAGCGCGCGGTGCAGGGCCAAGGCCCATGCGGCGCTCACGAGCAGAATCGCGGCCGACGCGGCGATGAGTTGATCGCGTCGACGCCGGCTGCGCGGCATGCCGGCCCACCCGTAAATCCGGCCGAACACCACGCCACAGATAAATCCAAGCACGTGGCCGAGTACATCCACATGCGGCTTGCCCGCGCCGAGAAAGACCAGCAGTGCGACCCCGGCGAGCAGCGGAGTCGCGCGGTAGATCGAGCGTTCGCGAGACGGCAGGCGCAGCCGCCAACTGTACCCGCAGAGCATTCCGAGCGCGGCAAACACCGCCGTCGACGCGCCGGCCGCGAGGTAGCCGGCGGGTGCAATCCAAAGCTCGAGATAATTGCCGAGCGCGCCCGCGGCAAGAATGCTGAGCCAAGCAATGCCGGGCCCGAACAACCGGCTGCAAAGCACACCGGCGCCGACACCGAACAGAAGGTTGCCGTACAAATGCTCCGGGTCCAAATGCAAGGTCAACGCGGTCAATGCGCGCCACCATTCGCGGACTGCGCCGTGATGCGCATCGATCGCACCCGCGGCGAGCCAATCCACGCCGAATAGATTGATGCCGGCGCAATACGCGACGCCGAGCAGCAAGACAACATAGCCAATCGCACCCGCGCCGGCCCCGCCGAACAGCGCGGCGCCGTTCGGCGCCGCGCGGCGTGCGGCCCGTTCCGCGGCATCGCGTTCGCGTTCCGCCGCATAGCGCTGCAGTTGCTCCCTGGCGAGCAGCGCCTGCGAGGGTGGTGTCGTCAATGCGCAGCCTGCATCTTTGCCCGTGAGTTCGTATGGGAGTCCTTTGGCTTCGAGGACGAGACCGAACTCGTGGCACATGGCCCATGACCCAGAGAACACCGGCACCCAGGCCGTGGCCGGGGCAGCGCCTTGCGCGAGCGGCGCTTCATGTTGGCCATTGTTGCTGTGCGGAATCGGCAAGACGCAATCGCCCCCGAGCTGATGGGTCGAACTTGCGCACCCTATGGGGCCGCGAGCGCCACAAATCAACTCGCGCGGCCGCGCGCCACAGCGGGGCAGGTCCAGTTGCCCGTCGACAGCCATGGCACATGGTGCGGGTTCCACGCCCTGATTATCCATGATCACAGGCAACTACCGCTGGGACACTTTGGACGCCTCTATTGTCAGCCGGTTCTGACGAGAGGTCGAGGGCGCGAGGCCTCGCCGCGCATCCACGATGGCGTTGGTCTCACCCACGATTACAGAGGGTTGAATATGACGAGAAAACTAACGAGATCCATCGCGGCCAGCGATCCGCACGACGCGATCGCGCTGCTGACCGCGGACCATGAGAAGGTCAAGCAGCTGTTCACCGATTTTAAAGAATTGAACGATGATGGCAGCGACGAAGAAAAGAGCGAGATCGTCGAGAAAGTTTGCAATGAGCTCACCATTCATGCGCAAATCGAAGAGGACATTTTCTATCCGGCAGTCCGAAAGGCTATTGAGGACTCGGATCTGATGGACGAAGCACTCGTCGAGCACGCGGGAGCTAAAAGCTTGATTGCTCAGCTGAGGAACATGGATACCGATGATGAACTATACGACGCGAAAGTCACCGTGCTCGGCCAACAGATCGACCATCACGTAAAAGAAGAGGAAGGCGAGATGTTTCCGCAGGCCAGGAGGGCCAACGTGGATATGGTCGCCTTGGGCGCGAAAATGCTGAAACGAAAACAGGCGCTGATGGCTGAACTGGGGATCGCACAGGGTGACAGCGCACAGGATGGCGATGAGGATGAAGATGAGGTCACGACCAAGCAAAAGCGAACGGCGACAAAAGCCGCTCAGTATCGATAGGATTATGCGGCGCTTTTGGTGCGAAAGCGCCGCTTTTTTGCCCGATTGACGTTCGTGCTCCGACTCGACTGAAAGTTGGCCAACGTCGGATCGGAATGACTTCTCCACAGGAAACCGTCATTTTTGGCGGTTTTGGTAAACACCCTTCCATCGGGCCGCCAGCGCGACAAATCAACTCGCGCGGCCGCGCGCCAACAGTTGGTGGTAAATCGCGAGCACCTTGGGCACATAGGCCTGTGTCTCGCTGTACGGGGGGATTTGACCGCCGTTGCGCTCCACGGCGTCCTCGCCGGCATTGTAGGCGGCGAGCGCGAGACGGATGTCATGGCCGAAGCGGTCGATCAGATATTTCAAGTAATAGGCGCCACCCTTCACGTTTTGCCGTGGGTCGTACGGATTCGAGACCCCATAGCGCAGCGCCGTCGCGGGCATCAGCTGCATCAAACCGACGGCGCCTTTTTCCGAGACCGCGCGCGCGTTAAAACCCGATTCGACTACGATGACCGCGCGCAGCAGGTCCGGTTCGACCGCCGCCGCGGCCGCGGCCCGCTCGATCAATGGATCATAGCGCGATGCCCGGGCGAGCAGCGCGGGATCGTAGGCTTGACCGCTCTCGGTCCTGCCGCGCAGCGACAGCACGAACAGCCGGTAACGGTTGTTGTCCGGCACATCCGTGTAATGGCGGACGCCCACGGTGTCGACGTAGCTATAGATCCTGCCGTGCGCCGCGGCGATCGCGGCCGGCAGCATGATCGCACAACACAGTAACTTCCAGGCGCCCATGAGTCTGCGGTGTCCTCCGCGCACAGACTATCGCGACCAGGATGAGCGCGATCGGACCTGCATCAAGTAACCGGCGGCTAATTCGCCGCGGACGGTGCCGGATCGAGCAATTGCGCGTCGTTGTTGCGCGGCGAGTTCACGCGTGCGCTGACCGGATGCGCCGCCAACCGCTCCTGCGGGTAGCTGACCAGCGCCTCGCGCGCCTCCGCCGGGCTGCCCGCGAGCCAGGCCGCGCGCAGCTCCCGCGGCAACATCGCCGGCATGCGCGCCTTGGTGTTGTGGATCCCCGCCATCAACGCGTTCGCCGGCATCGTGATGATCGTGAATGACTCGAGCAGCGTGCCGTCGTCGCGCTGCGAGCGGTCCCACAGGCCGGCAAAACCGAACAATTCCTGATCGGTCGCGTGAATGTAAAAAGGTGTTTTGCTGCCGTCCGCGTTCAGATGCCATTCGTAGAATCCGCGCGCCGGCACGATGCAGCGCTGCGCGCGCCGCCAAGGACCGCGATAGCTCGCGCTGCTCTCGACGGTTTCGATGCGCGCGTTGATCGTGCTGTACTTGCCGGGTACGCCCTTCGCGAAGAACGGCACCAGCCCCCAGCGCAGCAACGCGGCGTGAGGTTTGCCGCCGTCGGTACGGATCGCCGGTACGCTTTGCGCGGGCGCGACGTTGAAGCTCTGCGGAAAACTCCAGCCCGCCGCCGGCAGGTCGAACTCCCGCTCGATCGAAGCTTCGTCGGGACTGACGTAGCGTCCGCACATGCGCCGATGATACCGGACTCGCGGGCGGGCTGTGGCGATGCGCCGGACGCCGGCGGCCGCGGGCGTGCTACATCCCCAGGTAATCCAGCAGGCGTCCGCGCAAAATCGCGGCGCGCACGGCGACAGGCCACAGTCGATGCAGCGCGATCGTCTTGATCGTCGTGACCGGCATGTCCATGTCCGCGCCCGGGTGCAACAGCCGCTTGGCGAGTTCGGCGCCGAGCACCGTGGCCAGAGCGACGCCGCGGCCGTTGTAGCCCAGACAGATGAGCACGCCTGGCGCCGGTTCATGGATGTGCGGGTATTGATCGGCCGTCATCGCCAAGCGTCCGCCCCAGCCGTGCGTCCACGGCACCGGCGAGAGCGCGGGCCAGAGCTTGCGGGCATAGGCGAGAATGTGCGGGATCTGCCCTGCCGAGGCGATTTCCCGCATCGGTCCGCGGCCGCCGATCAGCAACCGTTGCGCCGCATCGACGCGGTAATAGACCGTCACTGCGCCGCTTTCGTACAGCACGCTGCGCATCGGCAGTATGCGCTCGGCCAGCGCCTCGGGCAGCCGCGCCGTCGCCGCGATCGCACCGAACACCGGCACGATCGCGCGCCGCAATCCGGGCCACAGGTCATCCGTATAGCCGTTCGTGGCGATGACGACCTGCGCGGCCGTTATCGCTCCATGGGCGCTTTGCACCCGCCAGTCTTTGCCGCTGCGCAGGATACTGCGGACCCGCGTGCCGCCGTGCAGGACGGCGCCCGCTTGCTGCGCGGCGCGCGCGAGGCCCCGTGCATATCCCAGCGGATTCAGATCGCCGCCGCGGCGGTCGAACATCGCGCCGAGGTAGCGATCGGTGCCGCTCGCGCGCGCAATCGCATCGCGCTCGAGGAACTCGACCGGCGCCCCGCGGCGCATCTGCTGTTCGGCGGTTGCGCGCACGAGCGCAACGTGCCGTGGGTGCACGGCCGCGCGCAAGGTGCCGTTGCGGCGCGCCTCGCAGCGAATCCCAAGGCGTTCTATCAAGGCGAACACGAACGCCGGCGCATTGCCGGCGAGCGCGTTGATCCGCTGGCCGAAATCCACGCCGAAATCGCCTTCGACGGCATCTGCATCGTGCTTCAGGCCGGAATTGACTTGGCCGCCGTTGCGTCCCGAAGCGCCGCAGCCGGGCTGCTCAGCTTCGAGCAGCACGACCTCGGTGCCGCGCTCGGCCAGGTGCAAGGCCGCTGAGAGCCCGGTGAACCCCGCGCCGACGACGACGACATCCGCACGCCGATGGCCGGCGAGCGGCGGCGCGGGGAGACCGGGCTCGGCCGTTTCTAGATACAGGACCGGCATCGCGCGATCTTCGCCCCGGCGCCGTCCAGGTCGCGGTTCAGAACTTCTGCCCGAACTTCACGCCGACCGTACGCGGCGTATTCGGCACGTTGTATATGGCGACGGTACCGCAGGTGGTCGCATCGCATTCGGCATAGCGGTCCAACACCGCGCGTTTGTCGAACGCATTGTTGACGTACACTTCGCCGTGCCAAGAGTTCTTTTGTAAACCGAAGGAGAAATCCCCCACGGCGTACGCCGGCTCCTGGCCGAGCGCATTGCGCGCGACGATGCGCAGATCCGCCCAGCGCGGACCGACATAGACGGCCGAGCCCTGCAGGCTCGCCTGGTAACCGGCGCCGACCGGAAACGTATAGCGCGCCGTGAAGTTGCCCTTGTATTTCGGCGTCACCGGCAGCTGCGTGCCGCTCGGCGCATATTGCTCATATCCCGGGTTGCCGCACATCGTCACATCGGCGCAATACGTCTGCGTCAGCTTCGCATCGAGCCACGACAAACCGCCGGACAGCGTCAAGCGTTCGGTCGCGCGGAATTCGAGATCCGTCTCCAGGCCCTTGATTTGCGCCTGGCCCGCATTCGCGATAATCGTCAGCGCATTGGGTCCGAGGTAGGCAAATTGGAAGTCCTGCCATTTTTCGAGGAAAATCGCTCCGTTCCACCGCAAGCGGTCCTGGTCCCAAGTGGTTTTCCAGCCGAATTCATAATTGTTCAAATAATCCGGCTTGTACGGCGGCAAGCTGCCGCCGCCGTTGCGGTTGACGCCGCCCGGGCGGAACCCCTTCGAATACGTGACGTAGATCATCCGGTTGCGGTCGAACTTGTAGGTCAAGTTGACCTTCGGCGTCGTGCCGGACCCGGTGGACCTGCCGTTCAAGTCTTGGCACGGCGCGCCGTGGAACGGCGCGAACGGCACGGAGCACGTGGCGATGCCCTCGTGCGAGCTGAACGTCGAGTTGAAGCCGTAGAAGCCTTGCAGCGTATTATCGAACGTGTAGTACCGCGCCCCAGCGGTGCCGGTCAGCCGCGGCGCGAAGTCATATGAGAACTCGCCGAACGCAGCCGAGTCCCGGTCGACGCGCTCTTGATCGGTCAGCCAAATCGAACCCGGCCAAAGGGGTACGGAAATGTTGTTCGGCGCCACCGAACCCAAGGGATCGCCGTTGTCGATGATGTAATCCTGCAGGATCTCATGCACCTGGCGCTCGAGGAACAAGCCCGCGGTGAAGCGGAACGGGTTATCGACTGGCGAAGTGATGCGCAGCTCGTGGCTGGTCTTCGTGTAGTGATCCCTGCCGAGGATGTTCTGCGCCGGATTGATCACGTTGCCGGCATTGTCGAGGAAATATGCGCCGTATCCGCCGAAGCCATAAGCGACGTCGTAGGCGTAGGAATAATCCGTGTAGTCGGATTGCTCGTGCGTGTTGCGCGTCAAGTACGCCCCGGTATAGACGAGATCGAAATTGCTGATCTTGCCTTCGACGGTCAGCGCCGATTGCACCCAGGAATCGTGCACGGTGTCCGGAAAGAAATGCGTCACCTGCAGATCGCCGATCGCCGGGTTGTAGGCGAAATTGCCGTTGGTAGACTGCACCTGACCCATCACGGTCGGGCTGATCGTCCACTGATCGTTCAGTTCCACTTTGAGCGCCGCGCGCCCCCCCTTGGTTTCGACGTCGTTGTAATGATCCTTCACCATCGAGGCGTTGTTGAACGGGATCGTGGTGCCGTTGGGGCCCGGAAAATTGAACTGGCGGTACACATTGTCGATATAGCCGGCAGCCTTTTCGTCCCAGCCGACGAGGCGTACGGCGGCGAAGTCCGATAACGGCAGGTTCACGAAGCCTTCGACCGAATAGCCGATGCCGCCGTGATCGACCGAGTTCACGCCAAGATCGTAGCTCGCGGCGAAGGCCTTCGGATCCGGTTTGTTCGTGATGATGCGGATCGTGCCGGCTTCGGAACTCGCGCCGTACAACGTGCCTTGCGGGCCGGACAGGCTTTCGACGCGCGCGATGTCGTAGATATGAATGTTGAGGTTGCCGTCGATCGTCGTCACCGGCTGTTCGTCGAGATACATGCCGACCGACGGCAGGGAGCCGGAGTGATTGCCGTCGCCGCCGCTCGCGACGCCGCGCATGTACGTGTGCTCGAACGCCGGCCCCGCGCTTTGGAACGACACGCTCGGCAAATACTTCACGTAATCGTCGAAGTTCGTGACGTGCAATTGCTCGAGTTGCTCGTTGCCGATGGCCTGAATGCTGACCGGCACGTCTTGCAGATTCTCGACGCGCTTTTCCGCCGTGACGACCACCTCCTGCAAGGTCGCCGTATTGGCCGCGTCGGCCGTGTCGGCCGCGTACGTTGCGTGCATGCACGCAAGGAGGGCCGATACGACCGGCACGCCCGCGCGCAGCAGCGCGCCGCGGCGGGCCGGAGCCGGATATATTAACGATTGTGTACGCTTGAGTTTCCTCGCTCGGCTACGTGTCATCACTGCATCCCCATGTTGTCTTTTTACCGCACCCGGCAAGCCAGAGTAAGGCATCGCCGCTAAAAATCAAAATTCGGAACCCCCGGATAGGCCTCGAGCGTCGGGCCGAGCGCCTCTTTGAGCGCCCCGAGCCAAGGCTCGTAGCGGCGCCATTGATCGACGCCCTCGCGGAAAATGGGCCTGCGCACCTGCTGCGAACTCGCGGTGCGCACCGCGCGCTCATTCTCGAAGAAGCGCAGACACGCCTCCTCGAACGGCAAACCGCAGTATTCGAGCAGCCGGCGCACTTCGCCTGCCGTATCCTCGATCAGCGTCTCGTAGATCACGCGATGCACGCGTCCGGACAGGACCACATCGAAGTGCGCCATCAACTCGACGTAGTCGCGGTAATACTTGCCGATCTCCTCGAGGCTATAGGTGAAGCTCTGGCCGCGCGCAAAATGCTGCTTGAACCCCGACAAACAGCAGCCGAGCGGGTGCCGGCGCGCATCGACGATCTTGGCGTTCGGCAGGATCAATTGAATCAGACCGATATGCGCGAAATTGTTCGGCATCTTGTCGATGAAATACGGCGCATCGGTCTTGCGCTGGATACGCGTCTGCTCGATGTACCGCTCGCCCAGGTCGCGGCAGGCCTCGGCGCTCAAGGCCGCGAGCGCCTGCGGATAGTCGCCACCTTCTGGCTTCCTGGCTTTGCCGGACAGGCTGTTCGCAAGCGCCGGAATATCCGCGAGTTCCATCGTGCCCTCGATGAGCGGATGGCTCGCGAGGATCTGTTCCAGCAGCGTCGAACCCGCGCGCGGCAGGCCGACGATGAAGATCGGGTCGCGGGCAGCGCTGCCGTGCCCGCGGCGCTGCGCGAAAAACGCCGGCGTGAACAGCGCCTTGCAACGCCGGACGTGTTCGCTCATTTCATCGGCCGCGTAAACGATGCGTGCGCGCCGCAAGCGATTGCCGAGCGCGTAATGTTCGAACGACTCCGCGTATGTATGCGCATCCTCGAGCGCCTTGCCGAATGCGAAGTGCAAGTGGAACCGATCCTCGTCCGTCAGATCCGCTCTGCCCAGCTGTCGGCGCATCGCTTCGATGTCCTGCGCGACAAAGCGCAGCGTTTTCAAATTCGCGAGACTCCAATACGCCTCACCGAGGCCCGGCGACAGTGCAATGCTTTTCCTGTACGCCGCGATGCTTTCCTGTTCGCGCCCGTTGGTCTTCAGCGCGTGCCCGTAGCTCATCCATATTTTCGGCTGGTGCGGATAGGCCGCGAGTACCTCAGCGTAAATCTCGATCGACTGTTCGAGGTCGCCAATGCGTGCAAGGATTGCGGCCTTGAGGTTCCGGTACCCCGGATGATGCGGTTCCTTGTCGAGCAAGCCGTCGATCTCGCGCAGCGCCGCCGCGGGCTTGTTCTGGCGGTGAAGCACGAACGCGTACTGATGGCGTGCAGCCGCGAAGCTCGGCGCGAGTTCCAAGCAGCGCGCGAGCAGGTGCTCCGCATCGGCGTAGCGCTGCAGCCGCACCGCCACTTCCGCGAACATGCGGATCGCGGCGACGTCGGTCGGATATTTTTTCAAATGCGCGCGCAACTGCGCCTCGGCACTCGGTATCTCGTTGTTGCACAGCGCCGTGGCCGCGGCGAGCAAGCGCGGATCCTTCGTCGCGGCCTTGATGTGCCGCGCGTAGGCCGAGTCGGCGCCGGCGGCGTCGCCGATGCCGGTCAGCTGATCGCCGAGCGCGCGCCACGCAGCCGCCATATCCGGCGCCAGTTCGACCGCGCGGCGCAACGCGGCGAGCGCAGCATCGCGGCGCTCGAGGTTGGCGCACGCCAGCGCAAATTCGTAGTGCGCGGCCGCCCAGGTCGGTTGCGCGGCGGCCAAGGGCTCCAAGATCTCGAGCGCGGCGCGGGCATCGCCGCCGGCGCGGCGCGCGGCGCCGAGATACAGGCTCGCGAGCGGGTGCTGCGGTACGGCGCGCAAAATCTCCGCCGCTTGTTCGGCTGCGAGCGCCGGATTGCTTTCGAGCAGCCGCGCGGTATGCCTCAGAGCGACCGTCAGCGTGCCGACGGATTCTGCAGAACGGCCGATCGCCTCGTCCGTCACGCGCGGCGGCGATTCGGCGTCACGAGGACCGCCGCTTCGCGCCGGCTGTCGCGCAGCGCCACATCGATCGCCGCAAGGCCGTGGTCAGCGAGGTCCTGCCGCGCACTCGTCAACGTGCGGTCAAGACGCTCGAGCCACTCTATCCACCATAGCGAACGCTGCATGCGGTAAACCCTAACGAAGGCTAAGCGCATCCGGCGTCGCCCTCGAGCGGCCGGTGTCTGCGCTTTCTGCTTGTGGCCCGCAAGAGTACCCGCGTTCGGCGACGCATACTAATCCAGCCACCGTTCCTGCAGTGCAACAGAACACGGCCGCGGGAACTTGCCGCCGCGAACGGCTAGACTGGGAAGTTACGACGAATTCGCCTACGCGGCGCAGGACCGATTGCATGGACCTAATAATATTTCCGCTCCCAATCCGGCGCCGCGCCGCCGGTTGTTAGGCCGATGCGCCCGCACGCGCACGAACTCCATCGGCTTGGCGGGATCGCCTGGCTGCGCGCCGGCGTGTTGGGCGCAAACGACGGCATCGTGTCGACGGCGAGCCTGATCGTCGGCGTCGCCGCGGCGCACGCCGCGCACGCGAACATCCTGTTGAGCGGTGCGGCCGGACTGGTCGCCGGCGCGATGTCGATGGCGGCCGGCGAATACGTCTCGGTGCACTCGCAAGCGGACAACGAAGCGGCGGCGCTCGAGCAGGAGCGCAGCGAACTGGAAAACGATTACGCCGGCGAGAGCCGCGAATTGACCGAAATCTATGTGCGCCGCGGACTCGACAAAGCGCTGGCGCAAAAGGTCGCGACGCAACTGATGGCGCATGACGCCCTGGGTTCGCATGCGCGGGATGAACTCGGCTTGTCGACGACCATGCGCGCGCGTCCGTTGCAGGCGGCGATGGTCTCGGCCTCGAGCTTTGCGGCCGGCGCGCTGCTGCCGCTGCTGGTCGCGGTGTTCGCGGCGCCGGCGTATTTGATCGCAGCGACCGTGACGGCGACGGTGTTGTGCCTGCTCGCCCTGGGCGCACTGTCCGCGAAGGCCGGCGGCGCCGATGCGCTGACCGGCGCATTGCGCGTGACGTTCTGGAGCCTCTTGGCGATGGCGACGACCGCCGCCGTCGGTGTGCTGTTCAACCGCCTGAGTTAGCGCCCCATCGAGAAACCCTTGGCACCATGAACAGTTCGCCGGCCGAACACACCCCGGCCAATCCGGCCGTGCTCAATCGTCGAGTCGTGCTCGCAGCGCGTCCCGTCGCCGCGGCGACGCTCGATTGCTTCCGCCTCGAGACCGCGCCGGTACCGGAATTGCAGCCCGGCCAGATCCTGCTGCGCACGTTGTGGCTGTCGCTCGATCCGTACATGCGTGGCCGGATGAGCGACGCGCCCTCCTATGCCGCGCCGGTTGCGGTTGGTGCCGTCATGACCGCGGGCACCGTGTCGCGGGTCGAGGCGACGCGGAACTTGCAGTTCCGGATCGGGGACCTCGTAACGGCGATGAGCGGCTGGCAGGATTACGCCGTTTCGGATGGGCAGGGCCTCGTCAAGCTGCCGGCCTCGATGCCCCGTCCCTCGTATGCGCTCGGCGTTTTGGGCATGCCGGGCTTTACCGCCTACATGGGCTTGCTGGACATCGGCAAGCCGCGGCCGGGAGAAACCGTCGCCGTCGCCGCCGCGACCGGCGCGGTTGGCTCCCTCGTCGGACAGATTGCCCGACTGCAAGGCTGCCGCGTCGTCGGCATCGCCGGCGGTGCGCACAAGTGCGCGTGGGCCGTAGAGGAGTTGGGCTTCGATGCCTGTATCGATCGTCACGAGGACGCGCTCGCCGAGCGCTTGGCGGCGGTCTGCCCGAAGGGAATCGACGTCTATTTCGAAAACGTCGGCGGCAAGGTGTTCCGCGCGGTCCTGCCGTTGCTGAATGCGCATGCGCGGGTGCCGGTCTGCGGACTGATCGCGCATTATCACAGCGACATGCCTGCGGATGGTGCGGATTCCGTCGCCCGCTTGATGCGCGATGTGCTGATCAAACGCGTGACGCTGCGCGGCTTCATCATTTTCGAGGAATACGGCACTCGCTTTGAGGAGTTCCGCGCCCAGATGAGCGCTTGGCTGCGCGACGGCATGATCAAGTACCGCGAGGATATCGTCGCCGGCCTCGAGAACGCGCCGCAAGCCTTTCTCGGTCTGTTGAGCGGACGCAATTTCGGGAAACTCATCGTCGCGGTCGGCGTTTGAGCGGACGGCGGTGAGCGTTTCGATCAGCGTTTGGTCCGAGGGTGTCGCGGTGCATTCGCTCGCCGTCACCGCGAGCCTGCTGACCTACGTACTAACGACGCGCTCGCAGCACACGCGCCGGCCGCCGGCGATTGCGATTGCCTGGGTGCTCGGCCTGTTCACGCTGCCGTATTTGGCGTTGCCGTTGTATCTGCTGTTCGGCCGGCGAAAATTGCCGCGCCAGACACGGCTCGCGGCGCTGCCGGCCCCGCGGCCGCGGGGCCACGGGCGCCATTGGGCCGAGGATCTGATCGAGAGCTTCGGCTTGCCGGCCGCGTCCGGCGCCGCGGTGCGTCTGCACCGGGACGGCGGCGAGGCTCGCGCCGCGCTGTGGGACACGATCTCGCGGGCGTCGCGGCAGCTGGACGTCGGCACCTATCTGCTCGGCGACGACGAGCTAGGCCGCGAAGTGGCGGCCCGCCTGATGGCACGCGCCCGCGACGGCGTGCGGGTGCGCTTCTTGGTCGACGGCGTCGGCGCGCTGCAGATGCGCCGATCCGTGTTGCGCGACCTGCATGCTGCCGGAGTCGAGACCGCGGTGTTTTGCCCGTTGCTCGCCCGCAAAACCGGCGGTCCGCGCAATTTGCGCAATCACCGCAAGTGCGCGATCGCCGACGCCGCCGTTCTGTGGGCCGGCGGCCGCAACCTCGCCGCGGAATACTTCATCGGCGCGCGCGGTGCGCCGCCGTGGCTCGACTTGTCGTTCGACCTCGAGGGCGCGGTCGCCGCCGCGGCCGCCGCGCAATTCGAGGCGGACTGGATCGTTTCGGGCGGCAAGAGCGCCGCGCGCGCCGCGGCGCGTACGTTTCCTGCCGCGGCAAACCTCGCTCAATTCCTGCCGAGCGGCCCCGACCAGGCCGAAGATACCGTGCATGCACTGCTGATCGATGCGTTTTTTCGCGCCGAACGACGCGTGCTCGCGGTCAGCCCATACTTCGTTCCGGACGCCGGCCTGGAAGCCGCGATCCGCTTGGCGGCGCGGCGCGGCGTCGCGATCGACCTGTGTTTGCCGGCCAAATCGAATCATCGTTTGGCGGACTTCGCGCGCAGCCGTTCGCTGCGCGCGCTGGTACGCGCGGGAGTTGCTGTGCATCTGTTGCCGGGCATGGTGCACGCGAAGGCCGTCGTGTTCGATGCATCGCTCGCGCTGTGCGGCTCGGTGAACCTCGATTCGCGCAGTCTGCTGCTGAATTACGAATTGGCGGTCGTGCTGTACGGCCAGCCGGAGATCGACTGGCTCGAGGCGTGGATCCGCGCCTTGATCGCCGACGCGCACCCGTTCGCCGGCCGCGCCCCGGGCCTGTGGCGCGACCTCGCCGAGGGTTTGCTGCTGACCGTGGCGTACCAGCTTTGAGGCCGGCGGACGCGCAACGCCGGCTCCTTGCGAATGTCGGATAAAGACTGACACGGGATTATTGATTCGGCGTACGGCGCCCATAGTATCCTTACCCGGTGCAGCGTGGGACGCGCACGAGACGCAGGGTGACGGGTGCAGTTCAAGGATTATTACAAGACGATGGGGGTCGCGCGCGACGCGACCGAGGCGCAAATCAAGAAAGCGTATCGCAAGCTCGCGCGTAAATATCACCCGGACGTCAGCAAGGAGAAGGACGCGGAGGCGCGTTTCAAGGAGCTCGGCGAAGCTTACGAAGTGCTCAAAAGCCCCGAAAAACGCGCCGCCTACGACCAGCTCGGACGCGGCCATCGCGCCGGCGAAGATTTCCAGCCGCCGCCGGACTGGGGCACCGGCTTCGAATTCAGCGGCGCCGGCAGCGGGGATTCCCGCTTCGGCGATGCATCGTACAGCGATTTCTTCGACGCGCTGTTCGGCCGCGCGGCGCGCGGCGCGAGCGCGGCGCGTCGGGCCGATGCGCGCGGCGGCTTCGAGCCGCAGCGCGGCGAGGATCATCATGCGAAGATCTTGCTCGATCTGGACGCAACGTTCGAGGGCGGTGCCCGCACGATCAGCTTGAGGGTCCCGCAGATTGATTCCGCCGGGCGGCTGCAAGCCAAGGAGCGCACGTTGAGCGTGCAGATTCCGAAGGGCATCCTGCCCGGGCAGACGATACGGCTTGCGGGCCAGGGCGCAAAAAACGCTGGCGCCGACGGCGGAGCCGCCGGGGCCGGCGACTTGTATATCGAAGTGGACTTTCAGCCGCATCGTCTGTATCGCGTCGACGGCCGCGATTTATATCTCGACTTGCCGGTCGCGCCCTGGGAGGCAGCCCTCGGCGCCGCCGTCAAGACGCCGACGCCGGCCGGACCGATCGATCTGAAAATCCCCGCCGGCTCGCGCGCCGGCACGAAATTGCGGCTCAAGGGCCGCGGCATTCCGGCGAACCCCCCCGGCGACTTCTACGTCGTGCTGGGGATCGCTCTGCCGCGGGCCGACGACGAGAAGTCCCAGGCAGCGTATCGAGCGCTCGCGGCGGCATTGCCGTTCGATCCGCGCGCAAGCCTGCGAGCGTGAACACCGATGCCGCAATCTGAGTTCAATGTCCTGAGCGGGCACATCGTCGAGGAGGAGTCGGTGCTGACGATCGCCGACTTGAGCCGTCTATGCGCGGCGGACGCCGAGCGGATCGTGGCGCTGGTCGAAGAGGGCATCCTCAACGTCATCGAACCGGCGGCGAGCGTGCTCGAACGAGACACGGCCCAGTGGCGCTTCTCGGGACGGGCGCTGCGCCGCGCACGCATCGCGCTGCGGCTGCAGCGCGACCTGGAGATCAACCTCGCCGGCGTCGCGCTCGCGGTGGAATTGATCGAAGAGCTGGTGCAATTGCGCCGCCGACTGCAATACGGGCCTTAAGACCATGGATGCACCACGCTCCGATGCTTTCGTTTTCTTCGGCGCCAGCGGCGACCTTGCGCACAAAAAAATCTTCCCGGCGCTGCATGCGATGGTCCGGCGCGGCGATTTGACGATCCCGATCTTCGGCGTCGCCCGTGCCGGTTGGACCGTCGAGGATTTCCGCCGGCGCGCGCGCGACAGCATCGAGGCAAGCGGCGAGTTCGACGCCGCAAGCTTCGCGAAACTCGCGGCGCTGCTGCGCTACGTCGACGGCGATTACCGCGATCCGGCCACGTTCCAAAATCTGCGCGCCGCGCTCAAGCCCGCGGCGCGGCCGATTCATTATCTGGCGATCCCGCCGAGCATGTTCGGCCATGTCGTGCAGGGCTTGGGCCAGTGCGGCGCCGCCGATCAAGCGCGCGTCATCGTCGAGAAGCCGTTCGGCCGCGATCTCGCGTCCGCGCAAGCCTTGGACCGCGAGTTGCACGGCGTGTTTCCCGAGTGTTCGATCTTCCGCATCGATCATTACCTCGGCAAGGAAGCCGTGCAAAATCTCGTGTACTTTCGCTTCGCGAACGCTTTTCTCGAACCGATTTGGAACCGCCAATTCGTCAACGACGTGCAAATTACCATGGCCGAGGAATTCGGCGTGCAGGGCCGCGGCGCGTTCTACGAGGAGGTCGGCGCGATACGCGACGTCGTTCAGAACCATCTGCTGCAGGTCCTTGCGCTGCTCGCGATGGACCCGCCGGCCGGTCACGAGCTGGAGTCGATGCAGGCCGAGAAGCTGCGGCTGTTCCGCGCGATCCGGCCGCTGGCGGGCGCGGAGGTCGTGCGCGGCCAGTTCCGCGGCTATCGCCAGCAACCCGGCGTCGCGGCGAACTCGTCAATCGAAACTTTCGCCGCGCTGCGTCTGCACATCGACACCTGGCGCTGGGCGGACGTGCCGTTCTACATCCGCGCCGGTAAATGCTTGGCGGCGACGGCTACCGAGGTCATGGTCACTCTGAAGTCCCCGCCGCTCGCGATCTTCGCTGCCGAACTGACGGCACCGCCGAACTATTTTCGTTTTCGCTTGAGTCCGCAAGTCGTGATTTGCGCCGGTGCATCGGTCAAGAAAATCGGCGACGAGCTGACCGGCGAGCCGGTGGAATTGATCGCGCGCCACGATTCGCCGATCGAGCAATCGCCATACGAACGGCTGCTCACCAACGCGATCCGCGGCGACACCTCGCTGTTTACGCGCGATGCGGCCGTCGAGGCCGCGTGGCGCATTTTCGATCCGCTCCTCGCCGCCCCTCCGCCGGTCGTCGAGTACGAACCGGGCAGCTGGGGCCCGGCGGCGGCGGCGGCGATCCTTCGCGACGGGGACACGTGGCACGCGCCCCTCGGCGCAACCGCGGCACGCGCCGAGAAGGCCGCCGGATGATCGGTGCAGGCGACGTCGTATTTCTGCTGGATGTAGACAATACGCTGCTCGATAATGATCGTTTCGCGCAAGCCCTCGACGCGCGCTTGGCGCAGTCGTTCGGCACCGCGGAACGGGACCGCTACTGGGCTATTTTCGAGCAACTGCGCGCTGAATTCGGCGTTGCCGATTATCTCGCCTCGCTGCAGAGCTTCCGCCGCGGGCTCGACGATCATCCGCAATTGCTGCGGATGTCTGAGTTCCTGTTGGAATTTCCGTTCGCATCGCTGCTCTACGCCGGCGCGCTCGAAGCGGTGGCGCATCTCGGCACACTGGGCACGACGGCCGTGCTGTCGGACGGCGACGTGATCTTCCAGCCGCGCAAGATCCAGCGCGCCGGAATCTGGGACGCGGTCGAGGGCCGCGTCATGATTTATACTCACAAAGA
>JAYTQR010000045.1:0-19655 GCA_043746615.1 Gammaproteobacteria bacterium | reverse complement strand
CCCATGCCGCCACCCATGCCACCGCCGCCATGGCTGTGGCCTTCGTCCTTCTTCGGCAGCTCGGCAATGATCGCCTCGGTGGTGATCGCCAGACCGGCAACCGACGCAGCGTGCTGCAGCGCGGTGCGGGTCACCTTGGTCGGATCCAGGATGCCCATCGCCACCATGTCACCGAACTCGCCGGTGGCCGCGTTGTAGCCGAAGTTGCCGGTGCCTTCCTTGACCTTGTTGAGGATCACGGACGGCTCTTCGCCGGCGTTGGCGACGATCGCACGCAGCGGCGCTTCCAGCGCGCGGCGGGTGATCGCGATGCCCAGGTCCTGATCGGTGTTGTCACCCTTCAGACCTTCGACCGCCTTCAGTGCACGGATCAGCGCGACACCGCCGCCCGGAACCACACCTTCTTCGACGGCTGCGCGAGTAGCGTGCAGGGCGTCTTCGACGCGAGCCTTCTTCTCCTTCATCTCGATCTCGGTCGCGGCGCCGACCTTGATCACGGCAACTCCGCCGGAGAGCTTGGCGACGCGCTCCTGCAGCTTTTCCTTGTCGTAATCGGAAGTCGCTTCCTCGATCTGCTGACGGATGCTCTCGACGCGGCCTTTGATGTCGGCCGACTTGCCGGCGCCGTCGATGATCGTCGTGTTTTCCTTCTCGACGAGCACTTTCTTGGCTTCGCCGAGGTCGTTCATCGTCGCCTTCTCGAGCGTCAGGCCGACTTCATCGGAGATCACCGTGCCGCCGGTCAGGACCGCGATGTCCTGCAGCATGGCCTTGCGGCGGTCGCCGAAGCCTGGCGCCTTGACGGCGGCGACCTTGACGATGCCACGGATCGTGTTGACGACGAGCGTCGCCAGTGCTTCACCCTCGACGTCTTCGGCGACGATCAGCAGCTGACGGCCGCCTTTTGCGATGCCTTCGAGCAACGGCAGCAATTCGCGGATGTTCGAGATCTTCTTGTCGACTAGCAGGATCAACGGCTTGTCGAGTTCGGCGCTTTGACCCTGCTGATTGTTGATGAAATACGGCGACAGGTAGCCGCGGTCGAACTGCATGCCCTCGACCACTTCGAGCTCGTTCTGCAGGCCAGAACCTTCCTCGACCGTGATTACGCCTTCCTTGCCGACTTTCGCCATCGCGTCGGCAATCGTCTTGCCGATGCTCTCGACGGAGTTCGCCGAAATCGTGCCGACCTGCGCAATCGCCTTCGGGTCCTTGCAGGGCTTGGAGAGCTTCTTGAGCTCTTCGGTCGCCGCGATGACCGCGTGATCGATGCCGCGCTTCAGGTCCATCGGGTTGATGCCCGCGGCGACGGCCTTGAGGCCTTCGCGGATGATCGCTTGTGCGAGTACGGTTGCGGTCGTGGTGCCGTCGCCCGCCTCATCGGAGGTGTTCGAGGCGACTTCCTTGACCATCTGCGCACCCATGTTATCGAATTTGTCCTTCAGTTCGATTTCCTTGGCGACCGACACGCCGTCCTTCGTGACCGTCGGCGCGCCGAAGCTCTTGTCGAGCACGGCATTGCGGCCCTTCGGACCAAGAGTGACCTTGACGGCATTCGCCAGGATATTCACGCCCTTGAACATGCGCTGCCGGGCGTCGTCGCTAAAGCGTACGTCTTTCGCTGCCATTTGCTGATACCTCTAAAAAAATTTTAATCGCTGGAAATTCGAGAATCGGCGGAGCTATTTGCCCTCGACGATGGCCATCACGTCTTCTTCGCGCATGACGACCAGTTCGTCGCCATCCATCTTCACTTCGGTGCCGCTGTACTTACCGAAGAGAATCTTGTCGCCTACCTTGACGTCGAGCGGACGAACCGTGCCGTTTTCCAGGATCTTGCCCTTGCCGACGGCAATCACTTTTCCGAAAACGGGCTTTTCCGTGGCGGTATCGGGGATGACGATGCCGCCGGGAGACTTGCGCTCTTCCTCTTCTCGTTTCACGATCACACGGTCATGAAGGGGACGAATCTTCATAAGATCAAGACTCCTACAGATTATGGGTACTGGGTTCATTGCAGAGGAGCGGCCTGTTAGCACTCTCCTCTCGCGGCTGCTAATGATAGTGGCGATTTGCCGCGATTCAAGTCCCCAATCACGAAAAAATGGCTGCAGAAAGCTTGCTGCGATGCAGTATGCGGATGGCGTGTTGCGCACACCCTCCGCGGCGCTGAGGTAAAGTGGCAAGATGAATTGCCGCCAATTGCTGCGCCGGTACGGCGGCCTGATGCTGATTGCCGCGTGCGCACTGGCGGGCCCCGCGCAGGCACGGCCCTGGTGGCTGCGCGGCGCGGCGACCAACGACCATGATTTCTTACCCCCGGACGCCGCTTTTCGGGTCGCCGCGCATGTCGAAGGCCGTCAACTGCGAATCCGTTGGATCATCGCGGACGGCTATTATCTGTACCGCAAAAAGATCGCCATCAAGGCGGCGAGCCCGGACCTCACGGTGTTCCCAGCGGTGTTGCCGCCGGGCAAGACCTTGAGCGACCCGTACTTCGGCCCACAGGCGGTCTACTTTCAGCACGTCGAGGCAACTGCCGCCTACAGCCGCGGCGACTTCGGCGCACACCCACTACAAATCAAAGTCACCTACCAGGGCTGCGCCGCAGCGGGTCTTTGCTACCCACCGATCACCAAAGTGATCTTTCCGGACGACCCGGGGGCCTCGACCGACGCCGTCGTGCCGGCCCCCGAACCGTGGCACCCCTGGGAATTCGTCGCAATCGGCGGCGGCGGCCTGGCGTTCCTCGCGGCGGGTCTCGCGCGGCGCCGGCGCCGGCGATTGCCGATGCCCCCGCTGTGAAGCGCCGCGCGGGCTACGCGGCCGCGGTGCTGCTCGCCGCGGCTGCGACCTATGCGGGGGCTCGCCTATATATGATGGGCACGCCGCCGGCCGGCGACGCCGGGATCCGGGTACCGGCCGGCTTTGCGAGCGCGCCGGCGGCGGCCGATTTGTCTGCCGATGCGGCATTCGCGGCGTCGATCAAGATTCCGGAGCGATTGCCACGCTTCACGCTGAACGACCTCGACGGTAAGCCGACACCGATCGCCGCCTGGCGCGGCCAATCGCTGATCATCAATTTCTGGGCGACTTGGTGTGCGCCATGCCGCCGCGAGATCCCGCTGCTCGAGACAGTGGCCCGCCAATGGAGGCAGCACAATTTCACCGTGATCGGCGTCGCGGTCGATCACCGCGACGCCGTGGCGCAGTTCGCCGGCCGGTTCAAGGTCCACTACCCGCTACTGTGCGGCGATCAGGATGCCTTGAACGTCGCCGCCGCCCTCGGCGTCGCCACGCCGGCATTTCCGTTTACGGTCTTTACTGACCGGCGCGGCCAGATCGTGGCACTGTATCTGGGCGAGCTGCATGCCGCGGAAATCAACCTGATCCTCGCTGTGGTGCAACAAGTGAACGACGACCGCCTACCGCTGACCGCCGGCCGCCACGCGATCGCCAGGGGCCTGAACCGCCTCAAGGCCGGGGGCAATAGGACGTAAGCCGGGGTCGAGGGTGCCGGTTGGCAGCAGTGTTCAATCGGTGCGGGTCGACGACGTTCGACGTAGAAGCTTGCCACTTAGCCGCGATTTCTGGTTATTATCGCGGATCTTTTGTGCGCTACGACGGCCGGCGGACGTCTCCATGGCTCGACTTTTATTGCTGAACGGACCGAACTTGAACCTGTTGGGGTCACGGGAACCCGCGGTTTACGGGTCCGCTACGCTCATGGACATCGAAGCGCGGCTGGCCGCGAAGGCCACGGCGCTGGGGCATGAACTGGTTTGCAGACAAAGCAATGCGGAACACGAATTGCTCGCGGCAATTCACGCCGCACCGGGTGACGGGGTCCGATTCATGCTGTTCAATCCGGGCGCCTATACCCATACGAGCATCGCGCTGCGGGATGCGATTCTCGCTGTCGCGCTGCCGTTCATCGAAATACACCTGAGCAACATCTTCGCCCGTGAGGCGTTCCGGCGGCATTCGTATTTCTCCGATATCGCGGTCGGCTGCATTTTCGGATTGGGTGCAATCGGCTACGAGTTCGCACTCGAAGCCGCCGCAGCGCGGCTCGCCGGCGCCGGAACCCGCTAGCTTCTGCAGGGGAGATCGCGGATGGATATTCGCAAGGTCAAGAAATTAATCGAGCTGCTGGAGGAATCCGGCATCTCCGAACTGGAGATCTCCGAGGGCGAGGAGACCGTTCGCATCAGCCGTCACCCCCGCGGCGCGATGCCGACGACCATTACGATGGCGCCGCTGCCGGCAACGGCCATGGCGCCCGTGGCCGCCCCGCTGACCGCGGCGACCGCCAGCAAAGAGCACAAGCCGCGCGTCGATGATCACACGGTCACTTCGCCGATGGTGGGCACTTTTTACGCGTCCCCATCGCCCGGCATCAAGGCGTTCGTCGAGATCGGCAGCGAGGTGAAGATAGGGCAGATACTGTGCATCATCGAGGCAATGAAGATGATGAACCAAATCGAATCCGACAAGGCCGGTCTGGTCGCGGCGATACTCGCCAAGAACGGCGATCCGGTCGAATTCGGTCAGCCGCTGTTCGTCATCGAATAACCGCGATGATCGAAAAAGTCGTCATCGCCAATCGGGGCGAGATCGCGCTGCGGATATTGCGCGCGTGCCGCGAACTCGGCATCAAGACGGTGGCGGTGCACTCGACCGCCGATTTCAACACCAAGCACGTGCTGCTCGCCGATGAAACGGTCTGTATCGGGCCGCCGCAATCGGCCGGCTCGTATCTGAACATGCCCGCGATCATCAGCGCCGCCGAGGTGACGGATTCGGTCGCGATCCACCCCGGCTACGGCTTCTTGGCGGAAAATGCCGATTTCGCAGAACGCGTCGAAAAGAGCGGCTTCATCTTCGTCGGTCCCAGGGCCGAAACGATACGGCTGATGGGCGACAAGGTGTCTGCAATCAAGGTCATGAAGGCCGCGGGAGTGCCCTGCGTGCCCGGCTCGGAAGGTCCGCTAGGCGCCGATCCGGACGAGAATTTCAAAATTGCCAAGGACATCACCTATCCGGTGATCATCAAGGCCTCCGGTGGCGGCGGCGGCCGCGGCATGCGCGTCGTGCATTCCGACGCGTCCTTGCTGAACGCGATCAGTGTGACGCAATCCGAGGCGCTCGCGGCGTTCGGCAACGCCCAGGTGTACATGGAGAAGTTCCTCGAGCGGCCGCGTCACATCGAGTTCCAGATACTTGCCGACAACTATGGCAACGTCGTGCATTTGGGCGAGCGCGATTGTTCGATGCAGCGGCGCCATCAAAAGGTCATCGAGGAGGCGCCGGCGCCCGGCCTGACGGCGAAGCAGCGCAAGACGATGGGCGAACGCTGCGCGCGCGCCTGCCGGGAGGTCGGCTACCGCAACGCCGGCACGCTGGAATTCCTCTATCAGGACAATGAATTCTATTTCATCGAGATGAACACGCGCGTGCAGGTGGAACATCCGGTCACCGAATTGGTGACCGGAATCGATATCGTCAAGGCGCAGCTGCTGATCGCGGCCGGTGAGCCCCTGCCGTACGCGCAAGCGGACATTCAGATCCGCGGCCATGCGATCGAGTGCCGCATCAACGCCGAGGACCCGAAGAACTTCACGCCGTCGCCGGGGCCGATCAAGCTATGGCATGCGCCGGGTGGGCCGGGTATCCGCGTCGACAGTCACGTCTATACCGGCTATAACGTCCCGCCGTATTACGATTCGATGATCGGCAAGGTCATTGCGTCCGGCGATACGCGCGAAACTGCTATCGCGCGCATGCGCAATGCGCTCGCGGAAATGGTCGTCGAAGGCATCAAAACCAATATTCCGCTGCATCAGGAAATCTTCAATCACTCCGCGTTCCGGCAGGGCGGCACGGACATTCACTATTTGGAGCGGCGGCTCGGGCTCAAGTGAGGCTGCCGGAGGCCGTGCGCCGATGCCGTTCTATGAAATCGAATTCCCGCTGACCGGCCTCGATGCGCCAACGGTCGAGGCCGCGCTCGCCAAGATCGGCGCCTGCGCGCTCACGTTTCAGGACCGGGCCGACGAGGCCGTGCTCGAACCATCGCCCGGCGAGATCCGGCTGTGGCCCGATACGCTCGTGCGCGCCTTGTTCGACGATACCCATGACGCCGCACGCTGTCTCGGCGAGCTCGCAACTACCTTGGGCCCGACGATCACCGCCGCCGCGCGCGTGCGCGCCGTGCCGGAGCAGGCCTGGGAGCGCGCCTGGCTCGCCGACTGGAAGCCGATGCGATTTGGCCGCCGTTTGTGGGTGTGTCCGACGCACTTGCCGCCGCCGCAAGACCCCGAGGCTGTCGTCTTGCGCCTCGATCCGGGCCTGGCATTCGGCACCGGCACACACGAGACGACCGCGCTTTGCTTGGAGGCGCTTGCGGAACTCGACCTGCGGGGGAAATCGGTCCTGGACTACGGCTGCGGCTCGGGAATCCTGGCGATCAGCGCAGTGCTGCTCGGCGCCGCGCACGCCTGCTGTGTCGACCTCGATCCGCAAGCACTGACCGCCGCCCGCGGCAACGCGGCCCGCAACGGTGTTGCCTCGCGCATCACGACGCAGGATACGGCCGCCGTGCCGGCTCCGGCCGACTGCGTGCTGGCGAATATTCTGGCCGGGGCGCTGATCGAATTGATGCCGCGCTTGACTGCGGCTTGCAAAGCCGGCGGGGATTTGTTGTTGTCGGGTATCCTCGTCGGTCAACAGGAGGCGGTCATCGACGCGTATCAGCCATATTTTGCCATCCTCGACTGCGTGCAGCGCGGCGATTGGCACTGCGTCCGCGCTCGCCGCCGCGTTCCGACGGGCTCGCACGGAGTGTCCTAGCGTGTACACGCAGTGCGCCAAGTGCGAGACCGTATTCAGACTGTCGGCCGAGGTGCTGCGCGCCGCCGGCGGACAGGTGCGCTGCGGTCGCTGCGGCGATGTGTTCAATGCACTGGCGCAGCTCGCCGAGCGGCCCGACGCGTTCGCGGTCGGCGAGTCGTCGCTGGAATTGGAATCGCGCGCCGATCGGATTCTCGCGCGGGCAGCCGACGAGGCGGCTCAACCGCAAACAGCGGACGAGGGCGTGGCGGACGGCGCATTCTCGCCGATCGACACATCCGGCGTGCAGCTCGCACGCCTCGAGTTGACCGAAGCCGCGCCCGACGACGGCGCGGCCGCGCTCGAATTCACGCTGCCGCCGGGCGAACTCGATCGAATCTTCGTCGAAGCCGGGCCGGCGCCGCACGTGCTGCCGCCTGCGCCGGAATTCGCGCCGCCGCATTCGGCGGTGGCTGCCGCAGCCGCGTTCGATGCGTCCGACTTGGAAGCGGCGGGCGCAGCGCTGCTGCGAACGCGGCCGCGCGAGCGCCGCTTCGCCGCATTCTGGTGGAGCACCGTGATTCTGCTGACGCTCGGCCTCGCCGCGCAGATCGTGCATCAAAATCGGGGATGGCTTGCCGCGCAGGGGCCGTTCGGAGCCGCGCTGCGCACGCTGTACGCCAGGCTAGGGGTCGATCTGCCGGTGCCGGCGAATTTGTCGGCCTACCAGCTGCGCCAGTGGGGCGTGACCGGGGGCGCCAACGCACGCGGCACTCTGCGTGTGCGGGCGAGCATTCTGAACACGGCCGCCCAGTTCCAGCCGTTGCCGCTGCTGCGGGTAACATTGATCGATCGCTTCGGGCATCGGGTCGGCGCGCGCGATTTCGCGCCGTCCGAATATCTGGTCGGCCGCCCGGCCGCATTGATGGCCCCCGGAGTGCGCGCCGATGCAACCATCGATATCGTCGACCCCGGCAAGAATGCCGAGGGCTATGAGATCGACGTTTGCCTTCGCGACGCCCGGCGCCTGATTCATTGCCAAAACGATGTCGCGGCGCACGGCCAATGACGGCTGTTAATATCGGGCCCTATCTGCTGCCGTCGAATGTGGTGCTCGCGCCGATGGCGGGAGTCACCGACCGGCCGTTTCGCATATTGTGCCGGCGCCACGGCGCCGGGCTCGCCGCTTCGGAGATGCTGAGCGCGGACGTGCGGCTCTGGCACACCGCGAAATCGCGGCGCCGCATGGATCATGCCGGCGAACCGAGCCCGCGCGTCGTACAAATTGCCGGCTTCGATCCTGAGATGATGGCCGAGGCCGCTCGCCGCAACGTCGACGCCGGAGCAGAGATCATCGACGTCAACATGGGGTGTCCGGCGAAGAAAGTCTGCAATCGGCTCGCGGGTTCCGCGCTGCTGCAGGACGAGTCCTTGGTCGGGCGCATTTTGGACAGTGTCGTGCGCGCGGTTAAGGCACCGGTGACGCTGAAGACGCGCACTGGCTGGGACCGGGAGCACAAGAACGGCATTCGCATCGCGCGCATCGCCGAGAGCGCCGGCATCCAGGCGCTCGCGATTCACGGCCGTACGCGCGCGGATCTGTATAAGGGCGCCGCGGAATTCGATTCGGTTCGAGCGATCAAGGCGAGCGTCAAGATACCGGTGTTCGCGAACGGCGATATCGCCTCGCCGCAGCGCGCACGCGAAATACTTCGGTCGACCGGCTGCGACGGGGTCATGATCGGTCGTGCGGCGCAAGGTCAGCCATGGATCTTCGACGATGTCAATTTTTTCATCGCGAACGGCTTACCGCGCGCCGAGCTTCCACGACAAAAAGTCCGTGATATCATGCGCGCCCACCTCGAAGACCTGTACTCCTTCTACGGCGATGAGACCGGCGTTCGAGTGGCGCGAAAACATTTGAGCTGGTACTGCGAGCAACACCCGGGATGCGGCGAGATGCGTAAACGTCTGATGCAAATCGAGACACCGCAGGGTCAGCTGTCCGCGGCGTTGCAGATCTTTGATGCCGGCGACGAGCGTGCGGCGGCAATCGACGGCAATTGAAGAACAACAAAAGATTGACGGGAACTCGACAAGCCATGGTCGCAAAGAAGAAAGCGCGAACGCGCAAAGAAGTCTCGCCGCCGTTCAATGGCCGCGATCTGAAGGTCGGCGGCAAGAACGTGCCGCTGCGCTCGCAGGCCGAAGAAGCGCTGCAGTGCTATTTCGAAACGCTGAACGGCCACAAGCCAGCGCATCTGTACGATCTAGTCATGCGCGAAGTCGAGGAGCCGCTGTTCAAAGTCGTCATGGATCACGCGCACGGCAACCAGAGCCGCGCAGCGACGATACTCGGCATCAATCGCGGCACCTTGCGCAAGAAACTCAAAGAGCTCGGCATCAGCGAGTAATCGCCCTTGCCCAATCCCGTACGACGCGCACTGCTCAGCGTTTCCGATAAGACCGGCATTGTGGAATTCGCGCGCGCGCTCAAGGAGCGTGGCGTCGAGCTGTTGTCGACCGGCGGCACGGCGCAGCTGCTGAACCGCCAGGGCATCCCGGCCATGGAAGTCGCCGACTACACCGGCTTTCCGGAAATCATGGATGGCCGCGTCAAGACGCTGCACCCGCTGATCCACGGCGGACTGTTGGGCCGCCGCGGCGTCGACGAGGCCGTCATGCGGCAGCACTCGATCGAGCCGATCGATTTGCTCGCCGTCAATCTTTATCCATTTGCGGCCGCCGTGGCGGCGCCGGACTGCAGCTACGACACGGCGGTCGAAAACATCGACATCGGCGGCCCCGCGATGGTGCGCGCCGCGGCGAAGAATCACGCCTCGGTTGCGGTCGCCGTCGATCCGGCCGATTACCGCGCGTTGCTCGACGAATTGGCCGCAAACCACGGCGCGACGACCTTGCCGATGCGCCAGCGCTTGGCCGCAAAAGCCTTTGCCCACACGGCGCAATACGATGCAATGGTTTCGGCCTACTTCACCGGCGCGATTGTTGCGGACGGGCCGAGCTTTGCCGACGATCTGAACCTGTCGTTCCGCAAACGCCTCGATCTGCGTTACGGGGAGAATCCGCATCAGCAGGCGGCGTTCTACGCCGACCCGCGCGCGCTGGGCGCATCGGTGACATCCGCGCTGCAAGTGCAAGGCAAGGCGCTTTCTTTTAACAATATCGCCGACGCCGATACGGCCCTGCAGTGCGTCCGTCAGTTCGACGAACCGGCCTGCGTGATCGTCAAGCACGCCAATCCCGCCGGCGTCGCGCTGGCGGCCGATATCGCCGCCGCCTACCTGCGCGCCTATCTTACCGATCCGACGTCGGCGTTCGGCGGCATCATCGCCGTGAATCGAACGTTGGATCTGCCGACTGCCGCCGCCATCCTCGAGCGGCAGTTCGTCGAAGTCATTTTGGCTCCCGATCTGACCGAGGAGGCGCGGCATCTGTTGGCCGCGAAAGACAACGTGCGCGTGCTCACCGTCCGCGGTCTCGCAAAACCCGTCGAGCAGCAGTTCGAATACCGGAGCGTGACCGGTGGTTTGCTGGTGCAGACGCGCGATCAGGGCCGGATCGGCGCGCGGGACCTGCGTACCCTGACGAAACGTGCGCCGACGCCCGCCGAGCTGGTCGATCTGCTGTGCGCCTGGCATATCGCGAAATATGTGAAATCCAATGCGATCGTCTGCGTCAAGCACAAGGCGACCGTCGGCATCGGCGCCGGCCAAATGAGCCGCATCGTCAGCAGCCAGATCGCGGCGCGGAAAGCCGCGGATGCCGGCCTCAGCTGCGCAGGCGCCGCGATGGCCTCCGATGCGTTCCTGCCGTTTCGCGACGGCTTGGACGCGGTCGCCGCGTTCGGCGTCAAGGCGGTGATCCAGCCGGGCGGCTCGAAGCGCGACGCGGAGGTGATCGCCGCGGCGGACGAACACGACATGGCGATGGTGTTTACGGGAACGCGCCACTTCCGGCATTAGCGGCGCGCGGTCCGATGAAGATACCTTCGTGAAGATAATGATCGTCGGCGGCGGTGGCCGCGAACACGCATTGGCATGGAAATGTGCGCAAGCGCCGCGGGTGAAGCAGGTGTTCGTGGCCCCGGGCAACGGCGGCACGGCGTCGGAGACCAAGACCCGCAACGTCGAAATCGCCGCCGACGACATCGTGGCGCTCGTACGGTTTGCGGCGAGCGAGCGAATCGACTTGACGATCGTCGGCCCCGAGGCGCCGCTGGTCGCCGGCATCGTCGATCGCTTCGATGCTGCGGGACTCGCGTGCTTCGGACCGTCGGCGGCGGCCGCGCGGCTCGAGGGGTCTAAGGCCTACGCGAAGGCATTCCTGAATCGCCACGGCATACCGACGGCCGGCCACGCGGCATTCACGCGAGCAAACTTCGATCCGCAGCGTTTGCGCGCGTGGCGCCTGCCGATGGTTGTCAAGGCCGATGGCCTTGCCGCCGGTAAAGGCGTCGTGATCTGCGCGACCCATAAAGAGGCTATCGATGCGGCGACGCGTATGCTCGGCGGAGCCCACGGCGCCGCCGGCGAGACGATCGTCGTCGAAGAGTTCTTGAGCGGCGAGGAAGTCAGCTTCATCGTGATGGCGCATGACCAGCAGGTGCTGCCGCTCGCGAGTTCGCAAGATCACAAACGCCGCGACGACGGCGACCGGGGGCCGAACACCGGCGGCATGGGGGCGTATTCGCCCGCGCCGATCGTCACACCGGCCGTGCACGATCGCATCATGCGCCAAATCATCGAACCGACCTTGCGGGGCCTGCGTCTCGACGGTCATCCGTACACGGGATTTCTGTATGCGGGGCTGATGATCGCGGCCGACGGCACACCGAACGTACTGGAATACAACTGCCGTTTCGGCGACCCGGAAGCGCAGCCGGTACTGATGCGCCTGCAGAGCGATTTACCGGCGCTGTGCGAGGCGGCGCTCGCGGGCACGCTCGATCGAGGCGAAGCGGTGTGGGACAGCCGCGCCGCACTCGGCGTCGTCATGGCGGCCGGCGGCTACCCGGACGCGATTCGCATAGGCGATCCGATCGAGGGGTTGGCGCAGGCGGCAGGTCTGCCCGGCAAGGTATTTCATGCCGGCACGCGCCTGTGCGGCTCGCACATCATCACCAACGGCGGCCGGGTGTTGTGCGCGGTCGGCCTTGGTCCCACCGTCGGCGCCGCCCACGCCCAAGCCTATGATCTGGTGCAAGCGATTCGCTGGAATGACGTGCAGTACCGCCGCGATATCGGCTACCGCGCGATCGCGACTGCGGCTGCCCGCGGCGCAATCACTTGAGCGCCGCCGAATTCCAGCCGCCGCCGAGCGCATCGATCAGCGCGACGCTCGCCGTCAAGCGGTTCAGTAGCACGTTCAGCGCGGTCTCGCGGCTGGACAACGTGGTCGTTTGCGCGGCGATCACGCTGCTGTAGGGTAATGTGCCGGCCTTGTACTGATTCAGCGTCAGACGTTCCGCTTCGCTTGCCGCCTTGACCGCCGCGTCCTCGATGACCGCCTGTTGCTCGAGGATGCGCAGCGTCGCCAGTTCATCCTCGACTTGCTGCAACGCGGCCAGCACGGTTTGCCGATAATCATCGACGCTGGCGTCGTACGCGGCCCGTGCCGCGGCCTCTTGCGCGCGATGCAAGCCGCCGGCAAACAAAGTCTCGGCCAGCGCCGGACCGAACGCCCACACGCGATTCGACGCGGTGAACAATTTATCGAGGATTCCCGCCGAATAATCCTCCGATCCGGACAGCGTCAGGTTCGGAAAGAACGCTGCGCGGGCAACGCCGATTTGCGCGTTGGCGGCCGCCATCTTGCGCTCCGCCTCGGCCACGTCCGGGCGCCGTTCGAGCAACGCCGACGGCAGCCCCGGGGGCACGGTCGGCACGGCGGCGCGCATCGTGGCGCGGTTGAGGGAGAATTTCGACGGTGGGCGTCCGATCAGCACGGCGATCGCGTGTTCGAGCAGCGCCCGTTGAATACCGGCGTTGACCTGCTGCGACTGGCTCGAGAGCAACTGCGCCTGCGCGCTGACCACATCGGCTTTGGCGGCGACTCCGAAGTGGTGCCGGCTCTCGGCGATTTGCCGAGACAGCTTCTGTGCGGTCACCGTGTCGTCGTACAACGACTGCAGTTGATCCTGCGCCCGTAACGCGAAATAGTCCGAGGCGAGTTCGACTTGCGCGGCGAGCCGCGCGGCGGCGAGCGCGGCAATACTGGCCTGCGCCGAGGCGCGGCTGCTTTCGGTCGAGCGGCGGATCTGCCCCCAAATGTCCAAGTTCCAGCCAACGCCGAGACCGGCGCTGTCGACGGTGCGCGAACCGGCCGCAAGCGTCGTCGTCCGTTGGCGCCCGGCGGTTGCGGTCAATGTCGGCCAGAAGCCCGCCCGGGCCTCGCGCACCAGCGCGCGGGACTGCTCGGCGGCGGCGGCGGCGGCGCGGACGTTCTGGTTCGAAATAGCGATTTGGCGCTCGAGCCCGTCCAGCACCGGGTCGCCGTAAATGCTCCACCACGTGCCGCGATTGAGCGCATCGTTCGGCTGGCTCGGCCGCCAGGTGCCGGTTTCCTTGTAGTGCGCACCAACATCGATACCGGGGCGCCGGTAATCGGGACCGACGGCGCATCCGCCGAGTATGGCGCTCAGCAAGCCGAGAGCCACCGTTATTTGCTTCATGCGCCCGCCTCCATCGGTCCGCCTTGCGCGGCGGCCGTCCTCTCATCGGCGCCTCTGGCGCGCGCGCCGAATCGCCGGACATACAGATAAACGACCGGCGTCGTGTACAGCGTCAGCAGCTGACTGACGATCAGGCCGCCGACAATGGAAATTCCCAGCGGTCGGCGCAGTTCCGTGCCGTCGCCGTGCGCGAGCGCAAGCGGCAGTGCGCCGGCGATCGCCGCACACGTCGTCATCATGATCGGCCGGAAGCGCAACGCACAGGCACGAGCGATCGCGGCGCGCGCCGGCAGGCCGAGCGTCCGCTCGGCATCGAGGGCGAAATCCACCATCATGATCGCGTTCTTCTTGACGATGCCGATCAACAGCAATATCGCGAGAAAAGCGATCAGACTGAATTCGGTGCCGGTCGCAAGCAGCGCGAGCAGCGCGCCGATCCCTGCGGACGGCAGCGTCGAGATGATGGTCAGCGGCTGGCCATAACTCTCATACAGAACGCCGAGCACGATATAGATCGCCAAGAGCGCCGCTGCCAACATCACCGGTTCGGTGCCGACGCTTTGCTGGAACAGGCGCGCGGTGCCGTACGCACTGCCGTGAATGCCGACGGGTACGTGGATGCGCGCCATGGTGCGCTCGATCGCGGCGAGAGCCGTGCCGAGCGGCTCGCCTTGCGGTAGATTGAACGAAATTGTCGTCGATGCCGACGTCCCGGTGTGATTGACTTCGACGGGCGTCGTGCCGGTGGCGAAATGACTGAAGGCCGCGAACGGCACGACCGTTTCCTTGGCGATGCTGATGGCCGATCCGGTCGAGGTATTGCCTCGCCCGGCGTTCGCGAGCGAGTTGGCGGCGAGATTGCGTGCAAGGTCCGCCGCGGCCGACGAACCTCCCGCACCGGCAATGGCGCCGGCGCCGGCGCCACCGCGACCGTAGCTCGTCGTGCCGGCCACCGCCTGCGTCGCCTGCGTGCCGCTGACGGCGCCGCCGGCAGTGCTGAGGTAGAGTTGCTCGAGTACTTGCGGGTTTTGCCGGTATGCCGGCGCGACCTCCATGACGACGTGATATTGCTGCGGGCTGGACGGATTGTAGATCGTCGAGACAGGCGCCTGCGCAAACGCATCGGCAAGTGTATGGTCGATCTGGCTTTCCGTCAGACCGAGCCGCGACGCGGTGTCGCGGTCGACGATCAAGTCCGATTCCAGCCCTCCCGGCTGCAGATCGGTGTCGACATCGACGACCTCCGGTACCCTTTGCAGCGCGACGCGCAGCTTGCGCGACCAGGTGTCCAATAGGCCGAGATCGTCGCCCAACAAGGTGTACTGATACTGTCCGTTCGCCGCGCGGCCCCCGGCGTGAATATCCTGCGCGGACACCAGAAACGTCGAGACGCCCGTGACTTTGGCGAGCTTGCCGCGCAGGCGCCCGATCACCTGGTCGCCCGACACGTTGCGCTTGGACAAGGGCACGAGCGTCACCGTGATCGTTGCGTCGAGGCCGCCGGCCGGCCCGAAGCCCCCCCTGCCGATCGCCCCGGCGATGCTGGCGACGGCCGGATCCGCCTGAATGATCTTCGCGACCTCTTGGAGCTTCGCCTTCATCAAATCGAACGAGGCGCTCGGATCGCCGCGTATGGCGCCGCGCAGTTGACCGGTATCCTGCTCGGGGAAGAATCCTTTCGGAATCACCACGTACAGATAGACATTCAGTGCCACGGTCGCTGCCAAAACCAGCAGCGTCAAGCGCGGATGATCGAGGACCGTATCGAGCGTGCGCCGGTACGCGTCGTTGAGCGTCTCGAAGCCCGCCTCGAACGCCCGTGCGCAGCGCGACGGGGCGCGCCGCACATCGCGGCCGAGCACACGAGCGCACATCATCGGCGTCGTCGTCAGCGACAGGACAAGCGAAATCAGAATCGCGATCGACAGCGTGTTCGTGAACTCGTTGAACAGCCGGCCGACCAGGCCGCCGGCGAATTCGAATGGTATGAATACCGCAATCAGCGACAGACTCATAGACACGACCGTAAAGCCGACCTCGCGTGCGCCGAGGAGCGCGGCCTGCATTGGCGCCATGCCGGCCTCGAGATGCCGGGTCGTGTTCTCCATCACGACGATCGCATCGTCAACCACGAAGCCGGTGGCGATGGTGAGCGCCATCAGTGAAAAATTGTCGAGGTTGTAGCCGAGCAAGTACATCGCGGCGAGGGTGCCGATCAGCGATGTCGGCACGACGACCGCCGGAATCAGCGCAGCGCGCCGACTGTTCAGAAACACGTAGACGACCAGAATCACCATCGCAATGGAAATCAACAGCGTCTGTTCGATCTGGCGCAGCGAGCCGCGGATCGTGATCGAGCGGTCGAATATGACCGCCAGGTCGATCTTCGGATCGATCTCGCTCTTCAATAGCGGCAGTTCCGCCTTGACTGCGTCGACCACGTCGACGACGTTCGCCCCGGGCTGTTGGAACACCAGCACGGTAATGGCCGCTTTGCCGTTGTACAGACCGTAGGTACGGACGTTCTCTGTGGCGCCATCGAGCATGTCGGTTACCGCCGCGACATCGCGCAGGCGCACCTCCGAGCCGTTGCGATGCGCGATGATCAGATTCCGGTACTGATCCGCGTCGCGCGCGTTGTCGTTCGTATAAATCTGATAATGCAATCCGCCGGATTCGATCGCGCCCTTGGGCGCATTGGCGTTCGCGTTGGAAATCGCCGCGCGCACGTCCTGCAAACCGATTCCGTACTTGGACAAAGCCAGCGGATTGATTTCGACGCGTACCGCCGGCAATGCACTGCCGCTGACATTGACTCCGCCGACGCCCTTGATTTGCGACAATTTCTGCGAGATCACTGCATCCGCGGCGTCATAGATCTGTCCCTGCGTCAGCACGTCGGAGGTCATCGTCAACGCGAGAATAGGGAACAGCGAGCTGTTGATCTTGAAGTAGGTGGGATTGCGCGTCATTGCGGACGGCAGATCCGGGCGCGCGGCCTCGATCGCGGCCTCGACGTCGCGCGCCGCACCGTTGATGTCTCGATCGAGTCCGAACTCGAGTTGAATGTTCGTCGTGCCGACGCCGCTCGATGAAGTCATGTCGGTGACATCGGCAATCGCGCCGAGGTGCCGCTCGAGCGGCGTTGCGACCGTCGTCGCCATGACTTCCGGGCTTGCGCCGGGGAGCGATGCCGTCACGAAGATCGCCGGCACGTCGATGTTCGGCAGCGGTGCGACCGGCAGCAGCACGAACGCGGCGATGCCCGCGAGCGCAACGCCTGCGGTCAGCAGCACCGTCGCCACCGGCCGGGCGATGAACGGCGCGGACATGTTCACGGCCCGTGCTCCGCGAGCCCGCTGTCCTCGATCCGCAGCCGCGCTTTCTCGCGCCAGCGCTTCGCGACGCCGTCAAACGCCAAGTAGACGACCGGCGTCGTGTACAACGTCAGCACTTGGCTGACGAGCAGGCCGCCGACAATGCTGATGCCGAGCGGATGGCGCAGTTCAGAACCCATGCCGGTACCGAACATCAGCGGTAGGGCGCCGAATATCGCCGCGACCGTCGTCATCAGAATAGGACGGAAGCGCAGCAGGCAGGCCTGGTAAATGGCGTCCCGTGCCGACAATCCCTGCAGACGTTCGGCATCTATCGCGAAATCGATCATCAGAATCGCGTTCTTTTTGACAATGCCGATCAGCAGAATGATGCCGATCAGCGCGATGATCGTCAGATCGTCGCCGGCTAGAATCAGCGCGAGCAGCGCGCCGATGCCGGCTGACGGCAGCGTCGATAATATCGTGATTGGATGAATGAAACTTTCGTACAACACTCCGAGCGCAATGTACATGACGATCACCGCCGCGAGCAGCAGCAGGAGTTCATTCGACAGATTATTGCGAAATGCGAGCGCCGCACCCTGAAACGTCGTATGAATGCTCGCCGGCAATCCGGCGTCCCGCTCGACTCGCTCGATGGCGTCGACCGCAGCGCCGAGCGATGCGCCGGGCGCTAAATTGAACGACACCGTCGTCGCGGGAAACTGCGCGAGATGATTGATCAGCAACGGCCGGGTCGTTACCGCGAATTTCGCGATCGACGACAGCGGCACCTGGCCGCCGGCGGCCGACGGCAGATAAATCGAGGCGAGCGAACCAACCGAGCCGTAGGAGGCGGGATCCGCCTGAATGATGACGCGGTATTGGTTCGACTGCGTGAAGATCGTCGAGACGATGCGCTGACCGAACGCGTCGTAAAGGGCGTTGTCGACCGTGCCGACGCTGATACCCAAGCGCGCCGCCTCGTCACGGTCGATCGTCACATCGGCGGCGAGACCGCCGTCTTCCTGATTACTCGTCACGCCGGATAGCACCGGCTGCCGCCGCAGCGCCGCCACCAGCTTCGGCGCCCATGCTCCGAGCGCCGCCGCGTCCGCGCTCTCCAGCGTGAAGTGATATTGGGAGCGGCTCACCGTGTTTTCGAGAGTGAGATCCTGCGCGGGCTGCATGTACAAGTCGATGCCGGGCACCCCGGCCGTTTCACGCTGCAGGCGGCGGATGATCTGCGTCGCACTCGCGTCGCGCTCGCCGCGCGCCTTCAAGTTGATCAGAAACCGGCCGCTGTTCAACGTCACGTTGCTGCCGTCGACGCCGATGAACGAAGACAGGCTCGCGACCGCGGGATCGGTCAGGATCGCCGCCGCCAACGACTGTTGACGGCCCGCCATCTGCGCATAGGAGACCGCGTCGCTCGCCTGCGATACGCCCTCGATCAGTCCGGTATCTTGATCCGGAAAAAACCCTTTCGGGACCAGCACATAGAGCAGCGCCGTGACCGCTAGCGTCGCGACGGCGACGTACAGCGTCGCCCGCTGATGCTCGAGGACCCACGTCAAACTGCGCCCGTAGCGGTCGAGCAGCGCCATGAACCAGCGTCCCGTCCGCTCGTGCGTGCGCCGCTCGTCGGGCCGGTGGCGCAACAGCTTGGCGCAAAGCATCGGCACTAAAGTCAGCGAGACCACCGCCGAGATCAGGATCGTGACCGTGAGGGTCACGGCGAATTCGCGAAATAGGCGGCCGACGACGTCCTGCATGAACAGCAGCGGAATCAACACCGCGATCAGCGACACGGTCAGCGATATGATCGTAAAGCCGATTTGCCCGGCCCCCTTCAGCGCCGCATCGAGCGGCGCGTCGCCGGCTTCGATGTAGCGGGAAATGTTTTCGATCATGACGATCGCATCGTCGACGACGAAGCCGGTGGCGATCGTCAATGCCATCAGCGACAGATTGTTGAGGCTGAAATTCGCCAGGTACATGACCGCGAACGTGCCGACCAGCGACAGCGGCACCGACAGACTGGGAATAAAGGTCGCGGGGATATCGCGCAGAAACACGAAGATCACCAACACCACGAGCGCTACGGCCAGCGCCAACTCGAACTCGACGTCCTCGACCGACGCTTTGATCGTCGTGGTGCGGTCGGTGAGGACGGCGATATCGACCCCCGCCGGCAGCGACGCGCGCAGATCCGGCAGTATGGCCTTGATGTCCGTGACGACGTCAACGACGTTAGCCCCGGGTTGCCGCTGCACGTTGAGGATCAACGCGGGCGTCGTGTTCATCCAGCCGCCGAGCTGGGTGTTTTCGGCGCTCTGGACCAGCGTGGCGACGTCGCGCAGCCGCACGGGCGCGCCGTTTTTGTAGGCGATGACGATGTTCGCGTACTGATCGGCGCTCTTCAGCTGGTCGTTGGTGTTGATCGTATAGGTGCGCGTCGGCCCGTCAAAGCTGCCCTTCGGCCCGTTCTGGTTCGCGACGCTGATCGTCGTGCGCAAGTCATCGAGGTTCAGTCCGTCGGCCGCGAGCGCCCGCGGGTTGACGATCACCCGGACCGCGGGTCGCTGGCCGCCGCTGATGCTGACGACGCCCACGCCCTTGACTTGCGATATCTTCTCGGCGATCCGCGTGTCCGCGAGATCTTCGACCTCGGTCAGCGGCATGACCTTCGAGGTAATGCCGAGGGCCAATACTGGCGCATCGGCGGGATTGACCTTGGCATAGATCGGCGGCGCCGGCAGATCCTGCGGCAGAAGATTCTGCGATTCGCTGATCGCCGCCTGAACTTCCTG
>JAYTQR010000044.1:0-1605 GCA_043746615.1 Gammaproteobacteria bacterium | reverse complement strand
GGCTGCGGCAGGCTGCGGCCGCCGCACAGCAGCCGTCCGCCTTCGGCCTGAGCTGCACCGATCGCGGCGAGATAACGCTGCACCGCACCGGCGTCGATCAATGGCCCCATCAGCGTGGTGGCGTCCAACGGATCGCCGATGCGCACCTGACCGTAGGCCGCGATGAGCCGGCGCTCGAGCTCGGCAGCGCAGGTTTCGTGTACGAGGACCCGCCGTGTCGTCGTACAGCGCTGGCCCGCGGTACCAATCGCGCCGAACACGATTGCCGGCACCGCTAGATCGAGATTCGCGGCGGCATCGACGATGATCGCGTTGTTGCCGCCGAGTTCGAGCAGACTCTTGCCGAGGCGTTGAGCAATGCGCACGCCGATCCTGCGCCCGACCTGCGTCGAACCCGTGAACGACAGCAGCGCGACGCGCTCGTCATCGACGAATCGTTCCGCGAGCTCGGTGCCGGCATCGATGAACAATTGAAAAATCGGCGGCAACTTCTCGCGCTCCAGCACTCGGTTGCAGATCTTCTGCACGGCGATCGAACATAGAGCGGTTTTCGGCGACGGCTTCCACACCGTGGCGTTGCCGCAAATCGCCGACAAAAACGCGTTCCACGACCAGACGGCCACCGGAAAGTTGAATGCGGAAATCACGCCGACGATACCGAGCGGGTGCCAGTGCTCGTACATGCGGTGTTGACTGCGCTCCGAGTGCATCGTCGAGCCGTACAGCATTCGCGCTTGACCGACGGCGAAATCGGCGATGTCGATCATTTCCTGGACTTCGCCGTCGCCCTCGGCCTTGATCTTGCCGTTTTCCAGCGACACCAGGCTGCCCAACGCGCTTTTGAAGCTGCGCAGCTCCTCGCCGATCAGGCGCACCGCCTCGCCGCGCTTCGGCGCCGGCACGCGGCGCCAGCTCCTCGCCGCCTCGACGGCGGCGCCCAGCACGCGCTCATAGTCTTCGACGGTGGCGCTGCGCACTAAGCCAAGCCTCCGGCCGTTCGACGGATTCAGCGATTCGATCAGCGAACCGCCGCTCGTCTCGCTCCATCCGTGACTTCCGCTCCAGGTGCCGGAATTCACGGCGCCGAGCCCCAGCGCCGTCAGTGGATCCTCGCAGTGCGCGGTGCGTTCGGTGGGTCGCGGTTCGTTGTGGTTCGGCATCAGAGATCTCTCGGCACGGGCGGACAGCGGGTGTTGTAGCATGTTACCCGATGTCCACGAGCACCCTATTGACGAACTGGCACCCGGCGAGTTGGCAAAGCCGCCCGGCCGCGCAGCAGCCGAAATATGCCGATCCGCTCGCTTTGGAACGTAGCGTCGCGGCATTGAGTCGTTTGCCGCCGCTCGTCGTCTCCTGGGAAATCGAGGCGCTGCGCGCCAAGCTCGCCGCCGCTCAGCGCGGCGAACAATTCTTGCTGCAAGGCGGCGATTGCGCCGAGAGTTTCGAGGATTGCGAATCCGACAAAATCGCGAAACGGCTGAAGATCCTGCTGCAAATGAGCCTGGTGCTGTTGCAGGGACTCAGAAAGCCGGTAATCCGCGTCGGCCGTTTCGCCGGCCAATACGCGAAACCGCGTTCGACGGAGACGGAAACGCGCGACGGCGT
>JAYTQR010000043.1:0-14338 GCA_043746615.1 Gammaproteobacteria bacterium | reverse complement strand
GGTGTGCGTAGATTTCGGCGCCTCGCGGCAGGCGGCCCCATCATGCCCAGGTGGCGGAACTGGTAGACGCGCTGGTTTCAGGTACCAGTGGAGCAATTCGTGGAGGTTCGAGTCCTCTCCTGGGCACCAAAATCAATAAGTTACATTACACTTGTAATGTATTCTCTCAGTCGCTGGCAACGTGCAATTTCATGCTGCGCAGCCTAGCAGCTTTGCGCCATGGTGCGCGATCAAACGCGCGGCGCCAGCGCCGATTATCGCGACGCGACGCGCAACCATTCGCCGGCCTGACGGTACTTACAGTCGGTACAACTGCATCGCCGACGACTCGCGGCCACGCCGCGCTCGCGCGATCAATCCCCGTGCCGGTTTTAAAGAGGAGCGAATGCCATGAAGAGTCCGATCAGGCAGATACGGCAGGCGAAGTTATTGTCGAGTGGTGCGCTGCTGATGTTGGTCGCCGGCTGTGGCGGCTATGGTTCACATAGCATGCAAAGCCGCACGGTGAAAATCACCGGAGCGGAACTGTCGACGCTGGCAACGCAGTCCGAGATCGGCTCGACCATCGATCCGACCGAGCACGGCGGCAATCCTTACGGACTGACCGTCGCCACCGCCACCGGTGGGCTGATTACAAAAGGCGATCTGATCGTCTGTAATTTTAACGACGGCGCGACCAACACACAGGGCCTGGGTACGACCATTGTCGGATTGCATCCGATGATCGGCGCCGTGCCGTACCGAATAGCGCAATCGCAACAACTGCTGGGCTGCTCCGCGCTGACGAGTTTACCCGACGGCAGTCTGGTCGCGACGGCGAGCCAAGCCAACTCGTTGCCGCTGATATCTACCAGCGGCACAATATCCACGCCATTCTCCGCCGACACCTTTGCCGAGCCCTGGAGCGTCATCTATGCCGCAAACACGAGCGCCAACGCCCTTTACGTCTCCAATGCGACCACCGGCAGCATTGATCGGATCGTTCTAAACAACGACGCACAATCGTCGATCACGGAGATCGCCTCCGGCTTCAGCGCCAACCAGGGCGTACCGGGTTCGATCTCGGCTCCGGCGGGTCTGACTTATGATGCCTCGGCGGACACGCTTTACGTCGTCGACACCAATGCGAATCGCGTCGTTGCATTGAACAATGTCGCGGCGATCGGCACCGACGGCATCATCGTTGCGGGTACGAGCTTCACCGGCACTTCTGCCGCCTCGGCCAAGGTCATCGCCTCTGGCGCGCCGTTAAATGGACCGATCAGCGGCGCACTGCTGACCAATGGCGACATCATCGTCGGCAATACGCTCGATCCAAACGGCACTAATCTGCTGATCGAGATTTCTCCGACGAGCGGCGTGATCGCGAGCAAGAATGTGGATACGGGCGTCGGCGGCGCGATCTTCGGCATCGTCGCGGTGCCGATCACCATCACCACAATGGGCAGCTACGGCAGTGAGGTGAACACCGATACCGATGTCATTTATTTCAACGACGACAACGCCAATGCGGTGATGGAACTGTCGCAGTGATTACTGCCGCGGGACGGCGCCGATTGCAGCGGACACCGCGACTCCGCGTCGGCCTGTTGATGCCGGTGCATTGGAGCAATTTATACTGTTAAATCAATATATTATATAATGATTATTAGAAATAACATTAATATTATACGGGTGTAATTTTCGCGCGCCGCTGCAGCGGCGGATAGAGCGGCTCGTGGATCTTCCATCGCGCGCGTCGCTGCGCGCGCTGCGTTCGGATGCATGCCCGCGCTTCTTGATGCACGAACTCAAGCGCGTACATCGACCACCCTTATTTGACGCAGCATGGCTGATCTCGATGGCCGCGACGGTGCAGTAAAAACGCTCGTTGACCGGATCGCCGTCGATCGCGGCCACACGGCAAAGAGCGTTATGTCGCTTCGATTCGTCGGCGCCACGATTGCGCGCCGCCAGAGATGTCGCGCACGCCTCGATGTGGCACACTGAGGCCGATGAGTGAATGCGCGCATGGCAGCCCGGAATCAGTCGCGGAACGGGCGGATGTAGGAATGAATACGTATGCGCCACCGCATCGCCGGGCGTGGTGGCACGGCGCCGTCATTTATCAAATTTACCCGCGCAGCTTCCTCGACAGCAACGGCGACGGCGTCGGCGACCTGCCTGGCATCACGCAGCGGCTGGACTACGTCGCCGGTCTCGGCGTCGATGCGATCTGGATCTCGCCGTTCTTCAAGTCGCCGATGGCCGACTTCGGTTACGACATCGCCGATTACCGCGCGGTCGATCCGCTGTTCGGCACGCTCGCAGATTTCGACGAACTGCTGCACCGGGCACACCGGCTCGGGCTCAAAGTGATGATCGATCAAGTGTTGAGCCATACTTCGATCGAACACGCGTGGTTTCAGGAGAGCCGCCAGAGCCGCGGCAATCCGCGGTCTAATTGGTACGTCTGGGCGGACCCGCGCCCCGACGGCGCCCCGCCGAACAATTGGTTGTCGATTTTCGGCGGCATCGCCTGGAAATGGGAACCGCGCCGGGGGCAATACTATTTACACAATTTCCTGGCGGACCAACCCGATCTGAATTTTCACGAACCGGCGGTGCAGGTCGCGGTACTCGATAATGTCCGCTTTTGGCTCGACCGGGGCGTCGACGGTTTGCGCCTCGATGCGATCAATTTTTGCTTTCATGATCGGCTGCTGCGCGACAATCCGCCGAAGCCGGTCGAAATGCGCAGCGGCCGCGGTTTTCGTGCGGACAATCCGTACGCGTATCAATATCATTTGTACGACAGCACGCGGCCGGAGAATCTGGCGTTCCTCGGCGAGCTACGGATCATGCTCGATCAGTATCCAGGTACCGTGGCGTTGGGCGAAATCTCCGCGGAGGATTCGGCCGCGACGATGTCCGCATACACGCAGCCCGGCAGGCTGCACATGGCTTACAGCTTCGAATTGTTGGGCGCCGACGGCTCGCCCGCGCACATTCGCGAGACCGCCGAACGGGCACTCGGCCCGGCGCCGTTCGGCTGGCCGTGCTGGGCGATTTCGAATCACGACGTCGAACGGGTCGTCAGCCGCTGGGGTCGGGCCGAATCACCGCCCCATTTGGCAACGCAACTGACCGCGCTGTTGTGCTCGTTGCGCGGCGCCGTCTGCGTGTTTCAGGGCGAGGAATTGGGTTTGGAGGAAGCGGACGTGCCGTTCGAGTCGCTGCAGGATCCGTACGGCATCGCGTTTTGGCCGGTGTTCAAGGGCCGCGACGGCTGCCGTACGCCGCTGCCGTGGACACCCGCCGAGAATGCCGGATTCAGCAGCGCCAAACCGTGGCTGCCGGTGCCGTCCGCGCATCGCGCACGCGCGGTGACCGAACAGGAAAAAGACCCGCAATCGGCCTTGCAGGCGTTCCGGCGATTCCTCGCGTGGCGCAAGGGACATCCGGCCCTGCAGTGGGGCGAGATCGAGTTCGCCGCGGCGACCGACGCGATCCTCGCGTTCCAGCGCCGATTGAACGGCGTGAGCCTGATCGCGGCATTCAATTTGAGCGCCGCGGCCGCCACGGTCGAACTGCCGGAGATCGCCGGTGCGGCGCCTCTGGTCGGTCACGGTCTGCCGGCGGGCACCGCCAGCGGCATGCGACTGTCGATTCCGGCCCACGGCGTTTACTTCTGTCAGCTGCAAGTACCCGCGGCGCAGAATCGGGCATGCCGCTGAAAGCCCGCGCGCGCACGGCCGGCAAGGCGACGTCGATCGACATCGCGCAACTCGCCGGCGTCTCGCAGCCGACGGTATCGCGGGCACTGCGCGGCAGCCCGATGGTCAGCGCGGGGACGCGCGAGCGCATCGAAACGATCGCCCGGCAGCTGCATTATGCCGTGGATCGCAATGCGTCCAATCTGCGTATGCGCCGCTCGAACACGCTGGCGTTGCTGATCTTCGAGGACCCGACGCCCGACGATTCGCTGATCAACCCGTTCTTCCATTCAATGTTTGGATCGATCACGCGCGCCTGCGCGGAGCGGCGCTATGATTTGCTGATTTCCTTTCAGCCGCGCCGCGGCAGCCCGCAAACCGGCGACGAATACGCCCGCAAAGCCGACGGCATTATCCTGTTGGGTTACGGCGATTACCACGAATATCGTTTGCGGCTGCAGATGCTCGCGGCTCAAGGCGCGCACTTCGTCCGCTGGGGCCAGGTGCTTCAAGGCCAACCGGGCTTATCGGTGGGATGCGACAATTTTCAGGGCGGCGGCGATGCGGCGCGTCACTTGATCGCGAGCGGACGGCGCACGATCGCTTTTCTCGGACATGCTTCGAGTCACTACCCGGAGTTCCTCGAACGCTACCGCGGCTACGCGGCCGCAGGCCAGCTGCTCGGCGGCGGACGGCGCTTCGATGCAATCGTCGCGGCCAGCGATCTGATCGCGATCGGCGCGCTGCGCGCGTTGCAGGAGCGGCGAATCGATGTCCCGAGCGAGGTCGCAGTCGTCGGCTTCGACGATATTCCCGCGGCGAGTCTCGCGAGTCCCGCATTGACGACTGTCGTCCAGGATACGCGTCTCGCCGGGGAGGTCCTCGTCGACACGCTGCTGAACCTGATTCGCGGCGAACCGGCCGCCGACCGCATATTGCCGACCCGGCTCGCGGTGCGGCGCTCGTGCGGCGCGGCTCACGCCGGCGCAGCGGCGCCGGGCTGAGGCACCCGCAAGGCGAGCACGCCGGCGAGCATGAAGCTCGCGCCGCCAAGCACGAGCGCGAACAGCGGCGCGCCGCCGAACAGCACTTTGAGTACGAGGCCCAGTAAGCTCGCGGCGACGAGTTGCGGGATCACGATGAACAAATTGAAGATGCCCATGTAAACCCCCATTTTGCCTGCCGGCAGGCTATCGGACAACAGCGCATACGGCAGCGAAAGAATCGACGCCCAGGCAAAGCCGACGCCGAGCATCGACAGCAGCAGCCAGCGAGGATCCTTGATCAACAGAAACGAGATCAACCCCAGGCCGCCGCCAATCAGGTTGATCATGTGGCTTGCGCGCATGCCGAACCGGCGCACCATCAGCGGGATCACCGCCGCAGCGAGCGCCGCGAAGCCGTTGTAGGCGGCGAATAGGACGCCGACCCAATTGGCGCCTGCGTTGTAGGCGGCCGACTGCGGGTCGCTCGAACCGAAATGCACTTGCGCGACCGCCGCAGTCGTGTAAATCCACATCGAGAAAAGCGCGAGCCACGAGCAGAACTGCACCGGCACCAGGCGGCGCATCGCATGCGGCATGTTCTGTAGATCGTGCATGATGCTCGCCAACGGACCGGCACCGGCGGCGCGGCGCTGCGCGAGCAGCGCGAGCCCCCACGCCAAGGCGCCGGCGCCGAGTAGATACAGCTGCGGGTCCCAGCCGCCGAGATAAACCGCGATCAGCGCCGCGGCACCGCCGGCGGCCCATAACCAGCCGCGCACGCCCTCGGCGCGCGCGGCGCCGGCGGCGGCCGGCGGCGGGTTCGGCGCAGCGTCGGCAGCGGCGAAACTCGCCAACGTCTCGGGCGGATACTCGCGCGTGCGCAGCGTCGTCCACAACACGGCGAGCAGCAACACCACCGCGCCGAAGTCGAAGGACTCACGTACCGTGGCCGGAATCGCCGCGGCGCCGAGGGCGCCCTGCGCGACGTTGCTGACGCCGGCCCGCGCGAGCAGCCACGGCATCATGCTCGCAACGATCGCGCCGATGCCGATAAAAAAGCTCTGCATCGCATAACCGCCGGGCCGCTGCGACGGGCCTAGCTGATCGCCGACGAACGCGCGAAACGGCTCCATCGAAATATTGATCGAAGCATCGAGAACCCACAGCAGCACGGCGGCGATCCACAGCGCGGCGGAGCGCGGCATCGCGAGCAAGGCGACCGAGGCGAGCAGCGCGCCAGTGAGAAAATATGGGCGCCGGCGGCCAAGTCGAGTCCAAGTCCGGTCCGACATATAGCCGACGATCGGCTGCACGATCAGACCGGTCAGCGGCGCGGCGATCCACAAGGCCGGTATCTGCTCGAGATTCGCACCGAGGGTTTGGAAGATGCGGCTGACATTCGCATTCTGCAGCGCAAAGCCGAACTGCAGGCCAAGAAAGCCGAAACACATGTTCCAGATTTGCCCGAAGGACAATTCCGGCTTGCCGCGCACCGCCATCACGGCGCCCGCGCCGCACAGACGGCGAACGACAGCGGCGCGAGCCGCACGCGGTAACTGCCGGGTGCGCTCGGCTCGGCCGCGCACGGCCCGTGTAGCGCGACGAAATGAGCCGACTGATAGCCGATCAAGACTTGCGCATCGATGGGCGCCGTCGACGTGTTGAAGGCAACCAGCACCTCGCGGCCGGTGCCGGGTTCGATCCGCGATACCGCAAAGAGTCCCGGTTTGGCGGCGGACGCGCGCACGATCTGCCGCCCGCGACGCAGAGCGGGTTCGGCGCTGCGCAGGCGCGCCAACGCTTGGATCGCCAGATACAAAGGATGATGCGGATTGAAATTGCTGACGGCGGTCGTCGCGCGCGTGCCCAACAGAGGTTCAGCGTTGTACGCGGCGACCTTGCTCGCGAACATGTCCTGGCGCGCATCGTTGTCGCCGCCGCTGCCGACGAAGCCTTGTTCGTCGCCGTAATAAATGACCGGCACGCCGCGCAAGGTAAACAGCATTGCATAGGCGAGCTCGACCCGCCGAACGGCCTCTGCTGCGCTGATCCGCGGCAACGCCTGACGCAGAAAATATGCGAATCGACCCTGATCGTGATTGCTGATGAACGTCGCGAGCCGCAGCGCCGCCGCCGCGCCGCCCGCATACAACGGATCGTCCGCGAACAGATCGGCTAAGACGTCCGTGCCGGCCCGTCCCGTCACGGCTTCACGCACGGCGATCGCGAACGAAAAGTCGAGAACGGACGGCAGTTGATCGACTCGCGTGTGTTCGGCGGTCAACGCCGGATCGATCGTCGAGGTTGCGACTTCGCCGAATAGATAGAAATTCGGGATTCCGTCCGCCGCAGCGCGCGCCTGCATCGCGGGCACGAACGCTTGCCAGAATTGCGGATTGACATGCTTCGCGGTATCGATGCGAAAGCCATCGATACCGTAGCGATCGATCCAGGCCTCGTAGATGTCGATAAAGCCGTGCACGACAAACGGATTCTCGGTGAACAGATCATCCAATCCGCTGAAGTCGCCGAGCGTCGAACTCTCGCCGGTGAAGGTCGAGTTGCCGCGGTTATGGTAATAGATCGGATTATTGAGCCAATCGGGCACCTTGAGATGTTCTTCGCCCCGCGGCACGTACGGCGTATAGGCCCAGTCCGGACGAATCAGGTGCGCGAAGTTCGCGACGGTTTGATGCGCCGCATCGTCGCCGAGAAATCCGGAGTTGATCGGATAGCCTTGGACACCGTGATGCCGCACGTACGGATAGTCGGCGCGCGAGCGGTATGGACAGGCGCTGTGCGGGCATTCACGATAGGCGATGACATCGGCGGTGTGATTGACGACGATGTCGATGTACACCTTCATGCCGCGTGCGTGCGCCTTGGAGATGAGTTCGTGCATATCCGCCGCGCTGCCGAAATGCGGATCGATCGCCGTGAAATCCGTGATCCAGTAGCCGTGATAACCGGCCGACTCATGGCCCGGAGCGCCTTGCACCGGCTTGTTCTTGAACACCGGCGCGAGCCAAATCGCGGTCGCGCCGAGGCCTTGAATGTAGTCCAGCCGGTCGATCACGCCGCGCAAGTCACCGCCGTGATAAAAGCGTTTCGACGTCGGATCGAAACCGGACTGCAGCCGTCCGCCCTTAATGCCGCCGCGGTCATTCGATGGATCAGCGTTTTCGAAGCGATCCGGCAATAGGAAATAGATGATTTCGTCTTCCGGCGGCCGGTTGCGAAAATCCGCCGCGAGCGCCAGCCCAGGTCGTTGCGCCTGAGCGCGGCCTTGGCGTTGCCCCTGCCCCTGCCCATGCACGGGCGACGCCGTTATCGCCGTGAAGAAGCCGCCGGCGAGCCACGCCGCGGCGACTAGAGCGGGGAACGTCGGCTGCATCGATCGGCTCACGCTGCGTCCTCCCTCGGCAGGGCCTTATGCCGGCGGCCCCGGCGGCGCGCGCCTTACAGCTTGTACTTCGCGCCCAAGAAGAACATGCGTCCGTAGGTTTCGTAGTCGCGAACTCGAGTTTGCTCTCCGGCGTAATCGATGAACGGCGTGTTCGTCAGATTGTCGATTTGGAAAACGAACGACAGACCGTGCAGCAGGCCTTGCTGGAACTCATAACTGGTCTGGAAGTCCGTCAGTTGTTCATGCCGCACGTACTCCAAGGCCCGGTCGCCGGCGAAATCGCTGATCTCGCCGATGTAGTTCGAGCGGTAGCGGGTCGCGATGCGCGCCTCGAAGCCGTACTTCTCGTAGTACACGGTCGCCTGCCAGACCGTCTTCGACAGACCGGGCAGCGCGATGTTTTGGCTCGTGAGGCCGGCCACTTGACCGGGAATCGCAATGCCGCTTGCCGTCTCGGAAACGCTCGCATTCATGCCGAAGCCGTTGAGGCCGTCCCATAGCAGTTCGCCGGGGAGCGAAACCGCCAGCTCCACGCCGTCCACCCGGCCGCCAGAACCGTTCTGAGGGCCGGTGAACGTGCCGATCGACTGCTCCTGGGCGCCGGGCGGCAAATAGCCCGGCGGCAGGAGCGCGTTGTAAGCGGAAAAGTCGTAGGGCGAGCTGATTGTGTAAATGTAGCTCTTGAGCTTCTTGTAGAACGCCGTCGCCGAAAAATACGCTTTGTTCGCGAAGTACTTTTCATACGACAGATCGAGCGCATCGGCGCGCCACGGATCGAGCAAGGGATTGCCGCCGCCGGCTCCCGGCGTAAAGGGCGCCGTCTGCGATGCGCTGTAGTCGAAGGAGGCCTCCATTTGATCCATGCGCGGACGAGCGAGTTCGCGGGCCAATCCCACGCGGAACTGCTGCTGCGCCGGCAACTGGAACACGAGGTTGACGGCCGGCAAGACGTCGTTGTATTTCTTGCCTTTGGTGATCGGCCGCGGCATTTGGGCCGCCTCGTCGAAGTAATTCGAGCTTGAACTCTGATCGGTGTGCAGTAATTGCACGCCGATGTTTCCGCGCAGCGTCACGTCCTCAGAGATATCGTGGTTGAGGTTGCCCATGACGTACAGCGTCGTCAGTTTCTCATGCACTTCCCATGACTTGCCCACCAGATAATTGGCTGTCGTCGAGGTCTGGATCGGCTGGAAGTAGTTCGCGAGCACCGCCGGAACGTCCCAGGACAGCGACGACGGCGTCCCGGAGAAGCCGAGATTGGTCGGCGGCAACAGATATTGACTTGCGATTTGGCACGGGCAGTTGGCGAGTGCATTGAGGCCGCCTTCCGGCTGACGCTTGGCCTTCGTGCGGTCGTCGTAGTTGACGCCGCCCGTCACCGTGCTGAACCAGCCGCCGGCCGTATGCGACACATCGAAGCGCACCGACTTCAACTCGTCGTTGACGTGCGGGAAACGGCTATAGCCGGCGCCGTAGATCGTCGGCCCGACGAGCACCTTGGACGGATCGGTATATTGATTGTTGAGCTGGAACGTCGGCGCGGAACTCTCCGGAATCAGGAACGATCCCGTGTCGGTAACGCCGCCCTGATAGGTCGCCTGTGTCTCGTAGTCATGCTCGTCGCGCGACGCGCGCGAGTAGCCGAGATCGCTGGTGAGGATCCAATCGCCGGCATGCCATTTGTTGTTCCAACCGGTGGCGAAGATCTGATCGTGCGTGATGTAGAGGAAATTGCGCGCCAGCGGCACGAGATTGCCGACCGTCGCGCCGATCAGCGAGTTGTTGACGATATCCAAGTTCGAATATGTCGTCGTATTCGGATAATTACCGAGGTTCGCCTCCATGCTGCGCCGGTTGTTATCCAGTTCACGATCGGTGTAGTACATGTCGAAGGTGCTGGCGAAATTATCGGTCGGCTTCCATTCGAGCGTCGCGATGCTGCCGTCGCGCTTGTCGATGCCGGTGCTCGCGAGCGACTTGATGCCGTTGGTCACGTAGACGCCGTTCGGCACCATCGTGTGATAGTTGTACGAATCGACCGTCGGCGAATTCTGGTGCCACGGGTCGTAGAGGCCGATTTCCTTGGTGTCGACCGGCGTATCGAGACGGGCGAAGCCGAAGGTGACGCCGAGCGTGTTGTCCAAGAATTGGTCAATGTAGGAAAAACTCGCCCGGTATTGCTTGTCGGTCGAGTTGGCGCCGAGATTGCCGTTGCCGTTCTTGATGGCGCGGGCGTCGAATACGAGCGCGCGGTGGCCGTATTCCAGCGGCCGCGTCGTCTGCAGGTCGATCGTGCCGGCGAGGCCTTGACCGACGAGGCTTGCATCCGGCGTCTTGTAGACGACAACCTGGTGAATGAGTTCCGCCGGATACTGATCGAACTGGATCGCGCGGTTGTCGCCGGTGCTGACCTGTTCGCGGCCGTTCATCAGCGTGCCGTTGAAGTCAGGACCAAAGCCGCGGATGCTGATGTCAGAATCGCGCCCGTCGGAGCGCTGCGTCGTTACACCGGGCAGTCGCGAGATCGACTCGGCAATGCTCGTGTCCGGCAGCTTGCCGATGTCTTCGGCGGATACGACTTCGACCTCCTCGTTCGCCAGGCGCTTGACCCTGATCGCAGCCTCGACCCCGGCCCGGATGCCGGTCACGACTACTTCGGACAACTCATTGTCGGCTTTTGCCGCCGCCCGCTCTTTGGCGTTTGCGGTGGTTTGCGGGTCACCGGCCGTGGCCGCCGATTGCTGCGCGGTCGCCGCACCGGCGGCCCCGAGCAGCAGCAACACGCAAGCGGCCTGCAACGGCAGCGCCGGTGAGCCCTCGCGCCAGACGTGCAGCGTCTGTGAAACCAGAATCCGGATGTTGAGCGCCATTGAGTGATCTCCCCGATCCATCATTTCGTTCGTTTCTTTGCGTCGGCCCGCGGCCGATCGAATCGCCGCCCGCTATTGGCGCAGTATGCAAAAGATTGATTTATTTTTCAACAACGGTAGGTATGAATGCCAACAGGTAGAGCCGAAGCGCACGAAAATATTATTAATCGATTAATAATCAACTAGTTAAAACACTCTGTGCGGCAAAGAATACGGTGTTTTTTTGCGACGCTAAATGCAAATTTATGCAAATTGACAATAATCCAGCGCGCCGCGGATGCTCCTCGGTGCGTCTCGTGCCTGGGCCGCGGCGGCCCGCCGCTCAGGCGCCGCAGCTCTCGCGCACGATCAGATCCGTCGGCAGCCGTTCGGATTTGTGCTCGCCGCTTGCCGGGCTGTTCAACAATTTCGAGACCAGCAAGCGACCGGCAAGCGCGGTGTCCTGGCGCACGGTCGTCAGCGCCGGCCGGCTGTAGCGTGCAAACGAAATGTCGTCGTAGCCGACCACCGAGACGTCCTCCGGCACGGACATCCCGGCGCGCAACAGCGCGCGGATCGCGCCGAGCGCGATCAAGTCGCTCGCCGCGACGATGCCGTCGAATTTAATCCGCCGGCTGATCAGCGTGTCGACCGATGCGGCCGCCGCTTCGATGCCGAAGTGCGCCGGTACCGTCAGGCGCGGATCGGCCGGTAGGTTCGCCTGTGCGAGCGCGGCCAAATACCCCTGGCGGCGCTGCATCGACTCCGGCGCCTCGATGTCGCCGAGGAAGACGATCCGCCGGCGTCCGAGCCGCGCCAAGTGCAGCGTCGCGCGACGCGCGCCGAGCGGATTATCGCTGCCGATAGAGCAATACGCCTGTTTCGGCAGATCCGCGCCCCAGACCGCGAAGCGCGACTGCGTCGCGGCGAGCCGGTTGAACGCAGCATGCAGGGAGCTTTGGCCGAGAAAGATCACGCCGCTCGAGCGATTGGTTTCCATCAACGCCAACAGCTCGTCCGCGCCGTTCGGCGTCACGTGCGAGACGATGAAATCGCAGCCGCGGCCGCGCGCGGCCTCGCCTACACCGGCAATCAATTCGAGCACGAACGGGTCCGACAATTGCGCTCCGCGTCCTTGCGGCCGCGGGATCACGATGGCCAGCGTCGCCGCCGCCGCGGTCGGGCCGGATGGCATGTAGCCGCGGAACGGGTAGCTGTGTTCGCGTGCGAGCTTCCAGATCTGCTGCTTCGTCTGCGCGTTTACCGCCGCGCTGTCGTTCAACGCGCGCGACACAGTGGTAATCGACACCCCCGCGAGTCGCGCGAGATCGGCGAGTCTTGTTTTGAGTCGTGGACTCATAGTCTGTGCCCCCTTCCAGCCCCCGTGGCGCGGATTCTAGAGCCTGACATGGACCGCTGTGCAAGTAATTTGCAATAATTTACAGCTCGTTTGCAAAAACCTGTGCGTTGCGCTTGCGGAACCTAGTGCCACCCTGGGAATCCACGATTCGTCTAGTTTGATGGATTCGGCGTGCCCGCCGCCCGGCGCTTCGAACGCCGATTCGCCGACCCGCAACGTCTAGTTGCCGGCGGAAATTTCCCATATTTTTCAGGCCTCGAAGCGATCGCGCCTCGAGCAGCGCGACTCGTGCCTACGGCAACCCTCGGCATGTTGATCCTGGCGCTACTCTTCGCAATTGCGTCGGCGGCGAGTATAAGGGGAGCCGTCCCAGCGATCGTGATAGCGGGGAGCGCGGCGATGTCAGACTCTTTTTGGAATCGTGAGCGCAGCGTCGCGCCGTCCGGATTCAACCGCTTCTCGGTGCCGCCCGCGGCGCTTGCGGTGCATCTGTCGATCGGTCAAGTATATGCGTTCTCGACCTTCAATCTGCCGCTGACCAGATTGCTGGGACTCAACGTTTCGGCGCCGGCGGATTGGAAATTGACCCAAGTGGGATGGATATTCTCGATTGCGATCGTCTCGCTCGGCGCATCGGCCGCGCTCTTCGGGCGTTGGGTAGAGAGCGCCGGGCCGCGCAAGGCGATGCTGGTCGCGGCCGCTTGCTTTGGCGGCGGCTTCCTGGTGTCGGCGGCCGGTATCGATTTGCACCGGCTTTGGATCGTCTATCTCGGCTATGGCGTTCTCGGCGGCTGCGGACTCGGCATCGGTTATATTTCGCCGGTATCGACGCTGATTAAATGGTTCCCCGATCGTCCCGGCATGGCGACCGGCATGGCGATCATGGGTTTCGGCGGCGGCGCGCTGATCGCGGCGCCGCTATCGCTGCTGCTGATGCAACATTTCAAGACTGCGCATTCGAATGGCGTGCTGCAGACTTTCGCGACGATGGGTGTGATCTATTTCCTCTTCATGATGATCGGCGCGCTCGCTGTGCGCGTGCCGGCCGCCGGTTGGCAACCGGCCGGATGGACACCGCCCGCGCAGTCGCGCAAGTTGGTGACCGGCGCGCATGTGACCGTCGATATGGCGGTGCGAACGCCGCAATTTTGGCTGCTTTGGGGCGTCCTGTGTCTGAACGTGACCGCCGGCATCGGCGTGCTCGGACAGGCGTCGCCGATGATCCAGGAGATGTTCGCGGGCCGCGTCACGGCGCCTGCTGCCGCCGGCTTCGTCGGCTTGCTCAGTCTTTTCAATATGGGCGGCCGATTTGTCTGGGCGACGATCTCCGATTCCATCGGCCGCAAGAACACCTACACCGTGTTTTTCCTGCTCGGCACCGCTCTGTATGCCGCCGTGCCGGCGATCGGCGGGCTCGGCTCCATTGGGCTGTTCGTCGCCGCCTTCGCCGTCATCCTGTCGATGTACGGCGGCGGCTTCGCCACCATCCCGGCGTATCTGCGCGACATCTTCGGGACGATGCATGTCGGCGCAATTCACGGCCGTCTGCTGACCGCCTGGGCGGTCGCCGGCGTGCTCGGCCCGGTGTTGATCAATTATATCCGCGAATTTCAAATCGACCGCGGCGTAGCCAAGGCGCAGGCCTACTCGGTGACGATGTACATCATGTGCGCCCTGCTATTGGCCGGCTTGCTGTGCAATTGGTCGATCCGCGCCGTCGCCGCGCGCCATCAGTACCGGGAGGCGTCGCCGGCATGAGTAAACTGCGCTTGCTCGCCTTGTGGCTGGTGGTCGGCGTGCCATTGCTGTGGGGCATCGCCCAAACGCTGCACAACGCGCTGAAATTATTCCGCTGAGAGGGTGCGAACAATCGCTGGCGGCTCCATGAATCCCTTGGCGAGCGTGTGATAGAGCGAACGGCGGCAGACCACTGCGCTCGCCCCGCGTCCGAGCAACACCGCTGCCATCAGCGGCAAGGTCAGCGCACGATTGCCGGTCATCTCGGTGACGATGACTAGCGCCGTCAACGGCGCCTGGACGAC
>JAYTQR010000042.1:0-2354 GCA_043746615.1 Gammaproteobacteria bacterium | reverse complement strand
CGCGGCGCTGGCGACGCCACGCGCATATCAACGCCCACATTGAAGTCATCAAGCCGCCAAGCGCCGTGTTTTTTGGCGATCAAGCCGGTGTCGTCTACTCGTTGAACGCGGCCACCGGCGCGCTGCTGTGGAAAACGCGCCTCGACGCGCATGCGGACGCACGGGTCACGGGCGCGCCGAGCCTCTACGAGAACCGTTTATATGTGCCGGTCACGTGGAGCGAACCTATGGTGGCCGCGAATTCCGGCAAGGGTTGCTGCACGCTGCAAGGCGCGGTCGAGGCGCTGGACAGCGCCACCGGCGCGGTCGTCTGGAAGACGGATTTGCGGCAGGTGCAAGCGGGAGCGGCGCCATTGACGGCGGCGGGAACGCCGATCTGGTCGGCGCCAACCGTGGACCCGAAGCGCGGCTTGCTGTATATCGCCGCGGGCAACTGCGAGGCGATCGTGGCCTTGGACCTCACGGACGGCAAGCCGCGCTGGTTCACCCGGCTTGCGGCCGGCGATGCTAGGAAGACCGACGAGGACCGTATTTTCGGCAATTCGCCGATCCTGCGGCAAATGACGAGCGGCAGACAAGTCATATTGGCGGGACAGCAAGCCGGCCTCGTCTACGGTTTGGATCCCGATCATGCCGGCGCTGTGTTGTGGCGAACCCGGGTGGCCACCGGCGGTGAGGCTGACGGCGTGGAATGGAGTCCGGCGGCGGATCACCGCAGCCTTTACGTTGCGATCGCGGACGTTCATCCGGAGCAGCGGCGCGACCGCGGCGGCATTGCAGCGCTGGATATCGCCACGGGCGAGCTACGTTGGAGCGCGCCATCGCCGCAGCCCAGCTGCGGATCCTCCGACATTAATTGTTCCTTCGGTCAGGCTCAGGCGGTGACCGTCATTCCAGGCATCTTGTTCGCCGGATCGATCGACGGCCATTTGCGCGCCTATTCGACGATCGACGGTAAGCTCGTGTGGGATTTCGATACGGCCAAGACCTATCGGACCGTCAACGGCAGCACGGCCGCCGGCGGCCCACTAGGTCATGGCGGACCGACGATCGTCAGCGGGATGGTCTACGTCAATTCGGGTTACGGCGGCAGACCGGGCTCGCCGGGCCACGTGCTGCTCGCGTTTTCCGTCGGCGGCAAATAATCGTCCGCAGCGCCGGATCGCGCGTCAATTCGTGTCGACCAACTGCGCAACCTCGCGGACGTCGGCACGGCGCATCGGCCGTCCGTCGACCGGGGAATACGGCGACTGCCGGATGCCGTCGATCGGGAACACCGTCGCATCGACGATGCGGCCCCCGGCTGCGAAGCGCAGCGCCGGGTAGTTCACGCTGCGTTCCGCGTCCATTTTGACCCGGCGCTCGAAAAATTCGTACGGCACGCGGACTTCCAGCAAGCGCATCGCGATCGCCTCCGAATGGTCGGCGAACAGATGCAGGTTGATATCGCTATGCAGCGTCGCGGTCCCGGTCAATACCGAACCGACGAGGCGCGGCTGAAATTCGTCCAACAAACGCATCGCATCGAGCGCTATGCAGCGCTGTGCCTTCAGGCAGTGACCATGCGAATTGCCGCCGAACAGACGCTGATGCTCGCGCAGCGCAGCCTCGATTTCGATGTTTTTCGGCAGCACCGCCACATCGCCGACGCCGAGGCGGCCGGCGGCCTTGCGCTTCGCCTGCAGAAAATCGTCTATGCCGTGTTCGGCCATGATGCGCGCCGCCTCCTGCGCGAGAGCACGGCGTAAATCCTCGGCGCGCTGCGAGTATTTTTTCGGCATATCTCTCAGAATAAGGGTTTATCCCCATCCGTCATCGAGGTCGCGTTGTTCGGTCCTGCCGCGGATTCCGGCTTCGGCAGATCGCCCTGGATGAATTTTTCCATGATGGCATTGGGATCGTCGGCACTCGCCAGCAAACCGGTGTTCGCATTGATCCGCGCGGTGACGACACCGTCCGGCAGCGGTACGCGGCGGCGCGGCACCCCGGCGAGCGCCTGATGCATGAAATACGTCCAGATCGGCACAGCCGTTCGGCCGCCCTCCTCACCGGCACCGAGCGAGCGGTCCTGGTCGAAGCCGACCCACACCGTGGCGACCAGATCGCCGTTGAAGCCGGCGAACCAGGCGTCGTGGTGATCGTTGGTGGTGCCGGTTTTGCCGGCGACATCGTCCCGGTCCAGCGCACGAGCGCGTACCCCGGTGCCGCGACGGATGACATCAGCCATCATGTCCGCGAGCAGATAGGCGACTTGCGGCCGGATCACCTGCGGCGCCAATTGTGTCGCCGGAATCAAGGTCTTGTCGTCCTGCCACCCGGTATCGACGGCGCCCGTGCGCGCATCGGCGGCGGGC
>JAYTQR010000041.1:0-1586 GCA_043746615.1 Gammaproteobacteria bacterium | reverse complement strand
GCCTTGCGGGCGTACGCCGCATCGCCGGCAAGCGCATGGCCATACTCCTTGACGGTGCTGCTGCAACCCGAGGCGTTGATGACGATCGCGTCGATCTCGCCGGCGGCGACGGCCGGCCACCACGCATCGATGTTGCGGCGCATGTCGGCGAGCGCGCCCTCTTCGTCTTGTAGATGCTTGCGCAGCGACCCGCAACAACCGCCGGCGGACGCCGCGTGCGCCGCGATGCCGACCGCCGCCAGCACGCGCCGGGTGGCGGCATCGATATTCGGCATCAACGCCGGCTGCACGCAGCCGCTCGGCAACAGCACCCGGCGCTGGTCGAGGCGTGGCCGCTGCGCTGCCGTGGGATGCGGCGGCGGGCGCGCGGCGCGCAGCGGCAGCTTGTCGCGCCAGCGGGGCGGCAACAGAGGCCGCAAGGCCCGGCCGATGGCGACCGCGGGCGCGAACAGCGGCGAGGTCAGGCCCTCCTTGAGGATCCAGCGCACGGCGCGTTCGCGCGTGGGCCGCGGCACGCGCTGCTCGACGATTTTGCGGCCGATGTCGACGAGGTGTCCGTAGTCGACGCCGCTCGGACAGGTCGTCTGACAGTTCAGGCAGGTCAGGCAGCGGTCCAGGTGCAGCTGCGTGTTGCGGGTCGGCGGTGCGCCTTCGAGCACCTGTTTGATCAGGTAGATGCGGCCGCGTGGACCGTCGAGTTCGTCGCCCAGCAACTGGTAGGTCGGACACGTCGCGTTGCAAAAGCCGCAGTGCACGCATTTGTGGATGATCGCCGCGGCGTTCTTGCCGTCGGCCGTATCTGCAAACTCGGGGCTCAACTGTGTGTGCATCGCGTGGGCTCAGAGGCCTGGGTACAAACGCCCGGGATTGAAGATTCCGTGCGGATCGAACGACTCCTTCAGGCGCCGATGGAGACCCAGCAAAGGCTCACCGACCGGCGTGAATGCGCCGGCCGATTTATCGGCCGCGCGCACCAGCGTCGCGTGGCCGCCCGCCGCGCCGGCGGCGGCGCGCACGAGCGACGCACTCGCGCCGCCGCGCAGCCAGCGCAGGTTGCCGCCCCACTCGATGAATTGCGCGCCCGGCAGGCCAAGCGGCGCGCTCGCCGCGGGCAGCGACACGCGCCACAACGCCTCCCCGCGCGCGAGCGCCGCCGCACCGATCGCAAAGAACTCGAGGCGGTGATCACGCACGCCGCGCCACCAGCGCTCCGCAACATCAGCATCCAGCGGCGCACCACCGAGTTCCGCTTGCGCCGCGTCGAGCGCCGCGCGTGCCCCGGCGAGGCGCAGGTACAAGCGGCCGTCGTGCCAGGCGCTCGCGGTCACCGGCAGCGGCCGTGACGCCCAGTGCCTCAGGCGCTGCAGCGCTTCGGCCTCGCTGCAATCGAAGCACAGCGTCAGCGCCGCCGGCCGGCGCGGCAAAACTTTGAGTGATACCTGGCAAATCAAGCCCAAAATACCCCATGAGCCGCACAGCAGGCGCGCGACATCGTAACCGGCGACGTTTTTCATGACTTGCCCGCCGAAGGTCAGCAACTCGCCGCGGCCGTTCAGCACGGTCGCGCCGAGCAGGTGATCGCGCAC
>JAYTQR010000040.1:0-7308 GCA_043746615.1 Gammaproteobacteria bacterium | reverse complement strand
ATGCGTCAGATATGGCCTGCGTTGTCTGGTTGTCATGTGAAACCCCGTATTAATATCGATGATCGAGTGGTATTTGCATGCGTCGCAAGGCCTGCAAGGCCGCGTTTCCGCGCAAACCCGGCGGCGCAAACGTACCGCCGGGTTGGCCCAGCGCTTCGGCCGGGAGCTATTCCACCTTTTCGCCATGCAGCGAAATGTCGAGGCCCTCGCGCTCTTCCTCTTCGGTCACGCGCAGGCCGATCGTCATGTCGATGATTTTCAACAAGATGAAGCTGACGGAGAAGCCGTAGATCAATGTAGTGCCGACACCCCACAATTGGGTGATTACCGAGCCGTCAGAACCGCTGATCTCTTTGCTGGCGAACACGCCGGTCAGCAGCGCGCCGATGATGCCGCCGATGCAGTGCACGCCGAACGCGTCGAGCGAGTCGTCGTATCCCATCACGCTTTTCAGCGTAGTCGACGAGAAGAAGCAGATCACGCCCGCCGCGACGCCGATGACCACTGCCGCGGACGGCCCGACGAAGCCGGAGGCCGGCGTGATCGCGACGAGCCCGGCGACGGCGCCGGACGCTATGCCGAGTACGCTTGGCTTGCCCTTCGCCAACCATTCGGTGAACATCCAGGCGAGCGCCGCGGCGGCGGTTGCGATTTGCGTCGCGGCCATTGCCATGCCGGCGCGGCCGTCGGCCGCGGTCGCGGAACCCGCGTTGAAGCCGAACCAGCCGACCCACAGCAGGGAGGCGCCGATCAGCGTCAGCACGAGGTTGTGCGGCGGCATCGGTTCCTTATCGTAGCCGACGCGCTTACCAAGCACGAGGCAGCACGCCAGACCCGCGATGCCGGCGTTGATGTGCACCACCGTGCCGCCTGCGTAGTCCAACACGCCTTTGACGGCGAGCCAACCGCTCGGCTCCCAGACCCAGTGCGCGATCGGTGCGTAGACGATCAGGGACCACACCGACATGAACACCAGCATCGCCGAGAACTTCATGCGATCCGCGAACGACCCGGCGATCAGCGCCGGCGTGATGATCGCAAAGGTCAACTGGAACATCGCGTAGACCGTTTCTGGAATCGTCGGCGCCAGGTGCGACACGGTCAGCTTGTTCGCGTCATGCATGAACGCCATGCCGTGCATCAAGAACCGCGTCGATCCGCCGAGCCATGGAGTGCCTGGCGTGAATGCCCAGGAGTAACCGATCACCCACCACAAGATCGTCACGACACAAGTGACCGCGAAGCTTTGCATCAGCGTCGCCAGTACGTTCTTCTTGCGTACCATGCCGCCGTAAAACAGCGCCAACCCCGGGATCGTCATCATCAACACCAGCGCCGTGGACGCCAGCATCCATGCGGTGTCGCCCGAGTTGATCTTGTCCAATGTGACCAGTGTGGGCGCAGTCATTGCGGCCGGCGCGGCGGCCGGAGGCCCGGCTGTGGCAGCAACCGACGCTGCCGCCGACGCCGGCGCGGCCTTTGAAGCGGGTGTATCGGCCCACGCGGCCGCTGTCGACAGCGCCAGTAATCCAAGGCAAATCGATGGCAACAACTTCTTCATCAATGCGAATCCCCCTATGACTAAATGGCGCTGGCGTCCCGCTCGCCGGTGCGTATCCGCACCACTTGCGGGAGGTCAAATATGAAAATCTTGCCGTCGCCGACCTTGCCGGACTTGGCGGAGCGAGCGATCGCTTCGATCACTTGTTCGGCCAACGCAGCGGAAACCGCGACCTCGATTTTGGTTTTCGGTATGAACTCGACGGCATATTCGGCGCCGCGGTATATTTCCGTGTGGCCGCGCTGGCGACCAAAGCCGCGTACGTCGGTGACGGTCATTCCCTGGACGCCGACGTCGCTGATGGCCTTGCGGACATCGTCGAGTTTGAAAGGCTTGATAATCGCCGTGATCAATTTCATCGATTGGCACCCCTACTTTTTAGTCCTAAGCGAATTTTCCGTTCGCAGGTCGGCAGTACCACAGCACGGGTTGTGCCAAGATTTGCTAATCAAAGTAGATCAAGGAGTTGTGCGATTAAGCGGTTGCCGTGACTGATATTCGATGCTTTGTTATGGTGCAAGCCAGCCTGTCGCTGCATCAAACGAACGCGGACATGCCGGATTGCGGGCCCCCTGGGGCACACGGCCGTGTAACTTTTGAGGCTGTGCAGTGTTCTCGCTATAAACGAACTCAATTCAGTGTCAACCCAACCCACGGAATCCGGCGGCCGAGAAGAGTTCACGACGTTCATGCGCGCCTATCAGAATATGGTTTTTTCGACCGCAGCCCGCCTGGCCGGCAATGACGCGCAGGCTGAGGATATCGCGCAAGACGTATTCATCAAGGCGTACGAGCATTTCGCCGATCTGCGCGACAGCGCGAGCGCGGGCGGGTGGCTCAAGACGGTCGCGACGAATCTTGCGCTCAATCACCTGAATCGTTATCGCAAGCGCTGGCGCATGTTTTCGGAATTGTCCACCGGCAGCGATGGCGAAAGCGATAGCGATGCGGACCCTGCGCTTGAGCTCACGCTGCCGGTTCCGGACACGCTGCTCGCGGAGTTGGGCGCGGAACAGCGCCGCGCCTTGATCGATGGGGCCTTGCAGCGTTTGCCGGACCATCAGCGTTTGCCGTTGGTTCTTTATCACTTCGATGAATATTCGTACGAACAAATTGCCGCGCACCTCCGCGTCTCGCTCGCGAAGGTCAAGACCGACATTCGACGTGCGCGTGCGGCGCTGCTGCCGATGCTGGCGTCTGGCGGCGTAGTCCGTGGCTGCCTGAACGATTGATTCGATCATGCACGAACGACGCGACGCCCGGGATCGGTTGGAGGAGCGCTTGCTCGACCGCACGCTACGCGCGCTGCCGCTTCGCGATGCACCACCGACCTTGGAATCGCGGGTTCGCAATGCATTGGCGCGGCGCGCCGCGCTGCCGTGGTGGCGCCGGCGCATTGCGCTGTGGCCCGCGCCGGCGCAGGTGATTTTCTTCCTCGCCTGCGGCGCGGCGATGCGGCTCGCGTTCCTGGCCGGTCATTGGGCGGCCACAGCGCTCGCAGCATTGAGCGGCGCCGGTGCGCCGTTGATCGCGCGGGTCCTCGGTGTGGCGGCATCTGTCCGTGCATTCGGCGAACTCGCCGCGTCGATCGCGCACAGTGTGCCGCCATCCTGGTTGTCGGCCGCCTTGGCCTCAATCGCCGTATTGTATTTCTTGATTTTCGGACTCACCGCCGTCGTCTACCGGACGTTGTACCTCGGCTCCCCCAATCAACACTAATGGAACGCCCATGAACACATTCAATCTGCGGCGATTCGCAGTGCTGGCTGCGGCACTGGTCTGCGTCACGGCGATCGCGCCGGCCGCGCGCACCGCAACGGCGGACGGCGCGGTTGCGGCGTCGGCCGCAGCACCGGCATCGACCGCTGGCGCCCCGCCGGCGCCGGCTGCCGCGCCAGAGTCGGCCGCAACGCCGGCATCGACGCCGGAGGCTGCGCCCGACGATCAGACCGTTCGTCACGGTCGGCACAGGCGGCACCGGCGCTACGGCAATGATCTGGTGAGTATTGGCCATGATTCCACGCTGGGAGCCGGCCAACAGGCCGACTCGGTTGTCGCGATCGCAGGCTCGTCGACGAGTGCGGGGCAAGCAGGGGATGTCGTGTCGATCCTCGGCAATACCCGCGTCAGCGGGCCTGTGGATGACAGCGCCGTGGCGGTACTCGGCAATGTCTACGTCGACAGCAAAATCAGCGGCGACGTGGTCGCCGCGCTTGGCAGCGTCGAACTCGGACCTCATGCCGACATCGGCGGCGATGTGTTTACGTTCGGCGGTTCACTGCAGCGCGATCCAGCAGCGATCGTGCACGGCGACGTGCAAAGCGTTCTCGTCGGCACTGCCGGCGCGTTCAATTGGCTGCACGTCTGGGTCGCGAATTGTCTTCTGCATGCCCGGCCGCTCGCGCTCGCGCCGGGACTTGGCTGGCTCTGGGGCCTGGCGCTCGCGTTTTTGACGCTCTACATCGGTCTCGCGCTGCTGTTCCCAAGCGGCCTGATGCGGTGTGTGCGCACTCTGGAGGTACAGCCGGGACAGGTGGTAATCGCGGCGCTGGTGACGCCGCTGCTGATACCGATCTTGGTCGTGCTGTTGTGCATTACGATCATCGGCATTGCGGCGGTACCTTTCGTGGTGTTCAGCGTGTTCTGCGCTGCATTGTTCGGCAAGGCGGTCGTGCTCGCCTGGCTGGGCCGTGCCATCACCGGCCGACGCACCACGGGCGCGCTCGCGAATCCCGCGCTTGCGGTGCTGGTGGGCGGCGCGATCGTGCTGGCGCTGTACTTGCTGCCGTTCATTGGCCTGTTGGTCTACCAGGTACTCGGTCTGCTCGGGATCGGGGTGGTCGTCTATACGCTCATCGTGATGCTGCGCGCGCGGCAGACCAGCAAACGCCTCGATGTGCCGTCGGAGTCGCCCGGCGCGGAAGCACAGCCGGTACCGCCGAGCGCAACGTCGTCATCGCCGAGCGCAACGTCGTCATCGAGCGCGGCGCCATTCTCGGATACAGCACACCCAACCGAAGCGCCGGCATCGAGCACCGCCGCGGCATTGCCGCGCGCCGGCTTTTGGATACGCATGGCCGCGTTGTTGATCGACGGGTTATTGGTCGGGATAATGACCGCACTGCTGCACCATGGCGAATTGTTTGTCCTCGCCGCCTATGGCGCCGCGATGTGGAAGCTGCGCGGCTCGACGATCGGCGGAATCGTGTTGCACCTGCAGGTCGTGCGCTTGGACGGGCGGGCCGTCGATTGGGCCACGGCGATCGTGCGTGCGCTCGGCTGCTTCCTTTCTTTGGCGGTTGCGGGCCTCGGTTTCTTCTGGATCGCCTTCGACGATGAAAAACAGGCGTGGCACGATAAGATTGCGGGCACGGTCGTTGTGCGCACCGCGCACGGCGTATCGCTGGTCTGAATCGTCGGCATGGGAGCACGCGGATGGCGGCAGCATACAAACTTTACGGCCGGCCGTTTTCCGGCTCGTTCGCAGTGCAAGTCGCGCTCGAGGAGATCGGCGCGCCGTACGAGCGCATCTGGGTCGGTCACGAGGCCGCCGACCTCGCGCGTTACCGTGAGCTGAATCCGACCGCCAGGGTGCCGGGATTGGCATTGCCGGACGGTTCCCTCATGTTCGAGTCGGCGGCCATGTTGATACACCTCGCGCTCGCCCATCCTGCGGCGCGATTGGCGCCGCAGCCGGGCACGAGCCGGCATGCGGAGTTTCTGCAATGGATGGTGTTTCTGTCGGCGAACGTCTACGAAGCGGCGCTGCGTTGCTATTATTCCGAGCGGTATTCGGTCCGCGGCGCTGCGGATGCGGACGCGATCCGGCAGCGCGGTACGGCTGATTTCAACGCTTATCTGGGCTTGATCAGTGGGCGGCTGGAGCCGTATGTGCTGCAATCCGACTATTCGATTGCCGACGTTTACTTGTACATGCTGGCATCGTGGTGTCCCGGCGATAAGGCCGAACTCAATGCGCGGATGCCGAAGCTCGCGGCGCACACGCTGCAGCTTGCGACCCGGCCAGCGGTCGCAAAAGTCGCCGCCGACCATGCGGCCTAGGGCGCGATGCAGTGGCCGGGGCGTAGCGGTGCCGGATGGGCGGGCACGCGGGGCGTGCTCGACCGTCGACTAGGGAATCGATGCATGTCCAATGAAACCGCCATTCGCCGCGAGATCGGCACGGTCGCGCTGGTGTTCACGGGTCTGGGTTCGATCATCGGATCCGGGTGGCTGTTCGGCGCCTGGCGCGCGGCGCAGCTAGCCGGACCCGGCGCGGTCTACGCGTGGATCATCGGTGCCGTGATCATCCTGTTCGTCGCGCTGAGTTATGCGGAGCTCGGCGCGATGTTTCCAGAATCCGGCGGCGCGGTGCGTTACGGACACTATTCGCATGGGTCGCTGGTCGGATTCCTCGCCGGCTGGGCCGCCTGGATTGCCATCGTCGCGGTCATCCCGGTGGAGGCCGAGGCGTCGGTACAATACATGAGCTCCTGGCCGTGGGGGTGGGCGCATGCGCTGTACGTGCTCGCCGCCAACGGCCAGGGGGAACTCGGCGCGGCCGGATTGTCGATCGCGGCGGCGCTGGTCGTCGTCTACTTCTTGTTCAATTACTGGAGCGTCAAAGTATTTGCGAGCGCGAACAGCGCGATCACGTTCTTCAAGCTGATCGTGCCGGCGGGTACCGCGGTTGCGTTGATGTGTAGCGGTTTTCATCGGGAAAACTTCCATCTTGGCATTCATGGCGGCCGGCACGTGATGAATGCGGCGTCGATACTGACTGCTGTGGCTACCAGCGGCATCGTGTTCAGCTACAACGGATTCCAGAGTCCGGTCAACCTCGCCGGTGAGGCGCGCAACCCGGGCCGCAGCATTCCGATTGCGATATTCGGTTCGATCGCGCTGAGTACGGTCGTCTATCTGATGTTGCAGGTCGCCTTCCTCGGTGCGGTCGCGCCGGCGTACCTGCGGGACGGCTGGGCGGCGTTGGAATACAGTTCGCCGTTCGCGCAGCTCGCGCTCGCGCTGAACCTCAACTGGCTCGCCTTGTTGCTGTACGCCGATGCATTCGTCAGTCCGAGCGGCACCGGCACGACGTACACGGCGACGACGGCGCGCTTGATCTACGCGATGGAGCGCAACGGTACAGTTCCTGCGGTGCTCGGCCGCGTCCATCCGCGCTTTGGCATCCCGCGTCCGGCGATGTGGTTCAATCTCGCGGTGTCTTTCCTATGCTTATTCTTCTTCCGCGGCTGGGGGAAACTCGCCGCCGTGATATCGGTCGCGACGATCATAACCTACCTGGTCGTGCCGATCAGCGTCATGGCGCTGCGGCGAACGGCGCCAGAGCTGCATCGGCCGCTACGCGTGCCGGGATTGCGGATCCTGGCGCCCGCGGCGTTCGTGCTCGCGACGCTGATGCTGTATTGGGCGCGTTGGCCCTACACCGGTGAGATCATGTTTCTGTTGATTTTGCCGATGCCGATGTACCTCTACTACCAGGCCAAGGCGGGATGGGCGGACTTCGGCCGGCAGTTGCGCGGCGCCTGGTGGCTGATCGCATATCTCGCCACCATCGTCGCTCTGTCTTGGGCCGGCAGCAAGGAGTTTTCCGGGCACAACTACATCGGCTACGGCTGGGATGAACTGTGCGTCGCGCTCGCCGCGCTGGGGTTTTGCCGCTGGGGCGTGCGCAGCGGCTGGCGGACGCCGGCAGTAGCGGACATCTCGTCGCGCTGAAGCAACTC
>JAYTQR010000039.1:0-11891 GCA_043746615.1 Gammaproteobacteria bacterium | reverse complement strand
GTGCTGGTCCTGGGCATAGCGACATCGATGTTCACTTCGCTGATGGGCAGCCGCGCGCTGGTACAAGTCATCTTCGGCGGCCGGCGCAAGATCGAGCGCCTGTCCATTTAGCCTGCCGGGCTCGAGGTTCACGCAGATGGAATTTTTTCACAAGGTAACGCGCTTCCCGTTCATGCACACCCGCAAGGTGTGGTACGGGCTGTCGACGTTTTTGATCGCGGGCTCGCTCGTCCTGGTCGGCGTGCGCGGTTTGAATCTCGGCATCGATTTCACCGGCGGCGTCAACATCGAAACCAATTTTCCCCAGCCGCCGAACATCGATCATCTGCGCGCCGCGCTCGCCGCGGCGCGGGTAGCGCGCGCACAGGTGCAGGCTTTCGGCAGTTCGCGCGATATCCTCGTGCGCCTGCCGCCCGATCCGAACGTCAAGGGCGATCAGATCGGCGCGCATATCATCGGCATATTCCACGCGGTGGATAGCGGCGCGAAATTGCAATCGACCGAGGTCGTCGGACCGCAAGTGGGTCAGGAGCTATTCGTCAAGGGCGCTTGGGCGCTGGTCGCGACCTTGACGCTGATTCTTGTCTACGTGCTGATCCGCTTCACGCCGAAGCTCGCGCTCGGCGCGATTTTCGCGGTGCTGCATGATCCGATCTGCGTGCTGGGATTTTTCGCGGTTACGCAGATGACTTTCGATTTGACGGCGATCTCGGCGATCCTGGCCGTCATCGGTTATTCGCTGAACGATACGGTCATCGTCTTCGACCGCGTGCGCGAACGCGCGCGCAACGCGCGCAAGATCACGATCGCGCAGGTCATCGACGAGTCGATCAATCAAACCCTATCGCGTACCTTGATGACCAAGCTGGTGACGTTGCTGGTCGTCGTGGCGTTGCTCATCTTCGGCGGCGAGACCCTGCACAGTTTTTCCGCCGCATTGGTCATCGGCATCATCGCCGGCACTTATTCATCGATTTACATCTCCGCGGCGCTCGCGCTTGACTTGGGCTTGCGGACCGAAGATTTACTGGAACGTAAGGCCGGCAAACCCGAGGAAGTGGACGGCTTACCGTAAGCCCCGCGGCGCACGCGGCGGCCCGCGCCCGCCGGGGAAAAATGCCGGGCGCGCCGGAAAATGCGCAAATTGGTTGGATGGACGCGACGAAAGCCGCTACAGTCGCAGCACCGAGCGGGGGTACCGCCGCGTACGGCCCGGCCACTTCACGCTACGTTGAGTGTAAGAAATGAAAATGAATGGATTGTTCGCGACCAAGCCGATCGCCGACTATCATGAGGAGGCCGCGGGCAAGCACTTGGTGCGGGCGCTCGGCACACCGTCGCTGATCGCCTTCGGCATCGGCGGCATCATCGGCACCGGCATCTTCGTGCTGACCGGGCTCGCGGCGGCCCAGCATGCCGGGCCCGCGATCGTCCTCTCCTTCATCATCGCCGGCATCGGCTGCATGTTCGCCGGTTTGTGCTATTCGGAATTCGCGACGATGGTGCCGGTCGCCGGCAGCGCCTACGCTTACAGCTATGCGACGCTCGGCGAATTCATCGCCTGGTTCGTGGGCTGGAATCTGGTGCTGGAGTACATGATGGCGTGCTCGACGGTTGCGGTCGGGTGGAGCCGCTACTTCGTCAAGCTCCTCGACCATTACGGCGTCAATTTTATACCGGCCTCGTTGACGTCCGCGCCGTTCGCAGCCGCCGATGTCGGCTACCAGATACACCGCACCGGCTCGCTGCTGAACCTGCCGGCCGTCGCGATCATCGCCGCGGCCACCTGGCTTTGCTACAGGGGCATCAAGGAATCGACGCTCGTCAATACGATCATCGTCGCGATCAAGGTCAGCATCGTCGTCGCCGTAATCGTGTTCGGCGCCTTTTACGTACGGCCCACGCTGTGGGTGCCGTTCATACCGAAAAACGTCGGCACGTTCGGTCAATACGGCTGGAGCGGCGTCATTCAGGCCGCCGGCATCATTTTCTTCGCCTATATCGGCTTTGACGGCGTCTCGACCGTCGCGCAGGAATCGAAGAACCCGAGCCGTGGAATGCCGATCGGCATTTTGGGAAGCCTCGCGATCTGCACGATCCTGTACATTTTGATGTCGGGCGTGATGACGGGCCTGGTGCCGTTCACGCGATTGAACGACGCGGCGCCGGTCGCGGTCGCGATCGAGTCGCATCCGCAACTCGCCTGGCTGACGAGCTGGGTCATTTGGGGCGCGCTGCTGGGTCTGACCTCGGTGATCATCACGATGATCATTCCGCAAGCGCGCATTTGGCTGACGATGTCCCATGATGGTTTGCTGCCGAAGGTGTTCGGCGCCGTGCATCCGAAATACCGGACCCCACACATCGCCACCGTGATCACCGGCGTGTTGGCGGCGACTTTCGGCGGACTGTTGCCGATCGGAATCCTCGGCGAGCTCGTGTCGATAGGTACGCTGGTCGCGTTCATCGTCGTCTGCATCGGCGTGCTGGTGCTGCGCTATACGCGGCCGGACTTGCCGCGCCCCTTCCGGGTGCCTGCCGTCTGGTTCACGTCGGTCATGGGCGTGATTTTTTGCGCGGGCATGGCCGCCTTCCTGCCCGCAGCCACGTGGCTGCGATTGGCCCTGTGGAGCGCGATTGGCTTTTTGATGTATTTTCTGTACGGCTTCCACCACAGCCGGCTGCGCCGCAAGGAAACGAACGCCCGCAACGATGCGGCGGTCCGTCCGCTACCCTGATCGTCCGCTGCGCCGGCGTCTGCGCCGCTCAATGACGCAGCGGGGCCGGCGTCAGCGGGCCGATCGCCTCGAGCAGCGCGGCGAAGACTTTCGGATTTCCGGCGACGATGTTCTTGCCCAAGGCGTACTCGTCGCCGGCCGGCGTGCCGACGCGGCCGCCGGCCTCCTGGATCAGCAGCGCGCCGGCGGCCGTATCCCACGGCGACAAGCCGAACTCCCAGAAGCCGTCGAGGCGCCCCGCCGCGACGTAGGCGAGATCCAAGGCCGCGGATCCCGGGCGGCGCACTCCGGCGGCAATACCCATGATGAGCTTGAGGATCGCCAGATACTCGTCGATATAGACGGCTTCCGCGCGAAACGGGAAACCGGTGCCGATCAACGCGCCGTCCAGCGTGCGCTGGGTGCTCACGCGGATTTTCTTGCCCTCGAGCTGCGCACCCTCGCCGCGGGAGGCCGTGAAGAACTCCTGGCGCATCGGGTCGTAGACGACGGCGTGCTGCAGACGCTTCTTGTGCTCCACGGCGATCGACACCGCGAACGTCGGAAAGCCGTGCAGGAAATTCGTCGTGCCATCCAGCGGATCGATGATCCAGAGAAATTCGCCGTCGCCGCTGCGGCCGGATTCTTCGGCGAGGAAGGCATGTTCCGGATAGCTGCGCCGTACCGTGGCGATGATATCGGCTTCCGCCTTGCGGTCGACGTCGGTGACGAAATCGTTGCGCCCTTTGCTGTCGACTTTCAAGGAATCCAGGCGCGCCAGACTGCGCACGATCAGATCACCGGCGCGTCTGGCGGCGCGCATGCCGATATTGAGCAGTGGGTGCATAACGTGGAGTTAGAATAACAGAGCATGACGGGCCTCGTTCGCATCGTCCTGATCGATCCCAGCCATCCGGGCAACATCGGTTCCGTCGCGCGCGCGATGAAAAACATGAATCTCGAGGATTTAGTGCTGGTGCGGCCGCGGTCATTCCCGCATGCGGAGGCGAGCGCACTCGCTGCCGGCGCGGATGATCTGCTCGCGGCGGCCCGCGTCGTCACGACCGTTGCCGCAGCGGTCGCGGATTGCGCGTTGATCGCCGGCACGACGTCGCGGCCGCGCTCGCACAGCTGGGAGTTCGCGACGCCGCGCGACGCCGCGGGGCGCATCGCGGCGCTCGCGGCGCACACGCGCGCCGCGCTGTTGTTCGGCTCCGAGCGCTACGGTCTCGCGACCGAGGATTTGCAATACTGCAATCTGCTGGTGCGCATTCCGGCGAACCCGGCCTATTGTTCGCTCAACCTGGCGATGTCGGTGCAGCTGCTCGCCTATGAAATCTTCATCGCGCGCGAGGCGCCGGCCACGCAAATTCAGCGGGACGCGCCGCTGGCCGAGTCGGCGGCGATGGAGTATTTCTACGCGCACTTAGACGAAGTCTTGCGGGAAATCGCCTTCGAGGACCGCACCGGCCATCTGATGGAGCGCCTGCGCCGCCTGTTCAACCGCGCGCAGCTCGATGACAATGAATTGAATATTTTGCGCGGCATCCTCGGTGCGGTGCAGGGCAAGCGCGGCCGCGCGGCGCGCAAGTCCGGCCGATGATGCCGCCGGCCTATCTGGATTGCGCATCGACGACACCCGTCGATCCGCGGGTCGCCGCGCAAATGGCGCAAACCTTGACCGCCGACGGCGCGTTCGGCAATGCCGGTTCCGCGGGCCATGAGTACGGCGAGCGCGCCGCGGCGCTCATCGAGGCCGCCCGTGCCCAAGTCGCCGCCGCCGTCGGCGCGCAAGCGGGCGACGTGATTTGGACGTCGGGTGCGACCGAAGCGGATAATTTGGCGATATTCGGCGTTGCCGGTCATGCGGCGGAACGCGGCCGGCACATCGTCACGGCGCGCACCGAACACAGCGCCGTGCTCGCCCCGTGCCGCGAACTCGAGCGGCGCGGGTGGCGCGTGACCTATCTGGTGCCCAATCAACTGGGACTGATCGAGCCGCAACGTGTGGCGGCGGCGATGACGCCGGAAACCGTGCTGGTGTCGATCATGCACGTCAATAACGAGATCGGCGTGATCCAGGACATCGCCGGCATCGCTGCGGTGTGCGCAGGCCACGGCGGCGTGCGCCTGCATGTCGATGCGGCGCAGAGTGTCGGCAAATGCCGCGTCGATTTCGCCGCGTCCGGCGCCGATTTGATGTCCCTGTCGGCGCACAAGGCGTACGGTCCCAAAGGCGCCGGCGCGCTGCTGGCCTCGCGGCGCCGCGGCGTGCAGCTCGCGGCGCTGTTGTTCGGCGGCGGCCAAGAGCGCGGCCTGCGTTCAGGCACGCTCGCGACCCATCAAGCGGTCGGCATGGGCGCCGCGTTCACTCTCGCGGCGAGCGAGGCCGATGCAGAATCCCGCCGCGTCGAGCGGCTGCGGGAACGGTTGTGGCAGGGTCTGGCGGCGATCGGCGGCGTGCTGCGCAACGGGGCGCCCGCGCATTGTGTGCCGCAACTGCTGAACGTCTCGTTCGAGGGCGTCGAAGGCGAGAGTTTGCTGTTGGCCGTGCGCCGGGAAATCGCCGTGTCGGCGGGTTCTGCCTGCGCCTCGGCGATGAACGAAGCCTCCTACGTGCTGCGCGCGTTGGGGCGCGATGAACGGCTGGCGGAGAGTAGTTTGCGCTTCGGTCTCGGCCGGTTCACGACTGCGGAGGAGATCGAGCGCGCGGTCGCCGCGGTACGAGAGGCCGTCGTGCGTTTGCGGCGGATCGGCGGTACGGCTGCGGGTGCGTCGGCGCGTGACCTACAGTGAGTTGACGCGCCGCTATTTCGACGCCGCGCCAGGCGCCGGAATCTTGACGGGACCCGGTGTAGCGCGTGGTGCGGCCGGCAGCCGCGCTCTGGGGACGTGGGTGCAATTCGACCTGCGCACAGGAGCGTCCCCGCTCACCGATCGGCGCATCGAGTCGGTCCGGTTTTTGTGCTTCGGCTGTCCACACACGATTGCGGTGTCGGCGTGGGTGGCCGAACAGGGGGTCGGGCGGCCGCTGCGGCCGGCGTTGCCGGAAGCCGTTCACGCGCTGCAGCGCCGTTTCGGGGTGCCGGTCGAGAAACTAGGGCGCTTGCTGCTGGTCGAAGATGCATGGCTCGCCGTGATCGCGGCGGGCGGTTCATGAAAAGAGACCCACGTTCAGTGCGTGAACCCGCACGGCATGTTATGTATACCGCTCGATCAGCGGGATCGCGTCGGAGGGCGCAAATCGAATGGCCATCGTTTTGACGGAAGCTGCGGCGGACCGAGTGCGCACCCATTTACACCAGCGTGGAACCGGCGTCGGGTTGCGGCTCGGCATCAAGAAGACCGGCTGCTCGGGATTCGCGTATGTGGTGAATTATGCTGATGAAATTCGCCGGGAAGACACGGTGTTCGACACCGGCGGCGTCAAGGTCATCGTCGATCCGGCAAGTTTGCCGTTGATCGACGGCACGATCGTCGACTTCATCAAGCAGGGGCTGAACGAGGCGTTCAAGTTTCGAAATCCGAAAGCCAAGGGCGAATGCGGCTGCGGCGAGAGCTTCAATGTCTGAGGTCCGGGCGCCGGTGCGGCGGCGGCGCAGTGCGGCCTGCCGGCGGACCGCGGCGGCAAGTGCTTTTTCCAAGCAATACAGACACTTCGACCTGCATACGCATTGCTAGGCGGCGGTCCGTCGGTTAGACTTAAAGATCTTTGCCGGCTCTCCGTGGGGCCTGCGTTTCCGCTGGTTTTCCGAGGTCCTCATGGCAGTCGAGCGCACCCTTTCCATCGTCAAACCCGACGGTGTCGCCCGCAATCTGATCGGCGAGGTCTATCGCCGCTTCGAGCAGGCTGGCCTGCGCATCGTTGCCGCGCGGATGCTGCACCTGTCGCAGGCGCACGCCGAAGCATTCTACGGTGTGCACCGTGAAAGGCCCTTCTTCAAGGACTTGGTGCGTTTCATGACCTCCGGACCGGTCATCGTGCAAGTGCTCGAGGGGGAGGGCGCAGTTGCCAAGAACCGCGACGTGATGGGCGCAACGGATCCGCAAAAGGCGGCGCCCGGCACGATCCGCGCCGATTTGGCGCGCAGCATCGACGAGAACATCGTGCATGGGTCCGATGCCCCGGATACCGCCTCGCGCGAGATCGCGTTTTTTTTCCGCGAAATTGAGGTCTGCCCGCGTACGCGCTAGCGTACACCGCAGAATGAGTTCACGGACATGCACAAGATGACGGGAGATCGCGTAAATCTGCTCGGCTTGCCGCGCGCCGAACTCGAGGCGTTCGTCGCGTGCGCCTTCGGCGCGAAGCCGTTCCGCGCGCGCCAGCTGATGAAATGGATTTACCGCCGCGGTGCGGCGGACTTCGCCGAGATGAGCGATCTTGCCAAGGATTTCCGGGCGCAATTGGCCGATGCGGCGACGATAACGGTGCCTGCAATCATCACGGCGCAGGCATCCGCGGACGGCACGCGCAAATGGTTGCTGCGCATGGACGAGGTGCAGGGAATCGAGACGGTCTACATTCCCGAGCCGGATCGAGGTACGCTGTGCATATCGAGCCAGGTCGGTTGTGCGATGGATTGCGGGTTTTGCGCCACGGCGCAGCAGGGCTTCAACCGCAACTTGAGCGCGGCCGAAATCGTCGGACAGGTTTGGCTCGCCCAGCGCGAGTTGCGCGCCGCGCACGCCGCCGGCAGAGCCATCACGAATATCGTATTCATGGGGATGGGCGAGCCGCTCGCGAACTATCGCAATGTCGTAGCGGCGATGCGCATCTTCCTCGACGACCTGGGTTACGACTTGTCGCGGCGCCGCGTGACCCTCAGCACATCGGGCCTGGTGCCGCAAATTTACAAGCTTGCCGAGGATTGCAACGTTGCGCTCGCAGTCTCGTTGCATGCGCCAAACGACGCATTGCGCAGCCAACTCGTGCCGATCAATCGCAAACATCCGATCGCCGAACTGCTGGCGGCGTGCTGGCACTACATCGACAAGCAAAACGGGCGCAGCGTCACCTTCGAATACGTAATGCTCGCCGGCGTCAACGATCAACCCCAGCACGCCAAGGAACTCGCGGGTTTGCTGCGCGGCCGGCCCGCGAAGCTCAATTTGATTCCGTTCAATTCCTTTGCCGGTACGCGCTACCGTCGCTCGCCCGCCGCGGTGATCGTTCGGTTCCGCGACATCCTCAATGATTTGGGCGTCATCGCGACGATACGCCGCACTCGCGGCGAGGACATCGAAGCCGCTTGCGGCCAACTCGCAGGCCGCGTCGCGGATCGCACGACCGTGCGGCTCGGCACGAAGCTCGTCCGCCACGCCGACCGGGCGGCGGTGATCCGATGAAAGTCCTCTGCCTCCTGCTCGCGGTGGCGATATCCGGCTGCGTGGCGACGAACCTGGCGCCCGGCAAGACGGCCTCCGACGCGGCGACGGTCAACATGCAGCTCGCAATCGAGTATTTGCGGCTCGGCAAGCTGGCGACCGCGCGCGATTTCATCGAACGGGCCCTCAAGCAGGATTCGGACAACGCCAGCGTGCAAATGGCTGCGGGCTTGATTTACGAGCGGCTCGGCGAGAACGACAAAGCGCATCATGCGTACGCCGAGTCGGAGCGCCTCAGCAAGGGCGATCCGGACGTTCAGAACACCTACGCCGGGTATCTGTGCCGTACCCACCACGCCGCCGAGGGTGAAAAACTGTTCGCCGAAGTGATCAAGAATCCGCTGTATCAGACGCCGGAAGTCGCGATGGTCAACGCCGGCGTGTGCCTCGAGGGGTCGGGAGATGACGCGGGCGCCGACCGCTATTTTCGCAGAGCGCTGGCGATCCGACCGAACATGCCCGAAGCGATGCTCGAATCGGGCGTTGTCGCCCTGCACCGCAATGATCCCCGGCAAGCGGTCGCGATCGTACAGCGCTACCTCCAGGTGAATCCGCCGACATCGGAAATCCTCTGGTTGGGGCTGCGCGCGGCGCACAGCCTGGGCGACGAAAACGCGGCCGCCGCATACGCGCAGCGCTTGCAGACGCAATTTCCCGCCTCCGCGGAAGCGCAGTTGATGCATTCCGGCAATTTTCAATGAATGAGGCGACGGAACTCGGACCGCGACTGCGGGCCGAGCGCGAACGTCAAGGCATCAGCGTGCAGAAGGCCGCCGATGCCATGCGCCTCGACGGGTGGATCATCGAGGCTCTCGAAGCCGGCCAATTCGGTCGGATTGGGCCGGCGGTCTATGCGAAAGGGCACCTGAAGAAATACGCGTCCCTGCTCGGCTTGTTGCCGGAGGAAATCGCCGCTGCGTACGAGGCACTGACGCGCCAGTCGGCCGAGCCGACAGCGCCGACAGCGCCGGAAACACCGATGATGCTGCGCACGACGCCCGTCGCGGCCGCCGAGCAGCGGTGGCGGCCGCTCGGCGCCATCGCGATGCTGACAGCGGTGATCGGCGGCCTCCTGTGGTGGAAGGCCTGGGGTGTCCATGCGCGCCGCTCGCGCATCGTGGCGGCGCTGGCCGTGGCGGTTCCCGCGGCGTTGCCGGGCGCGTCGCTGCCCGCCGCGGCGCAGACTCACACCGTCGCGGCTGCGCCCGCCGAGCCGCCTCCAGCCGGTACGGGCGCCGCCGGCAGCACGCGCCTGCAGCTGAGTTTCTCCGCCGATTCCTGGGTCGACGTGCGCGACGTTCACGGCAAGCATCTTTACTACGGTACCGCGCGAGCCGATACCGTCGAGAGCGTCGACGGAGAGGCGCCGCTGCGCGTAGTTCTTGGGTTCGTCGCCGGTGCGCACGTGGCGATCGACGGTCGCGTGGTGCCGGTGCCGCCCTCGTTCGTCGACGGCAACGTCGCGCGTTTCGGCGTCGGCGCGGACGGCGCCCTCGAAGGCGTTCGGGGTAAGGCCACACGGCCGGGTTCGCGGTGATTTCTTGAGCACGATCATCGAGCCGCTGCGCGGGGTGCACGATATTCTACCCGCCCAAGCCGCCGTCTGGCAGCTTCTCGAACGCACCACGAGACGGGTCTTCGCGGCGTACGGTTACGAGGAATTTCGCGTACCGATCATCGAGCAAACGCAGTTGTTCAAGCGCTCGATCGGCGATTTCACGGATATCGTCGAGAAGGAAATGTTCAGCTTCGTCGATCAGGGCGAGGATCACATCACGCTACGGCCCGAGGCGACTGCAGGCATCGTGCGCGCAGTGATCTCGAACGGCATGCTGCGCACGGGCCGGCTCAGAGTCTGGTGCATGGGGCCGATGTTCCGCCGTGAACGCCCGCAAGCGGGCCGTTACCGACAGTTCCATCAGATCGATGCCGAGGCGTTCGGTTTCGAGGGCCCGGATATCGATGCCGAATTGATCCTGCTGTCGGCGCGCTTGCTGCGGCAATTGGGTTTGACTGGGGTCAAACTGCACCTCAATTCGCTTGGAACGCCGGAGGCGCGCGCCGCTTATCGGCAACAGCTCGCCGCTTATTTCAGCGCGTACGCGCCGCGGCTCGACGACGATAGCAGACGCCGCTTGCACACCAACCCGCTGCGGATATTGGACTCCAAGCACCCGGAGACGCAAGCCGTCGTGGCCGGCGCGCCGCTGCTCAGCGACTCGCTCGATGCGGGCTCCAAAGCGCACTTCGAGACTTTGTGCGGTCACCTTCGGGCAGCCGGCATCGAGTATCATGTCGAACCGCGCTTGGTCCGCGGTTTGGATTATTACACCCGCACCGTGTTCGAGTGGATCACGGACTCTCTCGGATCGCAAAGCACCGTGTGCGCCGGCGGCCGTTATGACGGCTTGGTGGCGCAATTGGGCGGGGCGCCGACGCCGGGCATCGGTTGGGCGCTGGGCCAAGAGCGGATCGTCATGCTGCTCGAGAAAATGGGCGTCGCCTCGCGTGGCGCTTCGCCGCAGGTTTATTTGATCGTATCCGGTGAACGCGCGGAACGATCGGGATTGGCAATGGCCGAACGGTTGCGCGACGCTTGGCCCGCCCTGAAATTGCAGATCAATCTCGGCGGCGGCAATTTCAAGGCGCAATTCAAACGCGCCGACAAGAGCGGCGCCGCATACGCGATCGTGTTGGGCGAAGATGAAATGGCCCGCGGAACCGTGGCCTTGAAGGATTTGCGCCGGGAAAGCGTCCAGGAGGAATGCGCAATGGATCGGATCAGTGAGCGTCTGGGCGTCTTGTTGGGCCTGCAGGCGCAGAACGCGGAGTAGTTCATGGCAGAAGATTATTTGACCGACGACGAACAACTGGAGGCCATCAAACGCTGGCTGAGCGAGAACGGGCCCTGGCTGTTAGCTGGCGTCCTGCTGGGCGCAGGCGGCTTGTTCGGCTGGCGTTATTACGATTCTTATCGCAACACTCACGCACAGCAGGCCGCGACGCAGTTCGGCCAGGTGACCGCGGCGCTCGACCACAACGACACGACCGATGCGCGGCGGATCGCCGAAGAGATGGCCGAAAAGTACTCCGGTAGCCCGTATGCCGACCAAGCGGAGCTGACGCTTGCGCACTTGTATGTGGACGCCGGCCAGCCCGCGCAAGCGGTTGCGCCGCTGACGCGCGTGGCGAATTCGTCGAAAGACGCCGAGTTGCGCAAGATCGCACGTTTGCGCCTGGCGCGGGTGCTGATCGACCAGGGCAAGCCCGACGCAGCGATCGAGACGCTGAGGCGCGGCGCTTCCGGGCCTTTCGCGTCGCTCTATGCCGAGGCACGCGGCGATGCGTTGTACGCCAAAAAGGACATCGCCGGCGCTCTCGGTCAATACCGGCAAGCATTGGCCGAGAGCGATCCGAGCGGCGGCGACGGCGGATTGTTGATGCTGAAAATCGCCGATCTCGGCTCCGCTCCGGCTACCGGCGCGCCCATGGGGGCACCCGTGCCGAAGGCCCAACCATGATGCGCGCGTGGCTACCGTTGGGACTCGCCGCGCTGTTGCTCGCGGCCGGCTGCAGCAAGGATAAAGACGTCGAACCGCCGGCCAAGCTCGTCGCCTTTCCGCAGACTTTGCCGGTCAAGAAGATCTGGGACGCAGACGTCGGCGGCGGCAAGAAGCAGATGCGGCTGCGGCTCGGTTTGGGTCCCGCCGTCGACCGAGGCTTGGTATTCGCGGCCTCGCACAAGGGCGAAGTGCTGTGCGTTGCCTTCGACAGCGGCCGGCGTGT
>JAYTQR010000038.1:0-17396 GCA_043746615.1 Gammaproteobacteria bacterium | reverse complement strand
ATGATCATCGAGGCCGGCTGCACGCTCGCCGCCGCTCAACAGGCGGCACGCGACGCGAGCCGCTTGTTCCCGTTGAGCCTGGGATCCGAGGGGTCGGCGCAAATCGGTGGCAATCTCGCGACCAATGCCGGCGGCACCGCGGTGCTGCGCTACGGCATGATGCGCGATCTCGTATTGGGTTTGGAGGTGGTGCTCGCCGACGGCCGCGTGCTCCGCGCGCTGAAGAAATTGCGCAAAGATAATACCGGTTACGACATCAACTCCCTGTTCATCGGTTCCGAAGGCACGCTCGGCGTGATCACGGCGGCGGCTTTGAAGCTCTATCCGCTGCCGGCAGACACGGCGACTGCAATCGTCGGCACCGAGTCGCCCGACACCGCCCTCGCGCTGCTGACGCGGCTGCGCGCGGTCGCCGGCGATCAAGTCACCGCGTTCGAGCTGCTACCGCGCCGCGCCGTCGAACTCACCGTGCGTTACGTCGCAGGCGTCGCCGATCCGCTTGCCACGGTCGACTCCTGGTATGTGCTCGTGGAACTGAGCTCGCCGAACCCCAACCGGGAACTGACCGATTTTCTCGCCGCCGAGCTCGAGGCCGCCGGGGCGGCCGCGAGCGCGCTGATCGCCTCGTCGCTTGCGCAGGCAGCGGCGATGTGGAAATTGCGAGAGTCGGTGCCCGAGGCCCAGCGGCATCACGGTGCGAGCCTCAAGCACGACCTATCGGTGCCGGTATCCTCGGTGCCGCAACTGATCGCGCGCGGCACGGAGCTCGCGGGGCGTCTGGCGCCGGACGGCGAGGTCATCGCGTATGGACACGTCGGCGACGGCAACTTGCATTTCAACGTCAGTCAGAAGAGCGGCACCGACCGCGCGGTGTTCTTGGCGCGGCAAGCGGCGCTGGAGGAAGCGATGTTCGACTTGGCCGGGAGTCTCGGCGGCAGCTTCAGCGCGGAACACGGTATCGGCCGCCTGAAGGCAGCTCAGCTCGAGCGGCGCACCGATCCCGTGCAATTTGCGCTCATGCACGCCTTGAAGCGCATGCTCGATCCGCTCGGAATCTTGAATCCTGGCAAAGTTCTGACGTGACGTCGGCGCGGCGAATTCGCCATGGCTAGATTGGAACTGCCGATTAGCACGGAGCGCCTTCGGCTGCGCGAGTTCGTGATAGCGGACTTCGACAGCGTCTACGCTTACGCGTCCGATGCACGCGTGACGCGCTATTTATTCATCGGTCCGCGCGACGCGCACGCCACGGTCGATTATCTCGAGACGCTGATCGGCTCGCAACGGGAGATTCCGCGCACGCGCTTCGAGCTTGCGGTCGAAGAGGCGCAATCCGGAAATCTGATCGGCGCCTGCGACTTGTCGTTGATAGAGCGCGGCGTGTTCGATTTGGGTTACATGCTGGGCACACCGCACTGGGGCAACGGCTACGCGACGGAAATTGCGCTCGCGCTCGCGGATGCCGCCTTCTTTGAGCTGCGTGCGCAGCGGCTCATCTCGACCGTTGATGTCAACAACCACGCCTCGATTCGCGTTCTCGAGAAGATCGGCATGCGCTGGGAGGCGGTATACCGAAAGCATCGCCGCGCGAAGAACCGTTGGTGGGATTGCCACCTATACACCCTGGCGCGCGAGGTGTGGGAGACCGGCCGCGCCCGGCAGATCTTCTAGCGCCGCCGCTCGTCCGCGGATTTCTCCTCGGCTTCGAGCTCACGCGCGCGCTTCTCGGCACGATCCAGAACGTCGCGGTCCGGCATGCCGGCACGCGTGCTGGCGCGCAACGTCAGGAGGCCGCCGACGAGTATGCCTGCCACGATGACGATGCCGACGACGGCTTTCCAAATCATTTGACCCGCCGCATCAAGCCTTCTTGACAGGTACTTGCCACCAGCCGTCCGTCCCGCGAAAAAATGCTGCCGCGCGTGAAGCCCCGGGCGCCCGAAGCGCTCGGACTGTCGGTCGAATACAAAAGCCAGTCATCGACGCGCACCGGCCGGTGAAACCACATCGCGTGATCGATGCTCGCCATCACCATGCCGGCCGATATAAACGATAAGCCATGCGGCATCAATGCGGTATCCAGCAGGCTGAAATCCGAGACGTAGGCGAGCAGGCTGCGGTGCAGGGCCTCGTCGTCCGGCAAGGAGTCCACGGCGCGGAACCAGAGGTTCTTCAACGGCGGCTGCTGTGCCGACTGCAGGAATTGCGGAGTTTCCGCCGGGCGAAATTCGAATGGTCGCTGTTGTGCGAGCAAGCGGCGCACGCCCGGCGAGATCTCGGCTGGCAGGTCGCGCAGATACGAGGCGGCGTCGCGCAATGCCTCCGGCTGTGCCACTTCTGGCATCGCGTTCTGGTGATCGAGACCGATTTCAGTGGATTGAAACGACGCAGACATATTGAAGATCTGCTCGCCGTGCTGGATCGCGACGACCCGGCGCGTCGAAAAATGATTGCCGTCCCGCGCGCGGTCGACTTCATAGACGATCGGCGCATTGCAGTCGCCGCGGCGCAAAAAATATGCGTGCAGAGAGTGCACGGCGCGCGCCTCGACGGTCGCGGTGGCGGCGACCAAGGCCTGACCCAGCACTTGCCCGCCGAAAACCTGCGGGCTGCCGATGTCGCGGCTCTCGCCGCGGAACAAATCGAGTTCGATGCGCTCGAGCGTCATGACTTTGATCAGATCTTCGAGTAGGCGGTTCATGCACGGTCACTTGGCGTCGGCTACGGCGACGCCCAGGCGCTTTTGCATGATCGGGCTGGTGGTCGTGTACTGCAAGAACTGGCGTTTATCGGGAAACAGATGGTGTTGTATCGCGAACGCGGCCAGCGCCGCTTCGTGAAATCCGCTCAGGATCAATTTCTTCTTGCCGGGATAGGTATTGATGTCGCCGACCGCAAAAATGCCCGAGACATCGGTCTGGAATTTTTCGGAGTCCACTTTCAGCGCCTTCTTCTCCAACTCCAAACCCCACTCGGCGATCGGACCGAGCTTCGGGTGCAAGCCGAAAAAGACGAGGAGCTGTTCCGTGCGCAGGTGCTGTGTGCGCCCGTCGGTCGTAGCGACGGCGACCGATATGAGCGTCTGTTCCTCGCTGTGTTGCGCGACGACATTGCCCTCGAGGATGCGCATGCGCCCGGCCGCGACCAACTCCCGCATCCGCCGCACCGTAGCCTGAGCCGCGCGAAACTCCGCGCGACGGTGGATGAGCGTCAGCGACCGCGCCGTGCCGCATAACGCGACCGTCCAATCGAGCGCGGAATCGCCGCCGCCGCAGATCACCAGGTCCTTGCCATGAAAATCCGCGGCGGATTTGATCCGGTAATGCACGCATTTGCCCTCCAGCGCGTCGACGCCGGGCACCGCGAGGCGCCGCGGCTGGAATGACCCGACGCCGCCCGCGATCACGACGGCACGCGCGACGAGGCGCGTGGCCGCCGACGTGCCGACGAGGAACGTGCGGTCCGGCAACGGCCGCAGTTCGGTGACTTCTTGGCCGAGATGAAACGTCGCGTTGAACGGTTTGGCCTGCTGCAGCAGCCGATCGATCAGTTCCTGCGCACCGCAGACTGGCAGCGCCGGGATGTCGTAAATCGGCTTGTCCGGATAGAGTTCCATGCATTGGCCGCCGACTTGGGGCAGCGAATCAATGACGTGCACCGGGATGCCGAGCAGTCCGAGTTCGAAGATTTGAAACAAGCCCACCGGCCCCGCACCGACGATGACGACATCGGCCGGGACCGGCGGCAGCGGATTTTCCGCGATCGGATTGGACGGCATGCAAACGATCCCTGCACAGATGGACGCAATTGGCCGCGGATTGTAGCCGAACGCCGCTGCGTCTGCGGCATGGAGACGATCGCATCGCGGACTTGCGCGCCGCTCGAGACTCGAACACGCTGCACGGCATGACGACGCTGGTGTGGTTTCGCCAGGACCTGCGCACTGCGGACAACCCGGCCCTCGCGGCCGCGGCGGCCGCCGGCGACGGCGTGGTTCCCATCTATCTCGACACCCCGCTCGAGCATGGCGCCTGGGCGCCGGGCGCCGCGAGCCGCTGGTGGCTGCATTATAGCCTCGAGTGTCTCAGCGAGGATTTGGCCGCTCGTGGCTCACGCTTGACGGTACGTGCATCGGCGGATACCCGGCAGGAACTGATCGGCATGGCGCGTGAATGCGGAGCGACGCGCGTGTTGTGGAATCGGTGCTATGAACCGGCCGCGAGCGCGCGCGACCAAGGGATCAAGGCGGCGTTGGGCGCGGCGGGCCTCGCCGCACACAGCTACAACAGCGCGTTATTGCGCGAACCGTGGGAAGTGGCGAATAAGGCGGGCGGGCCGTATCAAGTATTCACGCCGTTCTGGCGCCACTGTCTCTCCCTGCCGGAGCCCGCCGTGCCTCTGCCCGCGCCCCGCAGACTTGCCGCGCCCAGGAATTGGCCGCAATCGACGACAATCGCAAACCTCGCCTTGCTGCCACGCACCGGCTGGACGCTTGGGCTACACGCGGCGTGGCGACCCGGCAGCGAAGGCGCGGCAGTGCGGCTGGCCGAGTTCTTGCGCGAGTCGTTCGACGCCTACGGCACCTTGCGCAATCGGCCGGATCTTGCACGCACCTCGCGCTTGTCTCCGCATTTGCATTTCGGCGAGATCGGACCGCGGCAAATCTGGCACGCCGCGCGCGTTGCCGCCCTTGCCGGAGGCCGCGACGACTCGTGGCGGCAAGCGCAATTTTTCACCGAATTGGGCTGGCGGGAGTTCGCCCATCATCTTTTGTTCCACTTCCCGCATACGCCCACAGAGCCATTGCGCACGAATTTTGCGCGCTTTCCGTGGCAATCGGATCCACAGATGCTGTGCGCCTGGCAGCGCGGAATGACCGGCTACCCGATCGTCGACGCGGGCTTGCGGGAACTGTGGCGAACCGGCTGGATGCACAACCGCTTGCGCATGATTGTCGCCTCGTTCCTGGTCAAGGATCTGCTGTTGCCCTGGACCCTGGGCGCGCGTTGGTTCTGGGACACGCTCGTCGATGCCGATCTGGCCAGCAATACCCTGGGCTGGCAATGGGTCGCGGGCTGCGGTGCCGACGCTGCGCCTTTCTTCAGAATTTTCAATCCGTGCAGCCAAGGCAGCAAATTTGACCCGGACGGCGGGTATGTACGCCTCCACGTTCCTGAACTCGCCCAATTGCCGAACGAATGGATTCATCGACCCTGGGAGGCGCCGCCCACGGTACTACAGGCCGCCGCGGTTCGGCTCGGCGAGACTTATCCAAAACCAGTGGTTGATCATGGACTTGCCCGTGACCGAGCGCTTGCCGCCTTTGCCACGTTGAAAAATTGATGTCACGGCACGTGGCAATATTGCCATCGTATTTAGGACGTCCCTATCGATTCCCTGGATAGTTTGTACAGCTTTTGTATATACTCTGAGCGTACAAACTATGTACGTCCGGCGTAAGCCCAGATAACCACCCCATGGATATACATCTCAGCTCAGCCAATACCAGTGCAGCATTCGAAACTGACGATCCAAGCGCGCGCGAATCGACCCGACCGATACGAGCACTGAACCGCGGGCTCGATGTGTTGACGGAACTGAACCGCTTGGAACGTGCGGCGATCAACACGCTAGCCAATGCCGTGAACCTGCCGCGCACGACGACCTACCGGATCCTCGAAACATTGCGGCTCGCCGGTTACGTCGAACGCGACCTGCACGATGACTGTTACCGGCCGACGATCAGGGTGCGTGGCTTGTCGGACGGATTCGACCACCAGGCCTTGCTGTCGCACATCGCCCGGCCGCACCTCGCGACATTGTGCGCGCAAATCGTCTGGCCGGTCGCGATCGCGGCCCCTGCCGGCGCGGTGATGATGATCCGCGAAGCCACGGATCACCAGAGTCCGTTGGCTTTGGAACATCGTGGCGCCGGCGTGCGGGTACCGATGCTGACGTCGGCCTCCGGGCGCGCGTATCTGGCGTATTGCGCCGCCCCGCAGCGCGAGACGGTGCTCGAGTTGTTGTCCCGCTCATCGCTGCCCGATGATCGTCCGGCGCGAAACCGCCAGGAAGTCGAGCGGCTGCTCAATGAAACCCGTACGCAAGGCTTCGGCATGTCGCAACGCGCGCGGCGGGTCTCCGAGGAGACGAGCCTCGCGATCCCGGTGCGCGTCAAGGATCAAGTGCTGGCGGCCGTGACCGTGCGCTTCGCCGCTACCGCGGTGCCGCTGCACGCGGCCGTCGATCAGTTCTTGCCGAGGATGCGCGACGTCGTGCTGAAAATTGAGCGCGAGGCCGAGCGCGAGCGCGCCTGATCGCGAACAGCTGCGCGGCCTTCTGCCCCGCTCACCGGGGCGATGCGTCCGCTCACGCCGGCTTGAATTCGAGCGTGCATCATCACTTGCTTGCGACTGTGCCGACGCCGCCGGAAATTAAATTAGTGACGTCGAGCAGCGCGCCGGCCATCGATAGACCGCCCGGCGCCGCGAGATAGCGCGGACGCCAGACCGGCGCAAATTTTTCCTTGAACTTGCGCAGACCTTCGATGTGATAGGAATCCTCGCCGTAGCGTTGCACCAATCGGCCGAGCTTGTGCCAGGCCGGCGCGAGTTGGTGTTCCTCCAGCCCCGAAAGCGGCGCCATGCCGAGGTTGAACCATTGATATCCCTGCGCCTTGCCCCACAGCATGCATTCGATCAACAAAAAATCGATGACACCCGGCGGTGCATCGGCGCAAAAGCGCATCAAATCAACCGATAGTTCAGCCGCGGCGCCGGCACGCCAAATGTTCGCAAACGCGACGATGCGTCCGGCGCTGCGCACCACCGCGCACTCGAAGCGCCGCAAGTAGCGATCATCGAAATACCCCAATGAAAATCCCTTCTCGCCCCCGCTCTTGTCGGCGAGCCAGGCATCGGAGACCTCGCGCAAACGCGGCATGATGGCACCGACCGCCGCGCGCGGCACCACGTCGAAGCGGGCGCCCTCACGGCCCGCGCGGCTGTGCACGCACCGCAAATCCGCACGCACCGCATCGTCGAGAGAAAACGCATCGAGTTCGACGCGGGCCTCCTCGCCGAGTTTGCTGAGCCGCAAACCCAAGTCGATATAAATCGGCAGATGCGCCGGCGTGACTTGATAAAATACCGGCTCGGCCGCCATCAGGTCGCAGTTCTCGAGGAAGCGCCACGCCAATGGTTCGAGCGCCCCGGTCCGCCCGATCGGATCGCCCATCGCGACCCATCTTCTGCCCGACACCTGGTACATGATGAACGCGCTGCGATCGTCGTTGAACAGCAGATTCTTGTCACCGAGCAGCGCGAGGTTGGCCGTCGTATCGGAAGCCGCCCCGATCAGCGTCTCGACGACCGCCAAATCCACCTCGGTGGGCGCCTTGCGCAGCGCCACCGTGGGCCGCAGCAGGCGCCACAAACCGTACAGCGCCGCCAAACCGACCGCAAGCAGCAGGGCGCGCAAACTGCGCGGCGCCTGTGCTGTGAATGCGAACTTCCACCACCAGCCGCTGCCATCCGGCACGCGCCGATAGGCGAACCTGACCAGCCAGGCAGTCATGCCGAGCACCAAGACCAACGCGACAACCCAGCGCGCGGAAAACGGCTGATCGAGCAAGGACGCCCTGCTGGGAAACCGTGCGCGCGCGAACGTTAACAGCGCGGCGACGGCCGCGAGCACCAACGCTACCTCATAGTCGAACCCCTTCAGCGCCGACAGCAGAATACCGGCGCCGAGCAGCCACATCGCGACCCACCAGGCGGCCGTCAGACGGCGATATAAGGCGTTTGCGATCACGAGGAGCGCGACACCCACCGCGCTCGTGAGCAAATGCGACAGCTCCAGCACCGGCAGCGAGACGAAGTGACGCAGCAACGACAGCCGCTGCTTGAGCCCGGGCGTCGCCGCCGAGAACAGCAGCACGGCGCCGGCGCCGAACACGGCGATGGCGGCGGCTTGCGGCACCACGGCGAGCAGCCACGTGTGGGCGAAACGCGCCATCCGCCGCACCGAGCCGCGATGCATCCACAACTCGTGCGTGCCCAACAGCGCGAGCGCCAATGAGAATGGTGCCAGGTAATAAATCGCCCTGTATGCGAGCAACGAACCGAGCAGCCGATCCGGCGGCACCGACGGCATCAACAAGAACAGAACGGACTCGAACACGCCGACGCCGCCCGGCACGCTGCTGATGATGCCGGCGCTGATCGCGATCAGATACAGGCCCGCAAAGGCCGTGTAACCAAGGGTTGCACTGCGCGGCAATAACACGTACAGAACGCCGGCGGTGCACATCAAATCGGCGCACGCCACCGCGATTTGCGCGAAGGCGACATGCGGCTTCAGCACCGGCAATACGAACCTTCCCAAGCGCAGCGACTCGCGGCGCATGAACGCGAGCACGAAATACCCGAGCACCCCGGAGAGCAGCAAGCCACCGAGCGCCATGGCGATCGCCGGACCGACATGCAGCACCGGCCCCGACAGGTCGGCATTGGACAACAGCGACAAGCCGAGCAAGAAAGCCGCGCCCAATCCGAACGTCACGGTGCCGAACGCAACGATTGTTGCGACCTGCTTCGTGTTCAACCCGAGGCCAGAATAAGTGCGGAAGCGGATCGCACCGCCGCTCAACGCATTCATGCCGACGTTATGACCGATCGCGTATGCGGTGAAGGCGATCAGCGCCACCTTATAATACGCAATTCCGGCGCCGGCGAAGTGCACGCCCAGCATCTCGTAAAGCGTCAAACACCCATAACCGGCAACCGCCAATAACGCGGCCCATAGCAGCGCCTCGGGCGGGATCGCATGGATACGGACGGCGATGTCCTGCCAGCGGTATTGAGCGAGCAAATGATGCAGCCACCACAATGCGAGACCGAACAGGACGACGCCGAGCACGGTAGTCCAGGCCGGAATCCGATAGGCTGGCGCGGAATGCTTTGAAGAATTGTTGTGCAAGCCCGTGAGACCCACCAAAATACCCAAGGACGCGGCTATCGTATCAGCGCACCCGCCGCCGCGCAGAAACTGCTAAGTTTGACACGGTCGCATTTGCAACACGTTTTAGAGGATGCCTTACGCCATGAGTTCCGCCACCGAGGGCCACCAGACGACAATGGACTCCGCGCAAATTTACCGCGAGGACCTATTTACCGATCGCAAGCTCGGGACGATCCGCCGGTTGACTCCGGTCGCCGCGGACGGCTCGGACGATGCGGCCCGGGCGGTTCTATACGTCGGTCAGGCGCAGGTCATGACGCCGATGGGCACGCTGCCGATCAGCTTCGATCTCGAGGCCTCGACGTTGGCCGGTGCGATCGCAAAGTTCGGCGCCGCGGCCGAAGCCGCCGTACAGCAGACGATGAGGGAACTGCAGGAGTTACGCCGGGAGCAAGCCTCGTCGCTGGTCATTCCAGACGCCGCCGGCGCCGCGCTGCCAAATCCCGGCGACTTGCTCGGCCGCGGACGCCCGCGCCGTTAGGCCGGTCGCGACTTTTCGAGCGCTTGCCACCTTGCATAGGCGGCCTCGAGAATTTCGCCCAGTTCCTGCAAGCGGCGCAACGCGGCCGCAGCACGCTCGGGCGCCTTGCGAAACATCTGCGGATCGAGGCTCTCGTCTTGCAGTCGCCGCTGCTCTTCCTCGAGCGACTGAATCTTGTCTGGCAGCGCGTCAAGTTCCCGCTGATCCTGGTAAGACAGTCGGCGCGGCTGCGGGACGCGCGCTGGCTCCCGCGCCCGCGCCCGCGCGTCGCGCCGGGCCGGCGGCGGCACGTCGGCCGGTTCTTGTCTCTGGCGCAGCCAGTCGCTGTAGCCGCCGACGTACTCGTTGACGGACCCATTGCCCTCGAACACCAATGTACTGGTTACGACATTGTCTAGAAACGTACGGTCATGGGTGACCAGCAGCAGGGTCCCCGGATAGTCGGCGACGAGATCTTCGAGTAATCCGAGACTCTCCGCGTCCAGGTCGTTCGTCGGTTCGTCCATGATCAACAGATTGCTTTGCTTCGCGAACAGCCGCGCGAGCAACAGCCGATTGCGCTCGCCTCCCGACAGCATGCTCACCGGCGCCTGCAGACGCTCGGCCGGAAATAAGAAATTGCGCAAATAACCGGCAACGTGCCGCATCCGCCCGTCGATCGTCACCATATCGCCGCTGCCGCCGGTGACGTTGTCCATGATCGACGCCGCCGGATCGAGTTGTTCGCCCTGCTGGTCGAAGTAGGCGGGCATCAGCGCGGCGCCGCGGCGTATCGAGCCGGCGCTGGGTTCGATCTCCCCTACCAACAGTTTGATCAGCGTCGTCTTGCCGCAGCCGTTTGGGCCGATGATGCCGATGCGGTCGCCGCGCATGATGCGCGCGGAAAAATCGGCGATGACACGGTTGCCGCCGTATGCATGGGACACCTGCTGCGCCTCGAAGACCAATTTTGCGGACGGCGCCGCATCTTGCACGCGCACGTCCATTTGACCGATCCGCTCCCGGCGCGCGCGCCGCTGCAAGCGCAATTGCTCGAGCGCGCGCACGCGGCCCTCGTTGCGTGTCCGGCGCGCCTCGACGCCCTGGCGGATCCACGCCTCCTCTTGCGCGAGTTTCTTGTCGAACAAGGCCGAATGGCGCTCTTCGACCTCCAGCGCCGCGCGCTTTTGCAGCACGTAATCATCATAACTACCCGGCCAAGTGCGCAACTGCCCGCGGTCCAGTTCGACGATGCGCGTCGCGACGCGCCGTAGGAACGTGCGGTCGTGACTGACGAACAGCAGCGCACCGGCGAATTCGACCAGCAACTCTTCGAGCCAGCGAATCGCCTCGATATCCAGCTGGTTCGTCGGCTCGTCAAGCAACAATAAATCCGGAGCCGAGACCAGCGCGCGGCCCAACAGCGCACGCCGACGCCAGCCGCCGGACAGCGCGTGCAGCCGCGCATCTCCGTCGAGCTGCAAGCGCGAAATCACTTGCTCGACTTGCAGATCGATTTCCCAGTGTTCGTGTGCTCCGCCGTCGGATCCCGCGCCGCCGCGCACGACGTCGCGGACCGATTGCTCGGTATCCGCGGTGACTTCTTGATCGAGCACGGCGACGCGCGTGCCCAAACGTACCCACACCTCGCCACCGTCGGCGGCGATCCGGCGGCTGATAAGGCGCAGCAGCGAGGACTTGCCTTCGCCATTGCGGCCGAGCACGCAGACGCGCTCGCCCCTGCGCACTTGCAAGTCGACACGGTCCAGCAGCGGCCTCCGACCGAAACTCAGCGAAACTTTGTCGAGACGAACGAGGAGCATGGGGCCGCGTATACTAAGCGGCTTCGCAGCGACACTCAAAGGCCGACACGGTGAATCGAATCGACGAACCCGCCCGCGCAGTCGATGTCGTTGCGGAGACGGACGTTCTCGTCGTCGGCAGCGGTCCGGCCGGACTCGCGGCCGCCCTCGCGGCTGCGCGCGCCGGCGCGCGCACGACGCTGCTCGAGCGCAACGGCTGTTTCGGCGGCAACATTACCCAAGTCGGCGTCGAGGGCTTCGCCTGGTACCGCCACGAGCGCACCGTCGACAGCGAGGGGATCGGCATCGAGTTCGAGCAGCGCGCCAAAGCCATGGGCGCCGCGAGCCCCGAGCCGCAGTCGATCAGTTACGCGCTGGACGCCGAAATGTTCAAATATGTCGCCGACACGCTCGTGCAAGAAGCCGGCGTGCAGCCGATGCTGCACCGGCTGTTCGTTGCGCCGATCGTCCGCGACGGGGCCATCCGCGGTGTCATCACCGAGAGCAAGTCGGGACGCGAGGCCATCCTTGCCGAGCGCATCATCGATGCCACCGGCGATGCCGACGTGGCGATGCGTGCCGGCGCACCCACGCGCATGACGCCGAAGGAGGAAATGATGGCCGCCTCGGTGATGTTTTCGATGACCGGCGTTAACAAACGGCGCTTTCTCGAACAAGTCAAGGCCGATCCGCAAACGTACAAGGATTGGGCGGGCAACGGCGAATGGGACATCGAAACGACCGGCAAGGAAGATGATTTGTTTTCGCCGTTCCTGCGCAAGCCGTTCCAACAGGCAGTCGCGGCCGGCGTCATCCCGGCGAACTTGAATACGATCGCAGGCACATGGGGGTCGGTCACGGACCAAGGGGACCTCACGTACTTGAATCTGGTGCATTTGCCTCGATGCGACGGCACCGACGCCAACGATTTGACGGCCGGAGAAATCGAAGGCCGGCGCCAAGCTGTGTTGGCCGTCGAGGCGCTGCGCCGATTCATGCCCGGGTGCGAGCACGCGAAGCTGCGCAATTTCGGCATGACCTTGGGCGTGCGTGATACGCGCAAGATCGACGCGCACTACAATATGACCGCGCGCGACGTTCGCGAGCAGGGCCGCTTCGCCGATTCGATCGGCATCTTTCCCGAGTTTATCGACGGCTACGGCGTGCTCGTGTTGCCGACGACCGGGCGTTATTTTCACCTGCCCTATCGCGCGCTGTTGCCGCAGGGTGTCGGCAATTTATTGGTTGCCGGCCGCTGCATCGGCGGCGACAAGATCTCGCACGCTGCCGTGCGCAACATGATGTGCTGTGCCGTCAGCGGTCAAGGCGCCGGCGTCGCCGCCGCACTGTCGCTAAAGACAGACGTTGCGCTCGAGCATCTGGATATTTCGGCCGTACGACGCGAACTGAAGCGCCAGGGCGCACGCTGCGAATGAATGTCTCTTAAGGAATCCAAGCTTCGCGCGCGCATCCTCCGTGGTTTATGATTCTCTCCCGGGGCGCAATGTGCGCAATCATCAGGAGGAGCAACCCATGAATAGATCTCTTGTGACGGGGGTCGTCGTCGGCGTCGCGGCGGCCGCGGGGGCGGGCGCATTTGCGGGATATAAAATTCTGAACAAAGGACAGGATTACGCGCAAGTCCTCGAAGTGACTCCGCTGTCGCGAACGATCCGTACTGCGCATCAGGACTGCCAAGACGTGCCGGTCACGCGCCAAGCGCCGACACGCGACCCGCACCAACTTCTCGGGACGATCGCCGGCGCCGTGGTCGGCGGCGTGATCGGCCATCAAATCGGCGGCGGCTCGGGCAAGGAACTCGCGACGGTGGCGGGTGCAGCCGCGGGTGGCTATGGCGGCAATCGCTTGCAAAACCACCTACAGCAGCAGAACACCTATACGACGACCGAAGCGCGTTGCGAAACCGTGTACGACAAATCCTCGAAGCAGATCGGTTATAAGGTGCGCTACCAACTCGACGGGCAGGTGCATACGATCAAGATGTCGCATGACCCTGGCAAGCGCATTCCGGTCGAGAACGGCCGCCTCGTAATCAGCAACAGCGTCTGACCCGGGCGGCGCGGCGCACGCGGCTCGATCGATGACGAGTCTCGAGCAATTCGGCTACAAGGAGCAGCTGCGCCGCGCCCTTTCCACCAAGGACCTCGTCGTTTACGGCATGATCTTCATGGTGCCGATCGCGCCGTACGCGGTATTCGGCTTCGTTTGGCACGACGCTAAGGGCATGGTGCCGCTCGCCTATCTAGTTGGTCTCGTCGGCATGTTTTTCACGGCAATGAGCTACGCGACAATGTCGCGCGCGTTCCCGGTGGCCGGGTCCGTCTACACGTATGCGCAGCGCGGCTTGCACGAGACTGCGGGATTCTTCGCCGGCTGGCTGATCCTGCTGGATTACATCCTCGTGCCGGCGCTGTTGTACTTGATCAGCGCCGTCGCGTTGCGGCCGCTCTTCCCCGCGGCGCCGGAGTGGATGTGGCTGATCGGCTTCATCGTCTTCAATGCAATCGTCAATCTGATCGGCATGCAACTGACGGCGAGCGTCAACCGGTATCTGCTGATCATGGAATTGGTGTCCTTGGCCGCATTCATTGTCTGCGGACTGCTCGCGCTGCACGCCGGCGCCGGCGCGGGCCGTCTGACGTTGCAACCGGTCTATGATCCGGGCGCGTTCTCGCTCGCGACGGTCGTCGGGGCGACCTCGATCGCCGTGCTGTCATTTCTCGGCTTCGACGGTATCTCGACGCTTGCCGAGGAAAGCCGCGGTGGTCAGAACGCGGTCGGCCGGGCGACGCTGCTGTCGCTGGGGTTGGTCGGCCTGCTGTTCGTCGTGCAGACCTGGATCGCCAGCGACTTGGCGCACGGCATGCATTTCACGTCGCCAGCAACTGCATTCTACGAAATTGCCGCGCGTGCCGGCGGCGCATGGTTGCGTACCGCGACGATCGTCGCGTCGGTGATCGCCTCGGGAATAGCCAACGCGATGGCCGCGCAAGCGGCGGTGTCACGGATTCTGTTTGCAATGGCGCGGGACGGCAAGCTGCCGGCGGTACTCGCGAAAATCCACCCGCGCTATCAGACGCCCTATTTCAGCACGTTGGCGGTCGCCGGCATTTCGCTGGCCGTCAGCTTGCTGTTTTCGGGGCGCATCGACGACTTGAGCCGGGTGGTGAATTTTGGCGCATTGACGGGTTTCCTGTTGCTGCACTTGTCGGTGATCAACCATTATTTCATTCGAGGGCGCAGCCGCGATTGGCTGCGCCACCTGATTTTCCCGGTCTCTGGATTCATCGTGATCGCCTACGTGCTCTACGAAATGGACACGACCGCGAAAATCCTAGGGGCTTGCTGGATAGCGATCGGCATCGTCTATTACCTGGTGCTGTCGTTCGTGCTGAAGAAGCCGGTCGCGCTAAAGATCTAGCGGCGGGAATTCAGCCGCGGTTCAGCTAGCCGCACCCCGTTCTGTTCAGAAACTCGAATTGCCAATGCACGCGAGCGATCGGTAGCATGAGCCGATGTTGCTGAGACCCGGAACCATTCTTGCGTTACTGTCAGCAAGCATGACCTGCTGGCTTGAGCGCGTACTGTTCAACAACTCCGACACGTTCATGCCGCCGCTCGTTCGTAGAAGTTGAGCATTCTGCCCAAGCGCGCTCGTCCATGCCGCCATGTACCGCCTGTACCACCGAGCGGCGCAAGTGCGTCTGCGTTGCCACATCCAATTTGCGCGCATCGGTCTTGGTTTGCATGCCATGCCATACTACGCACTCTTTGATGCACGGATCAGTAAGTCGAGGACGGGTTTATTCCATCTTTATCATGCGTAATCACCGGCATAGTTCAACGTCGCGCACAACGACGATCAACAGAGCGCGCGAGCAGCATCTAGAGATCACTGAGATCAACTTCTACTTCGTCAGCTCCTTGAGCCGAACCCAGTGTCCCGGACCAACCCGTATTTCCTCACCAACTCCCCGCAAACTTTGTCGCATCAGTTAGGTCAAAGTTGTTGCCAATACTCTGCAGCAACCCCACTTGCGTGGGATCGTCCATAGTGATGTTCGTCTGCATTTTCGGAGCTGCTCTTAAGTAACTCCCCTGTTGCATTAAGTGTGCGCACTGAAAATCGGCAACTTCATTGACGCCGTCCATCAGCAAATCGACGAAGTGAGGCGCCCATTGCGCGAGTCCCCACTTTTCGTCTCCATTGAGGTGGAACGGATAGAATCCGGTGCCCAGCGAGATCATCTTGACGCCAGAAAGTGGAATACTGATGGTTAGCCGCGGATCCTGCGTTTGCGCTAGTCCGCACAAACTGGGATTGTTAGCAAAGACACCGCCGTCGACAAATCCGTCGTACGAGCCGAAGTACGTTGGCGCAGCGGATGTGCGCATCGCGACACGGTACGCATATTCGCTATCGTCACCTGTGTCTCCCGCGGGCAAGTTATGAAAAATCTTTGCCTTCCAACGCCGGGTAGACGCGTCCTGGTCTGAACGGTCATCCAAATCAAAAGATGTAATCACCACATGGCCACATTTGCCGTCCTTCGATCGGAGGTCCGCCAACTGAAGATCTCCTAACACGTCCGTACATACCTTCTCTCTATTGGTACTGTCATACTTCGGACCAGTGAGATTGCCTAGCTCCTTGATTTCGTGCCAAAGATTGCGATCGAAAATGAAGGCACCCTGGCGCATATAGATATTGAGCAGTTCAGCAGGCTCCATGCGTTTTGCAAGGCACAGCGCAATGAGCCCCCCGGTTGAGGTACCCGCAAACATATTGATGTTTTTCCGCCATCCGGGCACCGCTAGATCGAGTTTTTGTAATATCACCAGGGGAATTATTCCGCGCAGCCCTCCACCATCGATTGAAAGAATTCGATATGGATCAATCAAAGTGTTCGGCATCGTCCGACTCCTTTCATTTCACTGCAGCCACGATCTGCATCTGACCGTCTTCAGCTTTCTCACACGCCTTGCGCAGTTTATATCGAGCTCTCCAAGAACATAAAAAAGCCAACTCCAACGCATACCCTACCGAAAAGCAATTACCAGCGACGACACTGGCAATATCCCCGACATCAGACGTCCGGTCAATTCACCCATTTAGTGCGCCCGCCTCCTATCCTGGCTCACCGGCTTCCCACCCGACTTCACAATCTCGGCTTGTCACGTTAAGCAACCTGCCGGCGCCCCATTCTTCCTATCTATGCACGTAGCCACCGCCCAGATCACCGTCGTCTAGCGCAGTTGCTCATGGACATACATGGACGCCCCCACTATGCCAAGCGTTTCTTCTCGAGATGGATTGCAGGAATAGAGTGCAGCCATACATCCGGCCTGTGAGTGCGACGCGAAATCGCGGGCCCTAATGGAATTTGCTGATTGACGCCTGATCACTACGGCGGACTGTTGAAGTCCCGTGTCCAATTTAGGTTGAGTCAATCCCGGTCTGACCTGTGATGCCATCACTTTGAAGAACGCCTGTGCACTCGGTTGTGGGAAAATCGTACTAAAGTAAATGATGTTTCTGTGATTTCTGGAGCGACGTCGCGCTAAGGTGTCACGGCGCCTGCCAATCGATGCCCGGCTTGGTATTCGCGGCCATGGGCTAGTAGCGCCCAAACAGTGCGCGCATTCTTGTTTGCCAGGGCCACGGCGGCAATATTCGAATTGCGCCGATTCGCGACGCGCGCCAGCCAGCTATCCGCCCGAGACGGGTCCGTACGCGGTGGTGACTCAGTGGTGACTCAAAATTGAAATGCCTGACAGAATTTTCGTAACTTGCTGATTTTATGGTGCGCCCGGAGAGATTACTCCGGGGCCTACGGCCCCTTCGCCCCTCGCTTGCGCTCGGGGTCGCCCTTGCGGGCGATCGACATCGCCGCTGCGCGGCGCTGTCGTCGAACTCCGTTATCTTCTGCCGGGAGTTCGAATTAGGGCCCGGCGGCGACTCGCGCCGAAGCTGCTCTCGATTCGAAAATGTGTGGTGCGCCCGGAGAGATTCGAACTCCCGGCCTCCTGGTTCGTAGCCAGGCGCTCTATCCAACTGAGCTACGGGCGCAATCTGGCTAAAGACAAGCCTC
>JAYTQR010000037.1:0-27200 GCA_043746615.1 Gammaproteobacteria bacterium | reverse complement strand
GACAGGCCGGTATTCTAACCAGCTGAACTACCACTCCGCATGTTGGTGGGTGCTGAGGGGATCGAACCCCCGACCTTCGCCGTGTAAAGGCGACGCTCTCCCAGCTGAGCTAAGCACCCACTGGAAGAGGCGCGAAAGTTTACGCGAGGAGGTTGCGCTTGGCTAGTCCAATGTGCGGCTAGTGCGCCCGGACCTGGTTTTTGACGCGCGCCGGCCGCCGCCGCTTCTCGTCGACGATTTCCGCCGGCGGCTTCGGCGCCGCGGCGCCGAGCGGCGCCGGCATGTGCGTCAACGCCACTTGCAGCACCTCGTCGATCCACTTGACCGAGCGGAGATCGAGTTTCTCCTTGATGTTGTCCGGTATCTCAGCGAGGTCCTTGACGTTGTCGTCCGGAATCAGGACCGTCGTGATGCCGCCGCGATGCGCGGCGAGGAGCTTCTCCTTGAGTCCGCCGATCGGCAGCACTTCGCCGCGCAGCGTGATCTCGCCGGTCATCGCGACGTCCGAGCGCACCGGGATCTTGGTCAGCGCCGAAATCAGCGCGGTGCACATGCCGATGCCGGCGGAGGGGCCGTCCTTCGGCGTCGCGCCCTCCGGCACGTGTATGTGCACATCCGCCTTTTGGTAGAAATCCACTTCCAGCCCGAGGAGGGTCGAGCGGCTGCGCACGACCGTCATCGCCGCCTGGATCGACTCCTGCATGACTTCGCCGAGTTGCCCGGTGTGCGTGAGCTTGCCCTTGCCGGCGACGACCGCCGCCTCGATGGTGAGCAACTCGCCGCCGACCTCGGTCCATGCAAGACCGGTCACCTGGCCGACGCGGTTACTCTCCTCGGCCTTGCCGTAGCGGAAACGGCGCACGCCGAGGAACGCGTCGAGGTTCGACGACTCGATCGTGATGGTCTTGTCGTCCGGGTGCAGCAGCAATTGCTTGACCGCCTTGCGGCCGATCTTCGAGAGTTCCCGTTCGAGGTTGCGCACGCCCGCTTCGCGCGTGTAGTAGCGGATCATGTCCTGGATCGGGGCGTCGGCGACGACGAGTTCGCCGTTCTTCAAACCGTTTTGCTTGATCTGCTTCGGCAGCAGATAGCGCCGCGCGATGTTGCTCTTTTCATCCTCGGTGTAGCCGGAGATGCGGATCACCTCCATGCGGTCGAGCAGCGGCGCCGGAATGTTCAGGCTGTTCGCCGTGCACACGAACATCACCTCCGAGAGGTCGAAATCCACTTCGAGGTAATGATCGTTGAACGTGCTGTTCTGTTCCGGATCCAGCACCTCGAGCAGCGCCGACGAGGGATCGCCGCGGAAATCGGTCGACATCTTGTCGACCTCATCGAACAGAAACAGGGGGTTGCGCACGCCGCATTTGGCGAGATTTTGGATGATCTTGCCGGGCATCGAGCCGATGTACGTGCGGCGGTGGCCGCGGATCTCGGCCTCGTCGCGCACTCCGCCCAAGGACATGCGCACGAACTTGCGATTGGTTGCGCGCGCGACGCTCTGGCCGAGCGAAGTCTTGCCGACGCCGGGAGGCCCGACCAGACACAGAATCGGACCGCGCAGGTTCTTCACGCGCTGCTGCACGGCGAGGTACTCGACGATGCGTTCCTTGACCTTTTCAAGCCCGTAGTGATCGGCTTCCAGGACTTTCTCCGCCGCGGCGATGTCAAGGTGTACCTTGCTGCGCTTCTTCCACGGCGACTTGACCAGCCAGTCGACGTAGTTGCGCACGACCGTCGCTTCGGCGGACATCGGCGACATCAGCTTCAGCTTCGCGAGTTCCGAATTCGCCTTGTCGCGCGCCTCCTTCGGCATGCCCGCGGCCTTGATGCGCTTCTCGAGCTCGCCGATCTCGTTCGGCGCTTCGTCGAGGTCGCCGAGCTCCTTTTGAATGGCTTTCATCTGCTCATTCAGGTAGTACTCGCGCTGGCTCTTTTCCATCTGCTGTTTGACGCGGCCGCGAATCCGCTTTTCGATCTGCAGCACGTCCATCTCGCCCTCGATGACGGCGAGCATGTGCTCGAGACGCTTGCGCACGTCCGGGATCTCCAGGACCTTCTGCTTCTCCGAGAGCTTCAAGGACATGTGCGCCGCGACCGTGTCGGCGAGACGGCCCGCCTGTTCGATGCCGGCGAGCGAGGTGAGGATTTCCGGCGGTACCTTCTTGTTGAGCTTGACGTACTGCTCGAACTGGGTGATGACCGAGCGGGTCAAGACGTCCATCTCGCGCTCTTCGTAGCGTTCTACATCGGGCATCGGCACGACCTGGGCGGCGAAGAATTCGCCCTCGTCGAGCCGTTCGATCGTCGCCCGGTCGACGCCTTCGACCAGCACTTTGACGGTGCCGTCCGGCAACTTCAAGAGCTGCAGAATCGTCGCGATGGTGCCGACCGAGTACAGATCCGACCCCTTCGGATCGTCGACTTCGGCTTGCTTTTGAGCCACCAGGAGGATGCGCTTGTCGGCCTTCATCGCGATATCCAGCGCGACGATGGACTTCTCGCGGCCGACGAACAGCGGGATCACCATGTGCGGGTAGACGACGACGTCGCGCAACGGCAGCACCGGCATGCCGCTCGGCGGCGGCGGCATCGTCGGCGCATCGCGAGTCTTATCCTCGCTCACTCTCGGCTCGCCTTTGGCGCTCAAAGGTGGTCTGACCCCGTCGGGCGCCGCTGTTCCTCGACGACGGGTGCGACCAGGCGCGGCTCGTCGGTGCGGTGCACGATGTAGGGCTTGTTGGTGCCTTCGATGACCAACTCATCGACGACGACTTTCTGTACGTTGCGCAGCGACGGCAAGTCGTACATCGTGTCCAGCAACACGTTCTCGAGGATCGTCCGCAGGCCTCTGGCGCCGGTCTTGCGCTGCATGGCCTTGCGCGCAACCGAGCGCAGCGCGTCTTCGCGAAAGTCCAGTTCGACGCCTTCCATGTCGAACAGCTTGCGGTATTGCTTCGTCAGCGCATTCTTCGGCTGCAGCAGGATCGAGATCAGCGCATCCTCGTCGAGTTCCTCGAGCGTCGCGACGATCGGCAGTCGGCCGACGAACTCGGGGATCAGGCCGTATTTGATCAAGTCCTCCGGCTCCGTATCGTGAAACATGTCGTTGCCGTGGAGCCGCGCGTTCTGTTCGCGCACCTCGGCGACGAAGCCGATGCCGCTCTTGTGCGTGCGGTTCATGATGATCTTCTCGAGACCGGCGAACGCACCACCGCAGACGAACAGAATGTTGGTCGTGTCGACCTGCAGGAATTCCTGTTGGGGGTGCTTGCGCCCGCCCTGCGGGGGCACCGACGCGATCGTCCCCTCGATCAGCTTCAACAGCGCCTGCTGCACGCCCTCCCCGGAGACGTCGCGGGTGATCGACGGGTTGTCGGACTTGCGCGAGATCTTGTCGATCTCATCGATGTAGACGATGCCGGTCTGCGCCTTTTCGACGTCGTAATCGCATTTTTGCAGCAGTTTCTGAATGATGTTCTCGACGTCCTCGCCGACGTAGCCGGCCTCGGTCAGCGTCGTGGCGTCGGCGATCGTGAACGGCACGTTCAGCAACCGCGCGAGCGTCTCGGCGAGCAGCGTCTTGCCCGAGCCGGTCGGCCCGATCAGCAGGATATTGCTCTTCGCGAGTTCGACCTCGTCGCGCGCGCGCGTGCCCGAGTCGCCGCTGCGCGTCTGCAAGCGCTTGTAATGATTGTAGACGGCGACCGACAGCACGCGCTTCGCACGCTCCTGGCCGATCACGTACTCGTCCAGGACCTTCTTGATCTCGTGAGGCTTCGGCAGCTTGTCGCGCGTGCGCTCGGCGCGTTCCTCGAGTTCCTCGCGGATTATGTCATTGCATAGTTCGACGCACTCGTCGCAGACGAATACCGAGGGTCCGGCAATGAGTTTGCGCACCTCGTGCTGGCTCTTTCCACAGAACGAGCAATACAAAAGCTTTCCGTCATCATGCTTGCTGCGCGAATCTTCGCTCATGCTTTCCTCGAGTTGGCCCCAACCCGCTGCCGCGGCCGGCCGGACACCGGCGGCACCGGGTTAACCTATGGGGATGACTATATAGCACCCGGCGGACCGCACGCAAAGCGGGGGGTTGGCCAGGCGTGACCGGGGTCCGCCGAGCGGGCCCCACCGCTGCCGCCGCAGAGCGGCCGGTTCTCAAGCCTTGATCGGCAGTTCGCCGCGCTTCTCTAGCATCGTATCGATCAAACCGTAGGCGCGCGCCATCTCCGCGGACATGAAATTGTCCCGGTCGCTGTCCAATTTGATCCGTTCGATCGTCTGGCCGCTGTGTTTGGCCAAAATGCCGTTCAAGCGCTCGCGAGTTTCCAGCACGTCGCGGGCATGGATGTCGATGTCCGAGGCCTGGCCCTGGAAGCCCGCCGACGGCTGATGAATCATGATTTTCGAATTCGGCAGCGAATAACGCTTGCCGGCCGCGCCGCCGGCGAGCAGGACCGCTCCCATCGATGCGGCGAGTCCGACGCAGATCGTGCTGACGTCGGGCTTGATGAACTGCATCGTGTCGTAGACTGCGAGTCCCGCGCTGACCGAACCGCCCGGCGAATTGATGTACAGCGCGACGTCCTTCTCCGGATTCTCGGACTCCAGGAACAGCAGCTGCGCGACGATCAGATTCGCCATGTAATCGTCGATCGGACCCACGGCGAAAACGACGCGCTCCTTGAGGAGTCGAGAATAAATGTCGTAGGCGCGCTCGCCGCGTGCCGTCTGCTCGACCACCATCGGAACCAAGTTCAGTGCGCGTGTCGTCATGTTTCGCCTGCGTTTGTCAAAGTTGCCCCCGCGGTCCTTCCTCAGTGAGGACGGCGGAGAAGCATTTCAAGGGACCTCGAGTCCTGTTCAACCCTCGAACTTCATCAGCTCGCGGAACGTCGATGCCACCTCGCGCACCTGCGCGTGCGCGAGCACCCAGTCGACCGCCTGATCCTCCAGCGCAAGACTCTCCACCTGCCGCATCGCACCGGCGTTTTGCTGATAGGTCCGCTTGAGCGCCGCGGCATCCCCGTATGCGCCGACTATCTCGTCCAAGCGCGCATCGGCGCGCGCGGCGTCCGGCCGCAGATTCTGGCGCTTGATCAGTTCGCCCAAGATCAAACCGACCGCGGCGCGGCGGCGCGCCGGCTCGATGAATGGCTGCGGCGACGGGGCTTGCGCGGCGTCCTTGATGCCGGCACGGCGCATCGCCTCGACCTGCATGTCGCGCACCTGAGAGTCGATCAGCGAGTTCGGCACGTCGATCGGATTGGCCTGATAAAGCTTCTCCAGCACCGTACTCTTGTTGCGATTGCGCAGCGTCTGTTCCAATTCGCGGCGCATGTTGGCGCTGACTTCTTCACGCAGTTTCGCCACGCCGCCGTCCGTGACGCCGAACAGTTCGCAAAACTCCTCGTTAAGTTCCGGCACCACCGCTGCCTCGACGCCCCGGATCTGAACGTTGAAGACCGCGGCTTTGCCGGCCAATTCGTTCACGCGGTAATCGGCCGGGAAACTCACGTCGATCGCCCGCTGGTCGCCGGCGCCGCCGCCGAGCAGTCCCCGCTCGAACTCCGCCAGCATCTTGCCCTCGCCGAGAATGATGCCGACGTTCTCGCCCGTGCCGCCGGCGAACGCCTTACCGTCGATCGTGCCGTCGAAATCGATGGTCACACGGTCGCCGTTGCCTGCGGCGCGCGTCACCGTGTGGTATTGCATCTGCTGCTTGCGCAAGCGCTCGATCATCGCATCGACGTCGGCATCGGTGACCGCGGCCGTCGTGCGCTCGATGTCCAGCGATTCGATCGGCTGCAACGCGATGTCCGGGAACACCTCGAACGTCGCGGTATATTTCAGATCCTGCCCTTCGGCGATGCTGTGCGGCTCGATCCGTGGATTGCCCGCAGGCGCGAGCTGTTTTTGCGTGACCGCCTCGGTGAAGCTCGACTGCAGCAGCTCGCCGATCACTTCGCGATGCACCTTCACGCCGAACTGCCGCCGGATCACCGTCAAGGGCGCCTTGCCCGGACGGAAGCCCTTCAGCCGCGCGGTGCGGCTCAAGGTCTTCAGCCGCGCCGCGATCTCCTGCGCGACCCGCTCCGCCGGCACGGCGACTTGCATGCGGCGCTCCAATTTGCCGGTGCTCTCGACGGAAACCTGCATGTCCTACCTCATCGATGATCGAAACGTAACGTGACGCGCGCTGGTGCGAAAGGCGAGACTCGAACTCGCATGGGTGTTACCCCGCCAGCTCCTAAGGCTGGTGCGTCTACCAATTCCGCCACTCTCGCATTCGGAACAGCCCTTAAGTATAACTCAAGCGCAGCGATGCCCCCCTTCCCGCACCAGCAGCCGCGCCACCTCACGCAGCGCCGGCAGCCCCTTTTCGAGCATGAAATACAGGGGGCTGTCGCCGTCGAACGGCGGCCGTTGGTGCGGTGCGTGCAGCCACGCCCACGCGTGCTCAACGGGCGCCGTTTGCCCGTTCGTGGCGGCCTCCTGAATCAAGGAGCGTTGGATATTGGCGAGCAGCGCCGCGCGCTCCTGCTGCGCGGCCGAGAGCCGCGGAGCCTGACCCAAACGGTAGCGCTCGAGCACCTGTGGGGAGGGGATCTTCAACAGCCGGCATTGCTGCAGCGGCGACAGTTCCCAGGCGTCGGCAATCGAAAAAAATCGCTTCAACGCCGCGCTGCTCGTCTGCCGCGACAATGGGCGGCTGGCCGGTTGCAGCACGAGTCGCGGTCCGGTACGGGGCGTTCTGGGCAAAGCGCGTTCTCGGATTGGCCCAATAGCATACTCCCTAACGCGCCGCCTGCTCGTTATCATGGCGCATGAGCCAGAGCTTCGCCGATCGACTCCAGCAAGCGCAAAGCCAAAGCGGCAGCCTGGTCTGCATCGGCTTGGATCCGGATCCCGCCCGGTTGCCGGCCGAGTTCGCCGCCGTCCCGGAACCGCTGTTCGCGTTCAACCGGCGTATTGTCGATGCCAGCGTCGGCATCGCGGCGGCCTATAAACCGCAAATCGCCTTCTACAGCGCATGCGGGGCCGAGGCCGAACTGCTCGCGAGCATCCGCTACATCCGCGAACGCGCTCCGTCCGCGCTCGTGATCCTCGATGCGAAGCGCGGCGACATCGGCCATACCGCCGAGGCTTATGCGCGCGAGGCGTTCGACCGGTACGGCGCCGATGCGGTCACGGTGAATCCGTACATGGGCGAGGACTCGGTGCGGCCGTTTCTGGCGCGGCCCGACCGCGGCGCGATCGTGCTGTGCCGCACGTCGAATTCCGGCGCGAAGGACTTCCAGGACCTGCGCATCGACGGCGTGCCGCTGTACCGCCTGATTGCCGCACGCGCTGCAGAGCACTGGAACGAGCACAACAATCTGATGCTCGTCGTCGGCGCGACCTTTCCGCGCGACCTGGCCGAGCTGCGCCGCGCCCATCCGCGGCTGCCGTTTCTGGTGCCCGGCATCGGCGCGCAAGGCGGCGATCTCGAGGCGGCGATCGAGGCCGGACTCGACGCCGCGGGCGCGGGCCTGTTGGTCAACTCCTCGCGCGCGATCATCTACGCCGGCGGCGGCTCGGCGACGGCCATCCGCGCGGCGGCCACCGAACTTGCCGGCGCGATCAATCGCGCGCGCGCAGCCGCGACCGCACGTCGATCTTCTGCGGCGCGCTGAAGGCGCCCGCGCGGGGCCGCGGCGCGCGGTCGAGCCAGCGCGCGAACAGAAACAGGCACAGCACCACCGCGGCGCCGATCGCGACGCGCGCGGGCGGCGCGAGCCGGGCGAGTTGGATCGCGGTCGCCGCCGCGATCGCGAGCGGAATGTGCAGCGCGAACACGGCCAGCGAGTGCCTACCCATGGACGCGGTCGGCGCGAGCAGCGGACGCGGCGGACGCGGGTTCCAACTCCACAGCAGCGCCGCCCAGGCGACCGAATTCAGCACGCGTAGCGGGCCGAGGGTCCACTTGTCGGTCCAGAACGAAAAATCCGGCACCATCATCGGTTGCAGGCCGAACCGATGCCGGCACAGCAGGCCGGCGAGCACGACGATCAGCGCGGGAGCGATCAAGCGGCGGCGATAGCGCGCCAGGATCCCGGGCCGGCGCATCAAGATCTCGCCGGTCGCGAGTCCGCCGACCCACAGGAATTGCCAGCCGAGCAGGTTGAACGAGCCCAAAAGCACCGGCAGCAGCCGAGCGGGGTGGGCCGTCCACCGTGTGAACGGGTGGAATTGTGCGGCGACCCACAGCGCCGCCGACAGTAACAGCGCGAACCCCCAACCGCGTTTTTGCGCGAGCGCCATGACCCACGGCGTCAAACCAAGAAACACGATGTAGAGCGGCAAGATGTCGAACAGCGGCGGTTGGTGCAGCAGCAGCGGCATCAGCAACAGGCTGCGAAACGGCTGTTGCAGAAACTCGTGAAAATGATTCGCGAGCGGCCACACGTGGCCCGCGAGCGGCCACACGCTCAAGCTGATCAGCACGACGAGGGCCAGGTGCACCCCGTAAATCTTGCGCGCCCGGGCCCAGAGCCGCAGCGTCATCGTCCGCTCGCCCAGTTTGCGGCGGATCTTGGCATAGACGTAACCGGCGAGACAGGCGCCCAGAAAGATGAACCCCTCGGCCGCGCTCAGGTAGCCGAACGGCTCATGCAGCCACTTCGACAGCGGCGTCGGCACGTGCACGGCCGCCATGATGATCAGGAACATGCCGCGCAGTGCGTCCAGGCGCATGTCGCGCGCGGTCGGCAGGTCGAGCGTCGCCGGGACGCTCAGCGCCACCGCGTCGGTCGGCTGCGCAGCAGGCGGCGTTTGCGCGGCGGCCATGCTCTTCGCGTCGGTGCTCGGTCGGGATCCGGTAGTATCGGACATGCAGCCTAGTGTGCGCTTGAAGACAACCTGAGTGGTTTTGCATCTATTGACGCTTGATCTTTCGGCATCGCCCGCGCAGATCGCCACCTGGCTGATTACCGCGGCTGTGGTCCTCGGCATCATCGTGCGTCCGTGGGGCCTGCCGGAAGCGCTATGGGCAACGCTCGGCGCCGCCGCGCTGCCGCTGTTCTCGCTGCTGCCTGCCGCCGACGTCTGCTCGGCCGTCCGCAACGGCAGCAACGTGTATTGGTTCTTGGCCGGCATGATGCTGCTCGCCGAGCTCGCGCGCCGCCACGGCCTGTTCCGCTGGCTCGCCGCCTACGCCGTGATCCGCGCCCGTGGATCGGCCGTCAGGCTGTTCACGCTGATTTATGCCGTCGGCATACTGGTCACGATGTTTCTGTCGAACGATGCGACCGCGGTCGTGCTGACGCCGGCCGTGTACGCGGCTACGCGCGCGGCCGGGGCGCGGCCCATGCCGCATTTATATATTTGCGCATTCATCGCCAACGCGGCGAGCTTCGTGCTGCCGATCTCCAATCCCGCCAATCTCGTCGTCTACGGCCGGCACCTGCCCGCGCTCGGCGCGTGGCTGTCGCAATTCGGCGCGGCATCGGCCGGTTCGATCCTCGCGACCTACCTCGTGCTGCGCTTCACGCAACGCGCGGGACTCCTTGGGCCGATTGCCTGCGATATCGAACTGCCGCCGTTGCCGCCGGCGGGACGCATCGCCGCCGGCGGGATCGCGGTGACCGCGGTGGTCCTGCTCGCCGCTTCCGCGCTCGATCGGCCCCTCGGCTTTCCCACGCTGCTCGCCGCCGCCGCCACCTGGGCCGCGATTCTGTGCCTGCAACCCGAGTCCCCGTGGCGCGTGCTGCGATCGATCAGCTGGAGCATCCTGCCCTTGGTCGCAGGCCTGTTCGTGTTGGTGCGGGGCATCGAGCAAACCGGCATCCTGGCGCCGCTCGCGCGCCTGCTCCGGGCGAGCGGCGCCGCATCACCGCACGCCGGCGCCATGTTGGCCGCCGGAGGCGCAGCGCTCGCCAGCAATGCGGTCAATAACCTGCCGCTGGGACTCGTCGCAGGCAGCGTCGCGCAGGGCGCGCACCTCTCGGCGCAAATCACCGGCGCCTTGCTGCTCGGCGTCGATCTCGGACCGAACCTGTCGGTAACCGGCTCGCTCGCCACGATCCTCTGGCTGCTCGCGCTGCGGCGCGAGGGGCTAAAGGTCAGCGCCTGGCGGTTCCTGCTGCTGGGTGCCATCGTGATGCCGCCCGCGCTGATCGCAGCCCTTGCCGCTCTGCTCGCCCGCTAAGGCGCGATACGCCGGCGCAACACGACGAAGCGTAAATCATCGCGCCGCGGCAAGCCGAAGCGCGGATCGCCGTAGGGAAACGGCCGAAGCTCGCCGGTCGAACGATAACCGCGGCGTTCGTACCAAGCCAGCAGTTCGGTGCGTACGTCGATGACGGTCATTTCGATGTCGCGTGCCGCGAGCTCATCGCGTGCGTGGCACTCCGCCGCCTGCAGCAGACGGCGGCCGACACCGCCGCCCTGCAAGTCCGGCCGCACGCTCAACATGCCGAGATAACAGACGCCGTCCGGTTTGTTGTGCAGATGCACGCAGGCGCACAGTTCGGATCCGGCGTGCAGCGTCAACATGCTGCCGCCCGGCGTCGTCAACATCGTGCTGATCGCCGCCGCATCGGTGCGTTGGCCGTCGAGCAAATCCGCTTCCGTCGTCCAGCCGGCGCGGCTGCCGGCGCCGCGATAAGCGCCGTTGACGAGCGCGACGAGCGCCGGCACATCGGCCTCGCTCGCGACGCCGACGCGCCAAGCGGGCGCCGCGCCGTGCCCGGCGAGCGGGCGGCCGGTCGCGACCGAGCGGACCAGCGCCTCGGCGAGGTAGTCGGCGCCGACGCCGACGTGCGCAAGCTTTTCGATCACCGTGGTTTCGACGTGCGGATCGGCGGCGCCCGCGCGCCGCGCCGCCGCGAGCGCAAGTTCACGTGCGACGCGGCGCGCATGCTCGAGCGCCGGCTCGGGGGCGGCGTAATCGTGGCTCGCCGCCGGATCGTGCACGCGAAAGACCTGGAACGCCGGCTGATTGACCAGGATCTCGACGCTCTGCGAGACGACGCCCGCGACCGCGCCGACCGCGTTGCAGACGGCGGCGTGCTCGGGAATGACCAGCGGTGCGCCGAGGCGGCGCGCGATTTCGGGGTAATACGCGCCGACCGGAGCGCCGATCGCGATCACGGGTCGCGCGAGTCCGAGCGTCGCCGCAACGAGGCCGGAGAAGCGCCGGCCCGCGACCGCCTCTTCGACCAGATGATCGCCGAGCAGGCCCCAGCGGTCGCCGTGCGCCTCGAGGCCGGGATCATGCGCGAGCGCCGCGGCGAGCAGTATGCGGCCGCTTGCGCGTACGACGTGCTCGTAGGTGCGCTCGCAGATCGCCTGCGGCGTCGCGGCCGCGCGCAGCGCGCGCCCATTGCGTTCCTCGGTCGCGAGGATCCGCGCGCCGCACTCGGCCGCCTCGCGGTTCCAGCCGTGCTGCCGGCCGAGTACGTGCATCGCATCGCTCGGCGTGAACGCGGCGATGGTCGCGAGTCCGGCGTCGGCGAGGCGGCGCAGCGCCATCACTCCCGCGCCGTTGCGGACCACCTCGGAGAGGCGCCGCGGCGTCAACGCGAGCGCTTGCCAGATCGCGCCCTCATGGCGCGACCAATGCGCCGGCGCTGCGCGATCCGGATTGCGGAAAGCGAACTGCGACGGATGATCCGGCAGGCGCTCCAGAGCGGCGATCGTGCGCAGCTCCTCGAGCACATTCGGGAAGCTCGCCGCGAGCAGGCTGAGCGGCATCGCCTTGCGCGGCCCGACGCCGAGCCGCAGGTCGCGGTCGAACGCCACCTCGCTGTCGCCGCCGAGTCCGCAGGTGCGCACGTCGACGGCCTCGACCATCGTGCGCCAGCCGCCGACGAGCGCGCCATCGGCATTGATGACCGGCCGGCCCGCCGCGACGACCGCGACGTCGGTGGTCGTCCCGCCCATGTCCGAGACCACGAAATCCTCGATCCCCGTCAAGAATTTGGCGCCGACGACGCTCGCGGCCGGCCCCGACAGGATCGTCTCGACCGGGCATTCCAGCGCCACCTCGGCGCGCATCAGCGAGCCGTCGCCCTTGACGATCATCAGCGGCGCATCGATCATCTGCGCGGTCAGCACGCTCGACAAGGCCTCGATCAAATGCCGGATCTGTGGCGTCAGCCGCGCATTCAAGGCCGCGGTCAGCGCCCGGCGCGGCGCGTCGAGCTTCGAGCTCAGCTCATGCCCGCAGGTCACCGGCTTGGCCGACACGGCGCGGATGATGCGGCGCGCGCGCAGTTCGTGCTCCGGGTTGCGCACCGCGAAGCGCGCGGCGACCGCGAACGCCTCGACGCGATCCGTGTGCTTCGCGACCGCCTGCCTGATCGCCTCCTCGGCCAAGGGCTCCGACTCATCGCCCGCCGCGTCGTGACCGCCCCCGATCGGCACGACGAGGCTGCCCGCATCGCGCTTCAGCCCCGAGCGCTCCACCATCGCCGCATCGAAGCCGATCAGGAACGTCAGGATGGGACTGAAGCGGTTCTCGACGACTGCGTTCGTCGCGAGCGTGGTCGAGACCGACACCAGGCTCACGTCCTCGCGGCGCGCCGCAGCCGGCAGCTCGGCGAGCACCGCGCGGATCGCCGCGCCGATGCCGATCGCGAGGTCGTAGTGGGTCGTCAAGGCCTTGGCGCTGGCGACGACGTGTTTGCCGTCCGCGAGCAGCACCGCATCGGTGAACGTGCCGCCGGTATCCAATCCCAACCAAAGATCCGCTACCGGTGATTCTTCGCTGCGCATCCTGTTAAGTATTACTCCAACCCGCGGGGCAGCGCGCAGCGGCGGGCGCGAAGGCCCGCCGCTGCGTCGATTCCGGCGCAAGAGTTCAGAATTTTTGTCCGATTTTGATCGCGATGGTGCGTGGTTGGGAGGGAATGATGTACGGTTGATCGCAAATATTGACCGTACATTGCACGAAGCGCGTCAACTGCGCACGCCGATCGGCGACGTTGGTGACGACCAGTTGCACCGTGGTGCGATCGCTGTGCACGCCGCCGACCAAATCCAGCAGACCGTATGCCGGCTGCATGCCGATTTCATTGGCGTTGTCGACGCGCAGCAGCGGCGTGGTCTTGGTCTGGTATACCCACGAGGCCTGTGCAAACGGCGTCCAGCCCGCGACCGCGTCGAACGCATAGCGGGCAACCAAATTACCCTTGAATTTCGGCGTGACCGGCAAGTTCGTGCCGGCCGGCGCGAGCGGGCCGGTGAACACGTTGGGCGTGCCGAACGGTTCCGTCGTCTGCAGGTTCGCACAACTGGTCACGCCGGTCTGGCCGCAATAATTTTGCGTCAAGCGCGGATCCAGGAAGGTGAAATTCGCGCTCAAATTAACCGCATCGGAAGCCTGCCACTCGATCTCGTTCTCGATGCCCTTGATGCGCGCGTTGCCGCCGTTCTCGATGACCGTGACGCTGTTCGGACCCAGGAAGGAGAACTGGAAGTTGTTCCAGTCTTCCCAGAAGATCGCGCCGTTCCACCGCAGCCGGTTGTCGAGCCACTGCGTCTTCCAGCCGAACTCGTAGTTCTTCAAGAAGTCGGCCTGGTACGGCCCGATGTCCTTCAAGCTCGTGCGGTTGACGCCACCCGGCCGGAAGCCTTTCGAATACGTCAAGTAGACCATCTTGTTCGGCGTGAACCGGTACGTGAGGTTGATCCTCGGCACGGTGCCGCTCCCCTTCACCGTCTTGTCGAGATCGGTGCATGGCGCGAACGGCGTCGTCGCGGGCGCGAAACAACCGGCTTCGCCGGAGGAATATCCCGTCAGTGCGTCATAGTTCGCCGAGTAGCCGTAGAAGCCTTGGATCGAGTTGTTGTACTTGAAATAGCGCAAACCGCCGCCGATCGACCACTGCGAGGTGATGTCCCAGGTGACCTGGGCAAACGCCGCCTGATCGCGGTCGACGCGCTGCTCGTCGGTCAACCAGATCGTGTTCTTCAGCGTCGGAATCGTCAGCGAATCGGCGAATCCGTCCGGATTGCCGCCGCCGTACGGGTTCGTGAAGCCGAAGCCCGGCATGACGTATTGTTCCCAGATGCCGTGCTGCTGGCGCTGCACGAACAAACCCACGGTCGCTCTGACCGGATAGCGCTGCGGCGTGCTCAGGCGCAGTTCGTGGCTCCATTTCTCGAAATAGCCCTTCGTGACCACGATCTCCTGCGGCATGATCGGCTTGCCGGCATTGTCGACCCAGAATGCGCCGGAACCGTACGCCCGGTCGTAGAACTCCGAATAGTCGCTGTAGTCCGCGATCGAGTGCGTGTCGCGCTTCATGTAGGCGCCGGCGTACGTCAGGTCGAAGTCGCTTAATTTGCCCTCGATCGTCAATGCCGACTGCATCCACGTGTCTTGTGAATTTTCCGGCCCGAAATGCGCCAGCTGCAGATCGCCGACGGCGGGGTCGTAGGCGAAGAAGCCGTCCGTATTGAGCGACTGGCCCATGATGGTCGGCGTGACGGTCCAATGATCACCGAGATCGAGCTTCAAGGCGGCGCGGCCGCCCTTGGTATCGACGGTGTTGTAATTGCTTTTCAGGTAGGCGGCGTTGCTGATCGCCCCGGCGCCGATCGGACCGACCGGCGGACACGGGCTCGCCGCCGGGTACTGCGACGGTTGCCCGTCCCAGGTCGGGAACGTACGCACGCCGTTTTGGATGCAGGCGCTGCTGTTCGTACCCGCAACATTGCTGATATACCCGGCGTCCTTCTCGTACCAGCCGACCAGGCGGACCGCCGCGATCGACGACAGCGGGATGTTGACGAAGCCTTCGGCCGTGTAGCCTTGACCGCCGTGATCGACGGTGTTGCCGGATAAATCGTAGCCGGCCGCGAATTTCGTCGGGTCGGGCTTGTTCGTGATGATGCGGATCGTGCCGGCTTCCGAACTCGCGCCGAACAGCGTGCCTTGCGGCCCCTCGAGGACTTCGATGCGGTTGATGTCATAGATGTGCACGTCGACGGTGCCGTCGATCGTCGTCACCGGCTGCTCATCGAGGTAGGTACCGACCGACGGCTGCGACCCGGAGTGGTTGCCCTCGCCGCCGCTGACGACGCCGCGCATGTAGATATGCGAACTGCCGGGCTGGCCGTTGCCGCCCTGGCCTTGGCCGCGCACATAAGCGACGCTCGGCGAGTACTTCACGTAATCGTCGAGGTTGACGATGTTCAGCTTCTCGAGTTTTCGGCTGTCGAGCACCTCGAGGCTGACCGGCACGTTCTGCATGTTCTCGGCGCGCTTTTGCGCCGTGACCACGATCTCAGCAAGTCCGCCGCCGGCTTGCGCTTGATCGCTTGCCGTGCTCTGCTGAGCATGCGCCGCTGGGGTCGTGCCGGCGAGGATCGCCGCGATCGCCGCCGCGAGGGGCAGGCAATGGCGGTGGCCACCGTCGCGCGGACGGCCCGCGGGCCGAGCAATTGTTGGCCGGTTCATCTGCAATCCCTTGAGTTTCATATCCATCCCCTGTGGTTAGACTATTGATTGTCGGCAATGAGGCAGTCGCTGGTGCAAGGTGCAAACGCCGGCACGTGCGGATACTCGTTCAGCACCGCACCCAGCACGTCTTGCAAGGGTCCGAGCCAAGGCTCGTAGTGGCGCCAGTGTTCGATGCCGTCGCGAAAAATCGGGCGCCGTACTTGCTCGGAACTCGCGGTCCGCACGGGACGCGCATTCTCGTAGAATTTCAGGCAGCCGTCCTCGAACGGCAGCCCGCAATACTCGAGCACGCCGCGCACCTGCGCTTCGGTGTCCTCGATCATCGCCTCGTACCACACGCGGTGTACGCGGCCGGGCAGCACCTCATCGATGTGCGCCATCAGTTCGACGTAATCACGGTAATACCGGCCAAGGTCCTCGAGCGAGTAGGAAAAATTCTGCCCGCGCGCGAAATGCTGCTTGAAGCCCGAGAAGCAGCAGCCGAGCGGGTGCCTGCGCACATCGATGATTTTGGCGTGCGGCAAGATCAGCTGAATCAGCCCGACGTAGAAGAAATTGTTCGGCATCTTGTCGATGAAGAACGGTGCGGCGGTCTTGCGCTGCACGCGGGTCGCCTCGAGATAGCGCTCACCGAGCGCGCGCAGCCGCTCGCGCGGCAATGCCGCGACCGCCCGCGCGAAACCGCGCTCCGGATCATGCACGCCGCCGCCGGCGATCTCGCGGACGATTTGCGGCAGGTCCGGCAATTCCATCGTGCCCTCGATCAGCGAGTGGCTCGCGAGAATCTGTTCGAGCAGCGTCGAGCCGGAGCGCGGCAGACCGACGATGAAGATGGGGTCCGCCGCCGGCGCGCCGGCGCCGCCGCGCGCCGCAAGGAATTCGCGCGTGAACAGCGCCTTCGAGCTGCGCACGAAGCGCGAGTTGCCATCGGCGCTGTAGGGGTGCAGCTTGCGGCGGATCGCATTGCCGGCGGCGTAATGAGCGAAGGATTCGCCGTAGCCGGCCTGGTCTTCGAGCGCTTTGCCGAGCGCGAACTCAAAATGCAGACGATCTTGATCGGCCAGTTCCGTCCGCGCGAGCGCCGTGCGCATCGCCTCGATATCGGCAGCCGTGAAGCGGCAGGTCTTCAGGTTCGCGAGACTCCAGTACGCTTCGCCCAGGGCCGGTTCCATCGCGATCGCACGCCGGTACGCGGCAACGCTGTCGTCCTGGCGGCCGGCCGTTTTCAAGGAATGGCCGTAGCTCATCCAGACTTTCGGTTGGCGCGGAAACGCAGCGAGCACATTTTCGTAGACCGCGATCGACTCGGCATAATCGCCGAGATTCGCGAGGATCGCCGCCTTGAGATTCAGATACCCCGGATTGCGCGGCTCCTTCGCGAGCAGCCGCTCGATCTGCGCCAGCGCGGCCGCCGCTTTGGCCTGGCGGTTCAGCACGACCGCATAGTTGTGGCGGGCCGCATCGAAACTCGGCGCGAGCGCGAGGCAGCGTTCGAGCAGCGTCTGCGCGTCCGCATAGCGGCGCAGGCGTGCGGCCACCTCGGCGAGCATGCGCAGCGCCGCGACGTCGGTCGGATGCGTCTGCAGGTGCGCGCGCAGGCGCGCCTCAGCGATCGGCAGTTCGTTCCTGACGAGCGCCGCGGCGGCTTCGATCAAGCGGGGGTCTTTGGTCGCCGCCTTCGTGTAGCGCGCGCGCGCCTGATCCGCGCCCTCCGCGTCTGCCTGCGCATCGAGTTGATCGGCGAGCAGTCGCCAGCCGTCCGCACTCTCCGGCTGCAATTGCAGCGCGCGCCGCAATTCCGCCACAGCCTCCGGGCCGCGGCCCGCCTCGCCGCGCGCGATGCCGAGTTCCAAATGCGCCGGTGCCGAGGCCGGCTGTTCGCGCACGAGTTCCTCGAGTACCTCGAGCGCCGCCTGGGTCCGCCCGCCGCGGCGATAGGCCGCCCCGAGAATCAAGCGCGCCTGCGGATGACCGGGCGCCGCGTCCAATATCTCGCCGGCCTGCCGCGCGGCGAGCGCCGGATCGCGCGCCAGCAGACGCAGCGCGTGCGCGAGCGCAACCTCGAGCGTGCCGACAGGCTCGCCCGCACCGGCCGTGTAGACAGGCTGTGCATCCCCGATAATCGTTGTGTTCATTGCGGTTGCAGCATGTGAGCCTCCGGCGCCTCGATTGTCAAATCCTCATTGTGTTGTAAATACGCAACATTGGTACAGGCCGTGTCGGCTTACCCGCTCCGCTGGGCGGCCGCGACCAACGCATCGACATCCGAGGCTTGGGTCGCGTAGCACGTGACCAAGCGGATCGAGACGCCGTGCGGCGGCGGGCACAAGGGCCAGCGATAGAAACCGAAGCCGTCATGCTCGAGCGCCGCGACGACCGTTTCCGGCAGCGCGACGAACACTTCGTTCGCCTCGACCGCGTGCAGTATGTGCGCACCCGTGACCCCCTCGAGCCCGGCGGCGAGGCGCGCGGCCATCGCGTTTGCGTGCCGCGCATTGGCAAGCCATAGGTCATCGCGCAAATACGCGAGCAGTTGCGCGCTCAGGAATCGCATTTTCGACCATAAATGCCCGGCGCGCTTGCGCCGCCGATCGAAATCGCGCGCCAATACCGGATCGAAAAAGACGATCGCCTCGGCGCACAAGGCGCCGTTTTTCGTCGCCCCCAGCGACAAAATGTCGATACCGCTCTTCCAGGTCGCTTCGGCCGCCGAACAACGTAACTGCGCCACGGCATTCGCGAAGCGCGCACCGTCCATATGCACGCGCAGCTCGCATTGCCGGGCGACCGCGACGAGCGCTGCGATTTCGTCCAGGCCGTAGACCGTACCCCACTCGGTCGCCTGCGTCAGGCTGACCGCCGCCGGCTTGACGTGGTGCACGCCCATATCGTTCGCGAACGCGATCGCCTCGCGCAGCGGTTCGGCCTTGATCTTGCCGTCCGCTGCCGGCAGGCCGATCAGTTTCGCACCGCCGGTGAAAAATTCCGGCGCGCCGCATTCGTCGGTGACGATGTGCGCGGCTTCATAGCAGTACACCGCGCCGTAGGGCGGCGCGATTTGCGCGAGCGCGAGCGCATTCGCCGCGGTGCCGGTTGCGACCGGAAATATCAACACGTCCTTTTCGAATAGGTCGCAGGCGGCCGTGTGCAGGCGCGCCGTATAGGGATCGCCGCCGTACGAACCGACGACGCCGGCGTTCGCCTCGGCGACCGCGGCCAGCACTTGCGTTGCCGCCGGGGCGACGTTATCGCTGGTGAAATTGCGATTAGGGCTCATGCCGCAATAGTGTGGTGCGGCGGGTCAATCCGGCAAGACCTGGTTGCGGGTTTCGATATAAAAGGGCGCGAACAACGCGCCGGCGAGCGGAATGAACCCGACGTAGAAGATCGCCCGCACCGCACCGCCGCTGACCGCCGCGGCACCCACGATGAATGGACCGACCGAGGCGGCCACGCGGCCGATGTTGTAGCTGAAGCCGGACCCGGTCGCGCGCAAGCGCGTCGGAAACAGCTCCGGCAGATAATAGGTGAACGCGCCGAACACGCCGAAGACCGTGATGCCGATCAGGAACAGCGAGTCCAGACGCAGCTCCGGCGACAGGGGCCAGCCGAACACGCCGAGGATCACGGCGCCGGACGCGGCGAAATAGATCGCGAACATCGGCCGCCGGCCGATGCGCTTCGCCAACGGCACAGTCAGCAAAGTGCCGATCAGGCCGCCCAAATTAAACGTCGACCCACCCCAGAATATCCAATGCTCGGCGAGGCGCTGCGTTGCGAACTCCGAGTAGCCGCGCGCCGCCGCCACCTCGCGCGCCATGCCGCTCGCGACGATCGGAATGAACGCATTGCAACACCACCAGCCGAACAAGGCGATGATCGCCACGAACGTACCCCACACGGTGCGCCGCCACATCGCCGGCGCGAATAGCTGCCGCACCGAGGCCGCGGCGGCGACATCCTTGACCCGGCTCCAGCGTTCCGGTTCATGCACGAAGAAGCGGACCACGATCGCGGCCAACGCCGGTAATAAACCGAACGCGAACACATAGCGCCAGGAATGGGTTGGATCGTCCGCGAACCAGACGCCGGCGATCTCATAGTTGATGAACGTCGCCAGAAAAATGCCGAGCGGAGCGGCCGTATACAGCAGCGCGCCCGCCTCGATCCGGCGCTTCTCCGGCATGACCTCGGCGACCATCGAGGCGCCGGCCGCCCATTCACCGCCGATGCCGAGACTCGCGACGATACGAAAGATCAACAGCATCCACAGACTCGTCGCGGCTGCGCAGGCCGCCGTGCCGGCCGCATACATCAGCATCGTCAGCATCAGCATCCGCAGCCGCCCGAACCGATCGCACAAGAACCCGAACAGCAGGCCGCCCGCCGCCCAGCCGAGCAACAGCAAGGAGGTGAACAGGCCGGTCCAATACAATGCGGCCGACCGCGCCGCGGGCGAGCCGATCGGCAGGTGCATCAAGGTCGGGATGCAATTCGGCGCGACGAAGTTGAACAGCAGCGCGTCCATGGCATCGAAGCCCCAACCCAGCCATGCCGCCAGCAACACCGTCCACTGGTAACGCGTGATTCCCCACATCGCCGCGAGCGTACCGGAGAGCCGCGGCAGCGTCGAGGGACAGACGCGCGCCGCGCGTGCGCTGCCGCTAACGACTATAATCGCGCGGCCACGACGCGGGCCGTACTGAAGGACCTGGATATATTCCGATGCGATTCGTCTCGTTTTGCTTGAACGGTGCAATAAGCTACGGCATCTGCGTCGATCAGCGCATCCACGTGCTGCCGCCGCGTCTTGGCCCGGGCCTCGGCGATTTGCGCAGCCTGCTCGCCCGCGGTGGGATCGAACTCGCGCGCCGTGCGATCGCCGGCGCAGAGGCCGACTGCACGGTCGCCGAGGTCCGCTTTCTGCCGGTGATTCCGCATCCGGCGAAGATCCTCTGCATCGGTTTGAACTACGAGGATCACCGGCTGGAAACCTCGCGCCCGAAAATGAGCTATCCGACGGTGTTCACGCGGTTCGCCGACACGCAAGTCGGGCACGGCGAAGATCTCGTCAAACCGGCGCTGTCGAATCGCATGGACTATGAGGGCGAACTCGCGGTCGTGATCGGCATGGCCGGCCGCCACATTCCGGCGGCCGCGGCGTTCGCGCACGTCGCCGGCTACGCGTGCTACAACGATGCCTCGATCCGCGATTACCAGGGCCATACCTCGCAGTTCACTCCCGGCAAGAATTTCCCGGCGACCGGCGCTTTCGGACCCTATCTGGTCACGGCCGACGAGGTGGAGACGATCGGCGCGCAGCGGATTCAGACGCGGCTGAACGGCCGGATCATGCAAGACGCCTATCTGCGCGACATGATTTTCTCGGTCGATCGATTGATCGCCTACCTGTCGAGCTTCACGCCGCTTGCGCCGGGCGATGTGATCGTGACCGGAACGCCGGGCGGCGTCGGTATGAAGCGCGTACCGCCGGTCTATATGCACGACGGTGATGAGATCATCGTCGAAATCGACGGCGTCGGCCTGTTGCGCAATCGCGTCGCCGCCGAACGGTCCGCTGCCGTGCCCGCCGGCGCCTGACGGCAATCCTGATGCCGAGTTCGCTTGCCAACATAACCGTACTCGATCTGTCGCGAGTACTCGCCGGTCCCTGGGCCAGCCAAATCCTCGGTGATCTCGGCGCCGAAGTCATCAAGATCGAGCGGCCCAACGGCGGCGACGACACCCGCTCCTGGGGCCCGCCGTTCGTACTTGACGGCAATAGCGGTGCGCCCGCGGACGCCGCGTATTACCTATGCGCGAACCGCAACAAAAAATCCGTGACCGTGGATTTCACTGCGCCGGAGGGCCAAGGCATCGTCCGCCGGCTCGCGGCGCGCGCCGATATCGTCATCGAGAATTTCAAGGTCGGTGGCCTGCAAGCCTACGGCCTCGACTATGCGTCGCTGCGGCAAATCAATCCCAAGCTGATCTATTGCTCCATCACCGGATTTGGACAGACCGGTCCGTACGCCGCGCGGCCTGGCTACGATTTTCTGATCCAGGCGATGGGCGGTTTGATGAGCATTACCGGCCGCAAGGACGGCGAACCCGGTGCCGGTCCGCAAAAGGCCGGCGTCGCGCTGACCGACATCCTGACGGGTCTGTACGCCGTGATCGGCATTCTGGCCGCGCTGCGCCACCGCGAGCGGACCGGTGAGGGCCAGTTCATCGATGTCGCACTGCTCGACGTGCAAGTTGCCTGTCTTGCGAACCAAGCGATGAATTATCTGATCGGCGGCGAGGCGCCCGGCCGCCTCGGCAACGCGCACCCGAACATCGTCCCGTACCAGGACTTTCCGACCCTCGACGGCTGGCTGATCGTCGCCGTCGGCAACGACACGCAGTTCGCCCGCCTCTGTGCCGAACTTGGTCTGCCGGAAGTCGCTCAAGATCCCCGGTTTGCGCACAATCAGAGCCGCGTCGAGCATCGCGACGCGTTGATCGAACGGCTCTGCGCCGTCACGGCCGCGCGCACCACGGCCGAATGGGTACAGCGGCTCGAGCACGCGGGTGTACCATGCGGGCCGATCAATACCTTGGACCAGGTGTTCGCCGATCCGCAGGTTCGCGCGCGGCGGATGCAGATCGAATTGCCGCATCCGGTCGCAGGAGCGGTGCCGCTGGTCGCAAGTCCGCTGCGCCTGTCGCAAACCCCGGTGGCTTACCGAATGGCGCCGCCGGCCCTCGGCGCGGCGACGCGGGAGGTGCTCGAGTCGCTGCTCGGCATGAGCGCCGCCGAGATCGGTGCGCTCGCGGCCAAGGGGATCGTTTAACGGGACTGCCGACTGGGGAGGGCGGTCATGAGTACAGCCAAGGCAATTGCCGCATTTTGTGTGCTGTGCGTGGTTGCGGGGGCCATCTATGTCTGGTCCGGTGCCTACCCGATCGGTGCCGACGTGCCGCACAGCGCGCCCGTGCTCTGGTTCATGCAGACGGTGCGTACGCGCGCCGTCGCAACGCACGCCCACGACATCGCCGTGCCCGCCCTCGATGACCCGCAGCTGATCATCGAGGGCGCCGGCCAATACGCGAGCATGTGCAGCACCTGCCATTTGGCGCCGGGATACGACAGCGACGAGACCTGGCAGGGACTTTATCCGCAGCCGCCCAAACTCGCCGCCGGCGTGCCGCTGTCGCCGGCGCAAATCTTTTGGATACTCAAGCACGGCATGAAGATGAGCGGCATGCCGGCCTGGGGAAAGACTCACAGCGATCGCGAGTTGTGGGCGATCACGGCCTTCGTACGCAAATTGCCGGCGCTGAGCGCGCAGCAATACAAAGACATCGTCGCCAAGGCGCCGCCGGATGAGGACATGCAGATGATGCCCATGCCCGCCGGCATGGCGATGCCCCCCGGCATGGCGATGCCCCCCGGCGCCACCATGCCCCCCGTGGCGCCGGCACCGAGCGCCGCGGCGGGGCCCCCCGCCAAACCGCCGCCCCGCGAACATTGAACACCGCTGCGCGAACCTCCGTGAATCCGTGTGGTCATAACCCTCGCAATGGCGCGCCCGGTGCGCGGCAATCGCGGTTGTGCGGTGTGCGGTGTGCGGCAATGCCATCGTACAACTCTGATGGATTGGCAACTTCTCAAGGAGCGACTGATGAAAAATTTAGCAGCATGGGTCGGCGTCGCGGCACTCGCATTCGGCGCCGCCGGAGCGGCTTCGGCGGCCGATATGCCGATGGACCATAGCGATACCGGTGCGATGAACTCGCAAATGATGGGCGAGCATTCGATGCCCGCCAAGGTCACGATGGTCAATCACAAAACCGGCATGGTTCACGTGCTCTCGGAAGGCATGCATCTGGTCGTGCACTTCCCGCCGACGGCCGTCAAGGATCTGAAGGCGGGGGCAAAGATTAAGCTGAACATGAGCTATTCGATGGGGGGCTGAGTACCGCTGTCGACGCTTGGGCGGGCGCGGGGAAGGCGACAGTCTCCTCGCCCGCCCATGATGTCGCCGCTTGGCGGTCCTCAACCGTTCGTGGCGTTCAGCCCGAGGTGGTGTTCGGCAGGGTGACCGGGGAGCCGTGTGGCGTTCGCCGGTACGCGTCCGCCCAGGCCTGCTTGCTCGCCTGGAGTGCCGCCGGGTCGGCCAATTGCTTCGCCACCACCAACCGCTCCAGTGCCGAGAGCCAATATTCATAGTAATGCGAACCATCGTCGGCGCTGCCGCGCTGCGCTGCCGCGGTCAGTTCGCGCGCGAGCGCCGCGGTCCATTCCGTCCATGTAAAATACCCTCGCGCGGACAGCCGCACCGCGAGTGCGAACGCCTGCGCCTGCCACGGTTCGGCAAATACCGGCCCGCCCGCATCGAAGGGGAGGGGTGGCACCGCGGCAAAGTCGTCGTGCGGCATCGCTTCAGGCCGGCTCGAGATGGTCGTCCCACAAGTCGACGTACACGGCATCTTGGGCAGCGGCTGCATCCCCCCATAATTCGCGCGCGGCAAAGCGCACCGAGTAGAGGTGCTGCGGCTTCTCGCCGAGCCCGTGGGCATTCGAGTCAGGAAAGACGAACACGCCGTGGTTGCGGTCGATCAAACCGAGTTTGCCGCGCACGTAGCGCGGCTCACGCGTGTGGCCCGGTGGATTCAGGTTGCGCGCGCGCACGCGTTGCCCGGCGTGGTAACGCGGCGCCGCCGATGCGCTACGACGTGCCGGCACGCCTCGCGCGATCAGCTCGGCGGCCTGTGCGCCGCTGAGCGCCGGGGCGGCGGCCGGCGCCGACCGCGGCGCCGGTTGACCGCACTCGAGTTCCTCGCGCGTGATGAAGCCGTGCCGCACGAGCAGCACGACGAAGGCCGCGAGCTGCCGTTCGTAGTAACTCATACGCAGATAGTCCGCCGGAGGGACACGTTCCACTTCGTGCCGGCTGACATCGATATTCCATTTGCGCCAAGCGCCCATCGCGCGCCGCAGCGCAAAGACGCGGCCTTCCCAGACATGATGGAACACCGGCTCGTCGAGCTCCCGCTCGATCGGACCCATGCCGTGCATGCCGCCCATGTCGTGGATACCGTTCATGGTTGACGGTTCTCGCGCGGCGCCGTGACCCGGGCGACGCCGACCATCGCATCGCGCGTGACCAGCGCCGCCAGTTCCGTTTCACTCATCGCCAAAGTGCCAGCCGGCCGCTCCGGCAGCACCAGGTAGCGCAATTCCGCCGTGCTGTCCCACACACGCACTTCCACCTCCTCGCCGAGTTCCAGCCCGAACTCGCGCAGCACGCCGCGAGGATCGATCACCGCCCGCGAACGGTACGGCGCCGACTTGTACCACACCGGCGGCAAGCCCAGAACCGGCCACGGATAACAGGAACAGAGCGTGCAGACGACGAGGTTGTGCACGTTGGCGGTGTTCTCGACCACGACCATGTGCTCACCCTGCATGCCGCCAAAGCCGAATTCGGCGATGGCGGCGTCCGCGTGCTCGATCAGCCGCGCTTTGTAGGCCGAATCGACCCAGGCACGCGCGACCACGCGTGCGCCGTTGCGCGGTCCGACGCGCCGCTCGTAAGTATCGATCAGCAGATCGAGCGCGGCACGATCGACGAGGCCATTGGCCGTGAGCACCGACTCCAGCGCCTTGACGCGCAAGGCGAGATCCGACGGTGCGGCTTGTCCGCCAGGATGATGAGCGTGCGCCGCAGCGGCAGCCGGCGCGAAGTTTTCCCCGTCGGCGGCCCGCGGATCGCTGTGGTCGGTAGTCACCGGCTATTCATGACCCTATCCGACCAATAAATCAAATGCACGATTTCAGCGCTGGCATCCTCGGTCCAGTGGCGCTCCCTTGGGTGGCCAGCGCCGATCAACGCCGCGAAACGCGGCCGTGCTGCGGGGCGTCACCAATGCAAATCATGTCGACGAATTCTGCACCGCCGCCGGCGATCCAGCGAACGAGGTGCCCGTTTTCTGCTGCTTCGCGCGGTACATCGCGCGGTCCGCGTATTCGACGAGACCATCGGCCGTTGTAGCGTCGTTTGGGAACATGGCAATGCCGATGCTGGAAGTGACTGACGCATTGATCTTCGCGTCATTGACCCTTACGACGCATGGTTCACCGATCGTCCGGATGATTTTTTGCGCGATTACCGCGGCATCTTTCTGGTCCTTGATTTCCAGCAGGAGGTATAGGAATTCGTCGCCGCCGTGTCGGCTCACCGTATCGTCGGCGCGCATGGTGCGCCTCAGTCTGTCGGCAATGACCTTGAGAAGTTCGTCGCCCGCCGCATGACCATAGGTGTCATTGATCGACTTGAAGTTATCCAGGTCGATGAACATGACGGCGAGCAGCCAGCCATGGCGGGTCGCCTGCGCCAAACCGTGCTCTAGACGGTCATTGAATAGTGTGCGATTCGGCAGCATCGTCAGCGGGTCGTGGAATGCCGCGTGACGTGCCGCTTCTTCGTTCTCTTTGATTGCGGTGAGCTCGTCTTCGAGATTTTGGCGGATTTCCACCTCCCCTTCCAGCGCGCGATTCAGCGTCGACAAGTCCTCGGCGCAGTCTTGCATGTTTTTTTCGACGACTTCGCTTTTTTGCAGCGCGTCCTCGACGCCGGGATGAACGGACGTACTATTCAAGTGATCGTTGAGGGTCGAATTGACCGATGACAATTCGACCGCACAGGCTTCCACAGCCTCGGTTATCTGCGCGCTCTGATCCAACACGTTGGATAACGATGTGGCTGGGGCGTCTACCTTCCTATCGGGCATAGCTGCTTATTCGCCGCATGACTCTCGCAGTCTCCCATACATTGACGGATGTGGTTAAAGGCAGTCTCGATAACCATAGGTCACTCGGAATCGGCGCTCTGTGCGCTAGGCCACTTGTCGGCATAGGCCGCGTCGCGTTTTCCGGCGAGCACTGCGTGTATCTGCGCGACAATGGCCAAAGCAATGCTCGCCGGTGTGTTAGCGCCGATATCGAGACCCACGGGGCTGTGAATGCGGTCGGTAATTCGATGCACCGCCGAACCGATCTCGTCAAAAATACGCGCGCGTCTGGCCGGGGGGCCGAGCAAACCGATATAGCCAGGCGCATCGGCTGCGAGGCCGCGCAGATACGCGACGTCGTAGGCGAGGTTATGACTCATGATGACTGCCGCATTGAAAGTTGACGGGCGTAGCCGTTCCGCCATCGCTTCTGGCCGCCCTACAATAACCGTCGCTGACGGGGGAAAATTAGCCGGGGAAGCGGCTGCCGGGCGATGGTCGGCCACGGTCACCCGCCAGCCCAACAAGTCGGCAAGCTGCACGACCGGTACTGCGTCTGGACCGCCGCCGCATAACAATAAAGCGGGCGGAAGATTGAGCGGCGCCACGAAGACTTCGAGCGTGCGCCCCGCGTAGCCCAGATTCTGAATCTCCGGCCTTGTCGCCCGACAGGCTGCGAGTTGCACTGTCAGCGCATTTCCGTCGCGAGCCCCCGCGTAGCCATGAAGGCCCACTTCTGCCGGCAGTGCCTCGCCGCCGATCACGGTAGCCACCGTACCTGAATGTTGGTCGTCGAGACATTGGCAGAAGTACGGCAGCGGCGCGTAATTGTTCTCGGCAGTGGCGGCTTGCAGCCAGATGTGGTTTGCACCTTCACAACCGAGTCCGATACCCCAGATCGGGTCATCGGAAATTCTTGAATCGAACAGCGCACGCTCCGGCTGCCCGCGCGCCAACACCCGAACGGCCC
>JAYTQR010000036.1:0-1526 GCA_043746615.1 Gammaproteobacteria bacterium | reverse complement strand
GCAAGCCGGTCGACCTCGGCGCGAAGTTCCCGCAACGATTCCTCACGCTCGATGATGCCCGCGTGAGGATCATGAGCGCGCGACACCCGCAGCCAGTCGCGGCCCAACCAAATCCCGTCTCGCGTGACGACGGACTCGCCGGGCCGCAAGCTCGGACGGCGGCGCAGCGCATCCTGCAACGTCGCCGCCGGATAAACGGACGAGAGCAGGCAATCGAGCACCACTGCACCCCGTACTTTCGCCTGCAGAGATTCGCCGGCAACGACCACCGCCGATTCGCCCCCGCTGACGATCGCCAATTGGCCGCCATCGAAATCACCGAGTAATTCGGCGACGCGGTCCAAACCATCGACGCAGACCGCTTCCAGATAAGAACCCAAGACGGTTTCCACGGCGCGTTCCCAGCCGCGCTCGACGCGTAGTTGCTCGCCGAGCCGCGGCCTCTGGTCGAGCGAGTTCGACTTCAGCCACTGCGTGGCTTGTCCGGAGGCTTTGCCAAGCGCCGCTTGCTGCAACGCCTCCGCGGAAAGCTGCGCGCTGACCGCGTTTTGCCAGCGGGTGCGCATATCCTCGACGGTTTTGCTCTGCTCGCGCTCGTGCTCGCGCGCCGACGCCAACTCGCCCAGCAGGTCGTTGAGTTCGGCTTGCGCCTTTTCTCCCGCCGCGGTGCTCATGGCCGCTTGCCGGCTCAAGGTTTCCAGCGCCACCACCGGTTGCAGTCCGGCCATACCGGCGTGCTCCGCCTGCTGCCGCTCTTGTTGCTGCAACAGCCGTAGCTGCTGTCCCTCGAACTGCTCGATGCGCGCGCGTTCCACCTGTGTCTCGCGCTCTCCCAATGCGACCGATTCAACGTGCTGCGCCCACGCATGCTGCTGCGTAGCGAGCGCCTGCTCGGCCTCCTCGAGCGCCTCTCTCGCGCCGCGTTCACGCAGATGCGCCCCGTCTAGATTCGGCACCATCGTCGCCAATTCAGCCGCCAGGACATCGAATTGGTTGCGGTCGCGTCCGATGACTTCGCTGAGTTCCAGAACCTGCGAGCCGGCGAGGTCCAAGTCGCCGCGCTGGCGCTGGCGCAATTCGCGCGTGTGGCGAATGTTTTGCTCGATACGCGTGACCTGCGATCCGGATTCGTAGAAGCGTGCCTGAATTGCGGTCAATGCGTCGGTCCGCGCGGTTTGCTCGGCACGCATGCGCTCAATGAGACTCTCCGTCTCGCGTAGTTCCGCGATCACGGATTGCAAGGCGATATCGCTCTGGCGGGTCGCGGCGGCGCGGACGTTCGCTTCGGCGTCCAAACTCTGCAGGCGCAAAGCGAGCAACTCGGCTTGCAGTTTGCGCTGTTCCTCTTGCAACGCCTGGTAGCGTCTGGCCGTCGCGGCTTGCCGCTGCAAATGCTTGATTTGCTTGTCGACCTCTTCGCGCAGATCGTTCAAGCGATCCAAATTCTCGCGCGTGTGACCGATGCGGTTTTCCGTCTCGCGGCGGCGTTCCTTGTAGCGTGAAATGCCCGCCGCCTCTTCCAGGAA
>JAYTQR010000035.1:0-20429 GCA_043746615.1 Gammaproteobacteria bacterium | reverse complement strand
TCGCCTTGGCGGCGCACGGCGTCCTGCGCCGCCGCGATCGCCTGCGCATCGCCGAGAAAGCGGCGTCGTTGAGCGGCCAGCGCCGGGCTGAACTCGTAGACGATCGGTACGCCGGTCGGAATGTTGAACTCGATGATCTCGCTCGCGGACATCCCATCCAGCATTTTGACGAGTGCGCGCAGGGAATTGCCGTGAGCGACGACCAGCACGTTGCGGCCCGCGGCAAGTTCGGGAGCCATCCGCGATTGCCAAAGCGGCAAAACGCGCTCGAGCGTGTTGTGCAGCGATTCGGCGCCCGGCAGCGACGCCGGATCGACCGAGGCGTAGCGCGCATCGAAACGCGGATGCTGCGGATCGTCCCACGCGAGCGGTGGCGGCGGGATGTCGTAGCTGCGGCGCCAGATCTTGACTTGCGCTGCGCCGTGCCGCTCGGCGGTTTGCGTCTTGTCGAGCCCCTGCAGCGCGCCGTAATGCCGTTCGTTCAGGCGCCAACTGCGCTCGACCGGAATCCACATCCGGTCGGTCGTTTCCAGCATGATCCACAGCGTGCGGATCGCGCGCTTCAACACCGAGGTAAACGCAATCTGCGGTTGCAGTTTCTCGGCAAGTAAATCCAGGCCGGCCTGCGCGGCCTCGGCGCGGCCTCGCTCGCTCAAATCGACGTCCACCCAGCCGGTGAATAGGTTCGCCACGTTCCAGAGGCTTTGTCCGTGACGAACCAAAATCAATTTTCCGGGCACGATGCGGTCCTTGTGCTTGCGCCGTGCGGCGTTTGTGCCGCGCGGCAAGTTTATATCAACAGCGTGTGCGTTCCTGCTCAGGCTTCGGCGAGACGTCTGACCGATTGCAGTGCGACCGACAGCGTCGCGAAGTCGGCGGCGGCGCCGGTGCGCAGATCGACGATCAGGCCGCTTAGGTAGGCGGTCTCGGCGCGATGCCCGGCCATCCACGCGACGACACGCGCCGCCGGCGTAGCGCCCGTGCTCGCGAGGACCGCGCTCGTGATCCGCCGCTGCAATGCGTACAGAGTGTCGCGCTGCGTGCGGCGGGCTACCGCATGCCAGTGGCCGTCCGCGCTCAAAAATTCGATCTGCTGTTTGATCCACGTGAGTCCGATGCGTTCGCCGAGATCAAAATAGGCTTGCGCGGCGTAGCCGATCGGCACCCGGCTCGCGACGGACACGTCGACGAGGTCCAGCGCTCCGTGCAACGCCTCGAGCGAGGCGATGCGCGCGGCCAGCGAATGCGGCACACGCTGTTCGATCAGCAGCGTGCATTGCGCGCCGTAGCGGGCGCGTTCGTCGGGGCCGAGTACCGTCGCCAGATCCCGCATCAATTCGCCGGTGCCCTCGGCGTAGCGCCGCACGGCGCGCTCGATGTCGAGTTCCGCGCGCCGATTCATCAACAGCCAATAGCTCATGTGGTGCAGCAAGCGCGTCGTTTGCTCGATCGCCGCGTATTGCACATGGGTGTCCACATGGTTGTCCAGCGCCTCGATCTGCGCCCAGATATCCCGGACCTGGAATACCTCGCGTGCGATCGTGTACGCGCGCGCGATCGCCGCGGGATCCGCGCCGGTGTCGTCCAAGGCGCGCATGGGATAGACGGGACCCATGCGGTTGATCAAGCTGTTGGTGATCGCCGTGGCGATGATCTCGCGCCGCAACCGGTGCCGTTTGATGCGGGCGCCGAAACGCAGCTGTACCGGCGTCGGGAAGTAGCGCTCCAATTCCGTTGATAAATAGGCGTCCTCCGCCACGTTGGAGTTGATCAAGGCCCGATAGAGCCAGATCTTGCCGTAGCTCAGCACAATCGCGAGTTCGGGGCGGGTCAGTCCCTGACCCGCTTTGCGCCGCTCGGCGAGTTCCTCCTCGCTGGGCAGGAATTCCAGCGTGCGGTTCAAATCGCCGGCGCGTTCCAGCGAACGGATCGCATAGGCGGTCTCGCTCAGGCGCTCGCGGGATTGCCATTCAAGCACGCTGATCGCCTGGCCCTGCAAATAATTGTTGCGCAGCACCAGTGCCGCGACCTCGCCGGTCATTTTCACGAGCAGCCGATTGCGCGCGGCGAGCGTGATGTCTCCGGCAAGCACGGCGCCGTTCAGCAGTATCTTCAGGTTCACTTCGACGTCCGAGCAGTTCACGCCGGCGGAGTTGTCGATGAAGTCCGTGTTGAGGCGTCCGCCGTGGCGCGCGTACTCGATGCGCCCGAGCTGCGAGAGTCCCAAATTACCGCCTTCGCCGACCACCTTGCAGCGCAGCTCGATGGCGTCGACGCGCACCGCATCGTTGCTGCGGTCGCCGACATCGCCGTGGCTCTCGTCGGCGGCCTTGACGTAGGTGCCGATACCGCCGTTCCAGAGCAAGTCGACGTTCAATTTGAGTATCGCTTTGATCACCTCGTTCGGCGCCGCCTGCGCCGGCAACTCCAGCAGCAGTTGCGCCTCGCGGGAGAGCGCCAGGTGCTTCGCCGCGCGCGAATAAATTCCGCCGCCCTTCGACAGCGAACTGCGCGAATAGTCCTCCCACGACGAGCGCAGCAAGCGGAACAGCCGTGCGCGCTCGCGGTAGCCGCTGGCCGCATCCGGCGCAGGATCGATGAAAATGTGCTGATGATTGAACGCCGCGACCAGCCGGATGTGCGGCGACTGCAGCATGCCGTTGCCGAATACGTCTCCGGACATGTCGCCGATGCCGGCGACCGTGAAGCCGCTACGCTGGATGTCGGTGCCCATTTCGCGGAAATGGCGCTTGACGCACTCCCAGGCGCCGCGCGCCGTGATCGCAATCTTCTTGTGGTCGTAGCCGACCGAGCCGCCGGAGGCGAACGCGTCGCCGAGCCAGAAGCCGTACTCGGCCGCTATCTCGTTGGCGATATCCGAAAACGAGGCTGTACCCTTGTCCGCCGCGACGACCAGATACGGGTCGTCCGCGTCGTGTCTGACGAGCATCGCCGGCGGTCTCAACTTGTCGCCGACGATGTTGTCGGTCAGGTCTAGAAGCCCCCGGATCAAGGTTTGATAACAAGCGATGACCTCCGCTTGCTGCGCCTCCCGGCCGCCCGCCGGCAGGCGCTTCGGCACGAAACCGCCCTTGGCGCCCACCGGAACGATCACGGTGTTCTTGACGTTCTGCGCCTTCATCAGCCCGAGAATTTCCGTGCGGAAGTCTTCGCGGCGATCGGACCAGCGGATGCCGCCGCGCGCGACCCGCCCCATGCGCAGGTGCACGCCTTCCATGCGCGGGGAGAACACGAAGATCTCGAACAGCGGTTTCGGCAGCGGCAGCTCGCGCAGCCGCTGACTTTCGATTTTGAGCGCCAGATAGTCCTTCTGCCCGCCGGATGCGGCGGGCTGGTACGCGTTCGTGCGCACCGTGGCCCCGATCGCCGTCCAGAACGCGCGCAAGATCCGATCATCGTCGGAACTGCGGACCTCCTCCAGCGCATTGCCGATGCGCGGCCCGAGCCGTGCGAGCGCGGCGCGGCGCGCCGCGGCGCCGAGCGCGGGGTCGAAGCGCGCAACGAATAGCTCCGCGAGTCGGCGCGCCAGGCGCGAATTCTGCACCAGCACCTCGGCGATGTAGCCTTGACTGAACGGCAGGCCGGTCTGCAGCAAGTAGCGGCAGTAGGCGCGAATCACCGTCACGAGGCGCCACGGCAGACCGGCATGAAGCGTCAGGCGGTTCAGGCTGTCGTTGTCCATCCGGCCGGACCAGACGGCCGTGAAGGAGTTCTTGATTTCAGCTGCCAAAGAGTCGAACTTGACGTGCGCACTCGCCGGTATCTCCAGTTCGAGATCCTGAATCCAGCCGTGCCGTTCGACGGAGAAATCCAATTCGTACGGGCGCTCGGCGATGACCCGGAGGCCGAAGTTTTCGAGCATCGGCAGCAGATCCGATATCGAAATGGCGTCCTGCAGGCGGTAGATTTTCAGGAACATCCGTTCCTTGCGCCGCGCTTCGGTGCGGTAGATCTCCAGCTGCAGTTGCCCAGGATCCTTCTCCAGCGCTTCAAGAAACGACACGTCGACGGCGGCGGTGTCGGCCGCGAAGTCCTCGGTGTACGCGGCCGGCAGCGCCGGCGCATACTTGTCGTACAGCTCGAGCGCGTACGCTTCCTCATAGCGGGCGAGCAGGGCGCTTCTGAATGCATCGACCCACGAGCGCACGGCCGCCGCGATGCGCTTCTCGACCGCGTCGGCGTCGATCCGCCGGGGGTCGCTCGACAGCACGCGCGCGACGATGTGAATGCGCGCGAGATTCGACTGCGCGATCTGCACCTGCGACTCGAGGCTGAACGCGCAGAACGCATCGCGCACGACGGCCTCGATGCGTTGGCGCACCTGCGAGTTGTATTTCTCGCGCGGCACGAAGATCAGGCAGGAGTAGAACCTGCGGAACGGGTCGCAGCGCAGCAGCAGGCGCACGCGCGGCCGCTCCTGCAGGCCGAGAATGCCGGTGACGATGCGGATCAGATCGGCGACCGTCGCCTGAAACAGTTCCTCGCGCGGGAATGATTCGAGGATGTGCTGCAGCGCCTTGCCGTCATGACTGTCGGGCGCGAGCGCGAAATGCGCGCTCACTCTCTCGGCCTTGGTACGCAGCAGCGGAATGTCGCGCGGGCTGGTGTTGTACGCCGTGGTGGTCCACAGGCCGAGAAATCGCCGTTCACCGATCACACGTCCGCCAGCGTCGAATTGCTTGACGCCGACATAGTCGAGGTATCCGGCTCTATGCACCGTCGACTGGCTGTTGGCTTTCGTGACCAGGGCGATCTCTTGCGAACGGCTCTGGCGGCGGATATCGCGCGCGAGCACGCGGTTCGTGCTTTTGGGGCGCCGGCGCCCGCTGCGAAGGATGCCAAGACCGCTTGCCTCGACGGGCACGAGCATCTCCTTGCCCGCGGCGCCCGCCCCGCGCAGGCGGTATTCCCGGTAACCGAGAAAGGTGAAATGGCGGTTCGCCATCCACGCGAGCAGTTCGCGCGTTTCACCGACGTCGCGCGGATCCAAGCGCGCGTGCCCGTCGGGCAGCTCGTCCGCGGTCTTGCGCAGCGCCGCCAGCATCTTGGTCCAGTCGGTACACGCCACGCGCACGTCGCCGAGGTTGCGCGCGATCGCCGCCTCGAGGGCATGCAGAACGGCCGGGTCGACGATACGGTCGATTTCGACGTGCTGGAACGACTCGAGGTGCGGTGATTGCGCGCCGCCGTCGCCGCGGGGCTGAACCGACCGCAGGGCGCCGCCGGGGCCGCGCGCGACCGCAAAGACCGGATGCGCGAGAAAATGCAGCGTCAAGCCGCGTTCGAGGAACGCGAGACCGATCGAGTCGACCAGAAAGGGCATGTCGTCGCCGACCATCTCGACGACCGTGTGCGCCGAGCCGTACCCGTGTTCTGCGGGCGTCGGGTTGAAGACGCGCACCGATGCGCGTCCGCGCCGGCGGCAGCGGGCGAACCGCAGGTGCGCGAGCGCGGCGGCGGCAAGGTCGCGCGGATCGAACGCCGCCAAATCCTCCGCGGCGACGTTCGCGTAATAACCGCGCAAATAGCGCGCGCCATCGACACCGCGCAACGGCCGCGCACCCGCGGGAACGGCCGCGGCAATGGAATCCAGCAGTTTGCCATGTGGTTCGAACTTGGCCTGTGGCATTGCACCTACCTCCCGCTATTTCCCGTTAATCGGGCTTTTCCAGATCGGCAATCACCGCCGCAAGAAACCGGCAGGCCTCGCCGCCGGTCACGCAGCGGTGATCGAAGCTCAGCGACAAGGGCATGCGCCGATGTGCTTCGATCGCCTCGCCGACGGCGACGGCGTCGCGGCGTATCTTGCCGGAGCCGAGGATCGCGACCGCCGGTGGTACGACCTGAGGCGTCGCGTAGCGTCCCGCGAGCGTGCCGAAGTTCGACAGCATCAGCGTGAAGTCGCGCAGATCATCGGGGGCCGTGCTGCGCTCGTGCGCGGCGCGCTTGTGCGCGAGCAGCGCAGCGCCGAGCTCCTCCGGCGACTTCTTTTCGACGTTGCGCAGGACCGGCACGAGCAGACCGTCCGGCGTGTCGACCGCGACGCCCAAATCGATGTGCTGCATCAGCACGCGCGAGTTGTCGGCGGCATCGTACCAGGCATTCAGCGCGGGTTCGGCGCGGCAGCCCTGCGTGATCGCACGTATCAGGCGCAGCGTATAGTCGCCGCCGGTCTGCCAAGAATGGATGTCCGCGTCGTCGCAAACGGTGCTGAGCGCCGTCTGATCGCGCGCCAATGACATCGTCTGCGCCATGGCGCGCCGCGGGCCGCGCAGCGGTGCGGCGCCAGCGCCGGCTTGCACCGCGAGCTGCCTCGTCGCGGGCGCAACGGCCGGTACGCGAGCGCACTGCAGTACGTCGTCCAGGGTGATCAATCCATCGCGCCCGGTGCCGGGGAGATGGGCCAGTTCCACGCCCAGGCGCTGCGCGAGCGCGCGCGCCATCGGCACCGCGCGGACGCGCACCAGGGATGCGCCGCGCCCGGAACCGGCCGTCGCGGATTCGAAGATTGCCTCGTCGCTCGGCGCCGGCATCGCGCCGACGACGGAACCGTCGTCGAAATCGATCAGCGGTGCGCCGGTCGCCACGATATCGCCGGCGGCGGCGTGCAGCACGGAAACGACCCCGCTGCGCGGCGCCGGCACCTCGACGACCGCCTTCGCGGTCTCGACCGATACCATCGGTTGATCGACGGCGACGCGGTCGCCGACTTTGACGTGCCATGCGACGATCTCCGCCTCGGCCAAACCCTCGCCCAAATCCGGAAGCTTGAATGTCGCCATGATCGTTGAGTCCCTAATCGGCCAGCGTGAGTCGCACGGTGTCGACGATGCGCTGCACGCTCGGAATGTAATCCCGCTCCAACTTGAACAAGGGCATGATCGTATCGAACCCGGCGACGCGGCGTATCGGCGCCTGCAAGTCGTACAGGCCATGCTCTGCGACCAATGCGGCGATTTCCGCGCCGACGCCGACGTTGCGCGCCGCCTCGTGCACGATCACCAATCGGCCGGTCTTGGCGACGGAGGCGAGAATCGTTGTGCTGTCGATCGGACTCAAGCTTGCCAGATCGATGACTTCGCTGCTGATGCCCTCCTTGTCGAGTTCGGCGACCGCACGCAGCGCTTCGAGCATCATCGCCCCCCAGGTGACGATCGTCACGTCAGTGCCCTCGCGTAGCACGAACGCCTTATCCAGCGGCAGCGCACGGCCGTCGTCGTCGACTTCTTGGCGCATCGCGCGGTAGAGGCGCACCGGCTCCAGGACCACGACCGGATCCGGATCGCGAATCGCGGCGAGCAGCAAGCCATATGCTCGCACCGGCGAGGACGGGCATATGACGCGGATCCCGGGGATGTGGCACAGCAGCGTCTCGGTGCTCTCCGAATGATGCTCCGGGGCGTGGATGCCGCCCCCGTGCGGCATGCGCATGACGACCGGGCAACTCAAGCGTCCGCGGGTGCGGCTGCGCATGCGCGACATGTGATTGATGATCTGATCCAAGGCCGGATACAAAAAACCCATGAACTGGATTTCCGCGACCGGCTTGAGTCCGTGCGCGGCCATGCCGACCGAGATGCCCGCGATTGCGGCCTCGGCGAGCGGCGTATCCTGCACCCGCACCTTGCCGAAACGCGCCTGCAGGCCGGCGGTCGCGCGGAACACGCCGCCGTTCGCGCCGACATCCTGGCCGATCACGACGACGCTTTGGTCCCGCTGCATTTCCCAGCCAAGCGCCATCGCGATGGCCTCGACCATGGTTATCTTCGCCAATTCAAGGACTTCCGGATTTCGCGCCGTAAACGCGTGCGGTATCGCGCTGGTCGAGCAAATGCTGCGGCATCTTCTCGAACAAGTGTTCGAACATGGCATCGGTCGATTGTTTGGGGGTACCGAGAAAGCTGCCGACCGCCTCGTCGATCTGCCGTGCACAGTCATGCTGCAGAGCTTGTTCCTGCGCCGTGTCCCAGAATCCTGCCGCGAGCAGGTATTTGCGGAAACGAAGCAACGGTTCGAGCGCCCAAGCGTCTTTGACTTCTTGATCCGACCGATACCGGCCGGCGTCGTCCGCAGTCGTATGATCGCTCAGGCGGTAGGTCAGCGCTTCGATCAAGCACGGCCCGGCGCCGCCGCGCGCCGCTTCCAGTGCGTCGCCGACGACTTGGCGGACCGCAAACACATCGTTGCCGTCGACTTGCACGCCAGGTATGCCGGCCGCCACGGCTTTTTGCGCAAGCGTCGCGGCGGCCGTCTGCGCGGCAACGGGCACGGAAATCGCCCATCCGTTGTTGACGACGACGAAGACCACCGGCAGCGCGCGCGCGCCGGCCACGTTGAGTGCCTCGTAAAAAGCGCCTTCCGAAGTGCCGCCGTCGCCGATGTAGGCGAGCGCGCAGCGTTTTTCGCCGCGTATCTTGAACGCCATCGCGGCTCCGGCGGCATGCAGCGTCTGCGTCGCGATCGGCACGCACCAGGGAAAATCGTGCCGCGGGCCGGCGAAGTTGCTGCCGCGCTCGTCGCCGCCCCAATACAACAGAATTTCGCGCATCGTCACGCCGCGCCACAGCTGCGTGCCGTATTCGCGGTACACCGGCGCCAAGACGTCTTCCGGCCGCATCGCCGCCGCGACGCCGACGTGCGTTGCTTCGTGGCCGAGGCACGGCGCGTAGGTGCCGAGTTGCCCGGTCCGCTGCAGCTTGACTGCCTTCGCATCGAAGGCTCTGACCAGCGTCATCAACCGGTACATCCGCAGCACTTGCGCGGGGTCGCGCGCGAACGGCGGCAGCTCCCGCCGCGCCGTGCCGTCCGGATCGAGCAGCTGAAGGTATCGAATTTCGAATTGCGCTACCGTTTGCATCGGCGAATTATGCCAGGGGCAGACGGGCCGTGCTTCACGGGCGATGTTCCGCGGCAAGATAGCGCGGCGATTGCATTTCAATCAGCCGGCTGGCCGCGCGGTCAAACTCGAACGGGAGTTTCTCGCCTTGGTACAGCGACGCGGGTGCCGCGGCCGCGGAGACGACGACGTTGACGCCGCGGTCGTACAGCGCGTCGATCAGCATCAGAAAACGCCGCGCCGCATCCTCGCTCCTGCGCGTCAACAGCGGCACATTGGCGACGAATATCGTGTGGTAGAGGCGCGCGAGCTCCAAGTAGTCATTGGCGCTGCGCGCGCTCTCGCACAACTCCCGGAATTCGAACCACGCCAATCCGGGTGCGATCTTCACCGCCCGGACTGCCCGGCCCTCGATGAGGATCGAGGCGGGGCCGCCGGCGGCGCCGCGCGTGAGTGCGCCGAACAAGCGGTCCAATTGGGCATGCGCGTCGGGCCGTGCGGAATCGAAGTAGATATGCGCCCGTTCGAGCTCGCGCAGGCGGTAGTCAACCGGTCCGTTCAAATGTACCACGTCGAGGTGCGATTCGATCAAGTCGATTGCCGGCAAGAACCGCTGCCGCTGCAAGCCGTTCTTGTAGAGCTCTTGCGGCCGCAGATTCGACGTCGCGACGAGCGCGACGCCGCGGCGGATCAGCCCCTCGAGCAGCCCGGCCAGTATCATCGCGTCGCCGATGTCGGCGACGAAAAATTCGTCGAGGCATACGACACGTGCGTGGGCGGCCAGACGCGCCGCGACGATATCCAGCGGCCGCGTCCGCCGCTGCAGCGTGGCGAGCTGCCGATGCACGCTGCGCATCAACAGGTAAAAATGCTGGCGCTCGCGCTCCGGGAAGTCCAGGGTCTCATAGAACAAATCCATCAATTGGGTTTTGCCGCGGCCGACGCCGCCCCACAGATAGACGCCGTGCGGCGCGCGCGTCGATGCATACCGGCGCAGCCAACGCAGACCGCGGCCGAGCCGCGAGCCGCGCTGCCGCTCATGCAGAGCCGCGCCGAGCCGATCGAGGCGAACGGCGGCTGCCTGTTGCGCCGCGTCGAACGACATCCGGCCGTCGGCGACCTCGCGGGCCAGATGCGCCGCGACCGTCCGGGATGTCAGCGTCACGGCGCCGTCTCGGGGCTACAAGCCTTGATAATTGGGTCCGGAGCCGCCTTCCGGCGTGACCCACGTAATCTGGCCCTCGTAGGGCTCCTTGATATCGCAGGCCTTGCAATGCACGCAGTTCGACGCATTGATCTGCAATTTTTTGCCGCCGCCGTCATCGTCGATCATTTCATAAACGCCGGCCGGACAGAATCTCGTGCACGGATTGCCGAATTCGACGGCGCAGCGCGCCGCGCAAACGCCCGTGTCGGCCACGCGTAAATGCACGGGTTGGTTCTCTTCATGCGCCGTCGCGGCGAAGAACACCGAGGCCAGCCGATCGCGCGGCGGCAATTCGCGTTCGCCCCAGCGGCGCTCCGGCGAGGCGTAGTCCTCGAGCTTGCGCAAACTCGAGTGATCGGCGTGATTCGCCAGAGTCCAGGGCAATTTCCCCAGCGTCGCGCTTTCCAGCGCCGCATTGGCGAGGCCGAACCACAGGCCGCGGCGGAATCCGGGGCGGATGTTGCGCACCTTGTGCAGCTCGCGTCCGCCGGCCGATTCGCGCCAACGCCGGTCGAAACCCGCGCTCGTGCCCTCGGCAGCGTAATGTTCAGCGGCGGTCATGCCGGAGCGGATCGCTTGATGAATGCCCTTGATTTTCGGCGTGTTCAGCGTGCCGCCGGCGTCGCCGATGAGGAGCGCGCCGGGCATTTCGAGCGTCGGCATCGATTGATAGCCACCCTCGATGACGGTGCGCGCGCCGCCGGCGAGTATCTCACCGCCCCGCAGCAGCGGCTCGACCGACGGGTGACTCTTGAATTGCTGGAACGCCTCGAACGGCTGGAAGCGCGGATCCTGGTAGTCGAGACCTACCACGAAGCCGACGTAGACTCGATCGTTGTTCAGGTGATAAAGAAAACTGCCGCCGTAGGTGGCCCGGTCCAACGGCCAGCCGAGCGTGTGCTGGATCAGTCCGGGCTCGGTGCGTCCGGGCGGCAGCTGCCACAGCTCTTTGAAGCCCAACCCGTAGGTTTGCGGCGACTTGCCATCATCCAGACGATAGCGCTGGATCAATTGCTTCGACGCGCTGCCGCGGCAACCTTCCGCGAACATCGTCAACTTCGCGCGTATCTCGGGTCCCAACAAGAAATTCGGCCCGGGCGCGCCGGACTTGACAACGCCCATATCGCCGATGCGCACGCCGATGACGGCGCCTGACGGGTCGATCAGCGCCTCGGCGGCCGCGAAGCCTGGAAATACGTCGACGCCGAGTTTCTCAGCTTCCTGGCCGAGGATCGGTGTCAATTGTCCGAGCGAAAGGATGAAGTTGCCGTGATTGGCCATCTGCGGCGGCGTGATCAGCCGGAAGCGCTTGCGCCGGGTCAAATACGCAAACTCGTCGCGCGCGGCAGGCAGGCACGTTACCGGCATATGTCCGCGCCACTGCGGCAGCAGCGCGTCGAGGGGCCCGGGCTCCATGACGGCGCCGGACAAGGAATGCGCGCCCAGACTCGCGCCCTTCTCGAGCACGCAGATGCTTACGTCGGGCTGCAGTTGCTTCAGTCGGATCGCCGCGGCGAGTCCGGCGGGGCCGCCGCCGACGACGGCAACCTCGTATTCCATGACATCGCGTTGCGGTTCGCTCATGAAATTCGCACTCTCAGAGGATTTCGACCGCGATCGCAGTCGCTTCGCCGCCGCCGATGCACAAGCTGGCGATGCCGCGCCGCTTGCCGCGCGACTTGAGCGCATGCAGCAGCGTCGTGATGATGCGCGCGCCCGTAGCGCCGATCGGATGACCGAGGGCACACGCACCGCCGTTGACGTTGACTTTGGCCGGATCCAATTGCAAGTCCCGGATCGCGGCCATCGTGACGACCGCAAAGGCCTCGTTGATCTCGTACAGATCGGCGTCGTCCGGCCGCCACTGCAGTTGCGCGAGCAGCTTGCCGATCGCGCCGACCGGCGCCAGCGTGAACCACTCGGGCTCGCGGGCGAAGCTCACGTGGCCGAGAATGCGGGCGAATGGGCTGATGCCCCGGGCGGCGGCGGCGGTGCGCGAGCCGAGCACGATGGCCGCCGCGCCGTCCGCGATGCCGGAGGAACTCGCCGCGGTAACGGTTCCGTCTTTATTGAATGCCGGTTTCAACGTCGCAATCTTCGCCGGATCCAATGCAAAGGGCGTCTCGTCGCGGTCGATCAGCGTCTCGCCTTTGCGCGTGCGCACCGTGACCGGCGCGAGTTCCGGCGCGAACGCGCCGTTGCCGACCGCCGCCTGCGCGCGGCGCACCGATTCGCACGCGAACTCGTCCTGCGCGGCGCGCGTGAAGCCGTATTTTTGCGCCGTGGCATCGGCAAATACCCCCATCAATCGGCCGTCCCACGGACTTTGCAGGCCGTCGTAGAACATGTGATCGAGCGCTTCCTGGTGACCCATCCGGTAGCCGGAGCGAGCCTTCGGCAGCAAATAGGGCGCGTTGCTCATCGATTCGATTCCGCCCGCGACGACCACTTGCGCGGACCCGGCTTGAATCTGGTCGGCGGCCGACATCACCGCGCGCATGCCCGAGCCGCACATTTTGTTCAGCGTCGTGGCCGGCGTACCCGCCGTCAGGCCGGCGCCGAGGGCCGCCTGCCGCGCCGGCGCCTGGCCGATGCCTGCCTGCAGCACGCAACCCAAGATCACTTCGTCGACGTCGGCCGCGGCGAGACCCGCGCCGGCGACCGCGGCACGCAGCGCGAACGCGCCGAGTTCTGGCGCTGCGAGGGGCGCCAAGGCGCCTTGAAAGGCGCCGAGCGGCGTGCGCCGCGCGGCAAGTATCAACACGGGATCGGCGGGCATCGTCGAGTATCCTGGCTTTGGGCTGCTGTCGGCGCCCAGTATAAACTCCGGACGGGACCGGTGCCGCGCGGCCTCACGCGAGCGGCTCGCCGAGGGCGTCGGCGATCAGTTCGCGGCTCTTGTGCCTGGCCTCGGCGCCGCGCAGCACGCCCAGTATTTCGACACGGATCGGCTTGCGGTGGATCCACGCGCCGCCCGACGGCAGCACGTCGCGCGTGCCGTGAATCGCGACCGCCACGACGGGCATTTCGGCGCGCGCGGCGGTGGCAAAAGCGCCGCGCAGGAATTTACCGATCTGGCGCACTTCGTTGAACGTGCCTTCGGGAAAAAACACCAAGGATTGTCCGGCCGTCGCGCGTTTCAAGACGCGCCGGGCGTCGCTCGCGCTTTGCCGCCGGTCGAAGCGCTCGACGAATTCGGAACCCAAGCGGCGCAGCAACAGGCCGGCGAGCGGCACCCGCAGCATTTCCTTTTTGATCACGAACGCGAATTCCGGCGGCAGCGCGGCGATCGCGACGATGCCGTCGAGATAACTCGCGTGGTTTGCCACCACGACGCACGGCGCGCGCGGCAGGCGCTCGGCGCCGGCCACGGACAGCGAGATGCCGGCCGCCCGCAAAAACGCCCGCGAACACGCCGCGGCCGCGCGCCGGCGCGCGCGCGGCCGCGGCAGGATCAAATTGAGCGCGAGCGCCGCAATCGCCAGCAACGTGAACGCTGCCAGGCAATACAGGGTGTACAGTCCGGTGCGCAAGATCGGCTTTTTGGCAGCGTCGGGTACTGTGATCTGGTTCTCCTTATGTTAATACTTGAGAGTACTGTGATTCGGGTCACGCCGACCACCGTAGGGCGATTCCATACTGTTTTCCGGTAGCGCACCGGTGCTGCATTCGGTGCAAACTTCACGCACGCTGGAAATCATGGCCACGGTTCTCAAACGCACGGTTTATACACGCACTTCCGGCGCCGCGGTACTGCCCAACCGCGACGCCGTGGATCCCGCCTTGCAGCGTTTTCTCGACGCGGTGTGGATGGAGCGCGGCTTGTCGGCCAACACGCTTGCCGCCTATCGCGCCGATCTGACCGCGCTCGGCCGCTGGTTGGATGCGCGCGACAGCGCTCTGTTGAAGGCGACGCGCCTGGAATTGTTGGGCTTCATCGCTGCGCGCGTCGAGGGCGGATCGCGGCCGCGGTCGACCGCCAGGCAGTTGTCGAGTTTCCGGCGCTTTTACCGCTTCACGGTCCGCGAAGGGCTGATCGCCGGCGATCCGACCGCGCAAATCGCCATGCCGAAGATCGGCAGATCCCTGCCGAAATCCTTGAGCGAGGCGGAAGTCGATGCGCTGCTGGAGGCGCCGACCGTGACCGATCCGCTGGGTCATCGCGACCGGACGATGCTCGAGGTGCTGTACGCCACCGGTTTGCGGGTTTCGGAACTCGTCAGCCTCAAACACAGCCAGGTCAATCTGAACCAGGGAGTGATGCGCGTCGTCGGCAAGGGCAATCGTGAACGCTTGATACCGCTCGGCGACGAAGCGGTCGGTTGGCTGCAGCAATTCGTGCAGGGGCCGCGCGCTGAAATACTGCTCGAGCGGCAGACCGACTACCTGTTCCCGACGCGCCGCGGTGATCGCATGACCCGGCAGGCGTTTTGGCATATCATCAAACGGTATTCCAAGAAAGCCGGTGTCGACAAGGAGTTGTCGCCGCATACCTTGCGTCATGCGTTCGCGACGCACTTGCTGAATCACGGTGCGGATCTGCGCGTCGTACAAATGCTCCTCGGGCACAGCGATCTGTCGACGACGCAGATCTACACACATGTGGCGCGCGAGCGCTTGAAGGAATTGCATTCCCAGCACCACCCCCGCGGCTAGCCCGCGGCCTGCCGTGCATGCGAGGAACCTCTGCAACGGCGCACAGTCGGACATCGCGACCTCATCGTTGGAGAGGCAAATGCTGCAAAAACTCGCCGCCGCGATCCTGGTGGTGGTCGTCGTCGGGGGCTTATCGGCGCGGCCCGCACCGGCGGCCGGTGCGCCGGATCCGCGGGTCGCATTGCTGAAACGCTTGCCGCCTGGATCGAAGCTCCAGGATTTGCGGCCCTCGCCGATTCGCGGCATCTACGAGTTCATCCAGGGCACCGACATCAGCTATTTGACGGCCGACGGTAAATATTTCATCGACGGCAACATCTACGACATGGGCACGCGCCAGAACCTGACCGAGCAGCAGCGCACGCAGGCTCGCGCGGCGCTGATCGCTGCAGTTCCAGTCAGCGACATGCTGATCTTCTCGCCGCCGCAGCCCCGCTACACGATTACCGTGTTCACCGACGTCGATTGTCCCTATTGCCGCAAGCTGCACAGCCAAATCGGCGAGATCAACGCGCTCGGCGTGCGCGTGCGCTATCTGTTCTTTCCGCGCACCGGGCCCGGCACGCTCAGTTGGCGCAAGGCCGAGGCCGTGTGGTGCGCGCCGGATCGCAACGCCGCGCTGACGTTCGCCAAGGCCGGCGGTCAGTTGGATTTGACGAAGACCTGCGGCAGTTCGCCGGTGGCGCGCGATTATGCTCTGGGGCAAGCGATCGGGATACGCGGCACTCCGGCGATCGTCACCCAGTCCGGCGCCTACATCGACGGCTATTTGCCGCCGCGCCAACTGCTGCAGAAAATCCAGACGCTGCAGCTCGCGCAGCGCTGAGCAACTCGCCATTGGCGAGCACGACCGGCGCGGCGCCTCAGCGCTCCAGCAAATTGCGTTTGTCGGCGACGCCTTCCCATTGCTTGGCGTCCGCCGGTGCCGCGCCCTTCTCGGTGATGACCGGCCATTTCTTCGCGAGTTCGGCGTTCAACTGCTTGAAATTTTCTTGTCCGCCGGGGATTTCTTCCTCGGAATAGATCGCCTCCACCGGGCACTCCGGCTCGCACAACGTGCAATCGATGCATTCATCGGGATCGATCACCAGAAAGTTGGGCCCCTCGTGGAAACAATCCACGGGGCAGACCTCGACGCAGTCCATATATTTGCACTTGATGCAGTTTTCGGTGACCACAAAGGCCATGGCGTACCCTTCTAATTGCCGGTTTAATGATTGCCGCGCCAACGCGCTGGCTATTGTGCCATAGACGCGCAATGGACGAGCCGGCCTGACGGCGCGCAGCGCGGCGCAAGCCGCGGGCTCACTTTTTCAGCGGACTGGTCAATTCGGCGAAGTGATGATCCTCGCGGCCCGCAGAGCGGTCCGCGAAGAAGCGGCGCAGTGTGAATTCGCCGCTCGGAAACGCTAGGTCGGGCCACGGAATGGCGCTCTCCTCGTAGAGCCCGACCTCGAGACTTTCGAGGCCGGCGGCAAACTCCGGCCGCAGCAGTTTGGCGCGAAACATGACATGTACTTGATTCGCGTGCGTGACGCTGACGATCGCGAGCAGGGAGCCGACCTCGACCTCGGCGAGGGCCTCTTCGTGGCACTCGCGCTGCGCGGCGCGCTGCAGCGTCTCGCCGTTTTCCATGAACCCCGCCGGCACGGTCCAAAATCCCAGGCGCGGTTCTATCGCGCGCCGACACAGCAGCACCTTGCCGTCCCATTCGGGCACGCAGCCGAGCACCAACAGCGGGTTCTTGTAGTGAACCATGCCGCAGCCCGTGCAAACGAAGCGAGGCAGATGGTCCCCAGCGGGGATTTTGAGGCCGACGGCCGAGCCGCAGTTGCTGCAGAAATTCACGGATGATCCATATAAAAGTACTGGTGCCCGGAGAGGGAATCGAACCCACACGGTGTCACCACCACCGGATTTTGAGTCCGGCGCGTCTACCAGTTCCGCCATCCGGGCATGCCAGCGGCCGCATTATATGCGATCGGCGCTCTTGGTAGTATGGCCGGCCATGCGGCGCGCGGATTTTCATTTCGATCTCCCCTGCGAACTGATCGCGCAAGCGCCGGCCGCCGCGCGCTCGGCGAGCCGCTTGTTGGCATTGAGCCGCGGCGGTGTCCGCCGCGATTTGCAGTTTCGCGATTTTCCCGAACTGCTCTCGCCTGCGGATCTGGTGGTGTTCAACGATACCCGTGTGATCCCGGCGCGCATCTTCGGCGTCAAGGAGAGCGGCGGCCGCGTCGAGATCCTGCTCGAGCGCGTCGAGAGCGCGACGATCGCGCTCGTGCAGGCGCGGGCCAGCAAGCCGCTGCGGCCGGGAGGCATGATTCTGCTGCCGGGCGGCTACACCGCGCGCATGCGGGAACGGGCGGGCGATCTCTTCCGGTTGGAGTTCTCCGGCGACATCTTGCCGTTCTTCGAAGCGCACGGCGCGATGCCGCTGCCGCCGTACATCACGCGCGCCGCCGTGCCCGCAGATCGCGAGCGCTATCAGACGGTGTATGCGCGGGTGCCGGGCGCGGTCGCGGCACCGACCGCGGGGCTGCATTTCGACGCGCCGATCTTCACCGCGCTCGAGCGCCGCCGGATTGGCCGCGCCTTCGTCACGCTGCACGTCGGCGCCGGGACATTTCTTCCGCTGCGCAGCGACGACCTCGATGCGCACGAGATGCATTCCGAGCGCGTCGAGGTTCCCGCCGCCACGTGTGTGGCGGTCGAGGCGGCGCGCGCCGCGGGCGGCCGCGTTATCGCCGTCGGCACTACCGTCGTGCGCAGCCTGGAGTCGGCGGCGAGCGGCGGTGTGTTGCGGCCTTATCGCGGCGAGACGCGGATTTTCATCAAGCCCGGTTACCGTTTTCGCGCCGTCGACGCGATCTTGACGAATTTTCACCTGCCGCAGTCGACGCTGCTGATGCTGTGCGCGGCGTTCGTCGGGCGCGAAACGCTGCTCGCCGCCTATGCGCACGCGATCCGGGCGAAATACCGGTTTTTCAGCTACGGCGATGCGATGTTCCTGACGGCGGAAGAACCGTGAGCGCGGCCGCGGCGATGCGTTTCTGCGTGTTGAGCGCGGACGGCGCGGCGCGGCGCGGACGGCTCTACTTCCCGCGCGGCTCGGTCGAGACGCCGGCGTTCATGCCGGTCGGCACCTATGGCACCGTCAAGGCGATGACGCCCGAGGAACTCGTGGAGATCGGCGCCGAGATCGTGCTGGCCAACACGTTTCATTTGTACTTGCGGCCGGGACTCGACGTGATCGAGGCGCACGGCGGCTTGCACCGCTTCATGCACTGGCGCCGGCCGATCCTCACCGATTCGGGCGGATTCCAACTCTGGAGCCTGGCCAAGATGCGCCGCATCACCGAGGAGGGCGCGCATTTCCGCTCGCCGGTCGACGGCGCCGAGGTATTTTTGTCGCCGCAAGAGTCGATGCGTATACAGCGCGTGCTGCAAGCGGATGTGGCGATGAGCTTCGATGACTGCACGCCGTATCCGGCGACGGAAGCCGAGGCGCGCGCCTCGATGGAGTTGTCGATGCGCTGGGCCGCACGCAGCTTTCGCGAGTATTACCGTCAGGAGCCGCCTGGCACGCTGTTCGGCATAGTGCAGGGCGGCGTGCACACGCACCTGAGGCTCGCGTCGCTTGCCGCGCTCGAGGCAATCGGCTTTACCGGACTCGCGATCGGGGGGCTGGCGGTCGGCGAGAGCCAAGCGGAGCGCGAGTCCGTGCTGCACGCCCTCACTGCGCAGATGCCGCGGCATAAGCCGCGCTATTTGATGGGCGTCGGCCGCCCCGAGAACATCGTCGAGGCGGTGCGCCTCGGCATCGACATGTTCGACTGCGTGATGCCGACCCGTCATGCGCGCAACGCCCACTTGTTCACACGCGGCGGCGTCCTGAACATCCGCAACGCCGCGCACCAGCGCGACACCGGCCCGGTCGAGGACGGCTGCCTTTGCTACACCTGCGCGCATTACAGCCGCAGCTATCTGCGCCACCTCGACAAGTGCAACGAAATCCTCGGCGCCCGGCTCAACACCATCCACAATCTGTACTTCTACCAGCGCTTGATGCGCGAGATCCGCGCGGCAATCGAGGCCGGGCGCTTCGAGACCTACCGGAGCGAGTTCTACGCCCGGCAGCGCTGCGGGCGCGGGGCCTAATTTTTGACGCGCCATTTGGGTATAATGCCCGGCTTTCCGCCGCGGCTCAGGCCGCCTAACGCGAGTGCAACATTATGGATTTCTTGATTAATACGGCCCACGCGCAAGCCGCCGGCGCAACTGGCGGGCAAAGTATCTTGAACGCTTTGATGCTGCCGATCCTGCTGTTGGTCGTTTTCTACTTCCTGCTGCTCCGCCCGCAGAACAAGCGCGCGAAAGAGCAAAAGGAAATGCTCGCAAAAATCGCCGCCGGCGACGAGGTGGCGACCACCGGCGGCATGCTCGGCAAGGTCAGCGCAGTCGGCGAGCAGTTCCTGACGCTTGAAATCGCCAGCGGCGTGAGCATCAAGCTGCAAAAATTTCAAATCGCGCAGATCCTGCCGAAAGGCACGGTCAAGAACGCATGATTTCCTATCCGCGGTGGAAGATCGTGCTCGTGGCGATCGTGCTGCTGGGCGCCGTCTTGCTCGCGCTGCCGAACCTGTACGGCGAGGCGAGCGCGTTGCAGCTCGCCCGCGATAGGGCGCCGGTCGCCGCCGCGGACGAAGCCTCGGTGCTCCAACTGCTGAAGGACAAAGGCATCGCGGTGACCGGCGCGTTCATCGAACAGGGACGGCTGACGCTGCGTTTCGACAGCAAGCAAGATCAATTGAAGGCGCATGATGCGATTTCGGCGGCCATGCCCGACCGGTATACGATCGCGCTTGCCGAGGCGTCGCGGACGCCGGATTGGATGCGCAAACTCGGCCTGAGTCCGCTGAAGTTGGGGCTCGACCTGCGCGGCGGCGTCTACTTGGTCTATCAAGTCGACATCCATGCCGCGGTCAAGCAGGAGCTCGACCGTTACGAACAGGATTTCAGGGCCTCGCTGCGCAACGCCCATGTGCCGTACCAGGACGTGCGCGTCGACTACCCCGATAATCGCGTACTGGTGCTGTTTCGCGATGCCGACAGCTTCGCCAAGGGCAGGGACGCGATCCTCGCCGACAACCGCAGCCTGAACCTCGGCGACACCACGGTCGGCGGGGCGCCCGCTTTGAGCCTGACGTTGACCACCCAGCAAATCAAGGAGCGCGAGGACTACGCGGTGCAGCAGAATATCGTCATCTTGCGCAATCGCCTGAACAGCCCGGAACTTGCGGTTTCCGAGCCGCAAGTGGCGCGCCAGGGCGTCGATCAAATCGCGATCCAACTGCCCGGGCTGCAAAATTCCGCGGAGGTCAAGAAGATTCTCGGCAAGACCGCGACCCTGGAATTTCGCATGGTCGACGAGACCGACAATCCGCTGGAATCGGCCCAGACCGGGCAGGTACCGTTGGGCGCGAAACTGTACTACTCGCGCGACAAACGGCCGGTGCTGCTGAAGCGCGATATCGTCGTCACCGGCGACGAACTCACCGACGCTTCGTTCCAGCCGAACACGCAGGACGGCCCGGCAGTGTCGGTTTCGCTCGACAGCCGCGGTGCGGCTAAGATGCTGCGCAACACCGAAGAGAACCTCGGCCATCTGATGGCGGTCGTGTTCATCGACCGCTCGCGCGACAAGAA
>JAYTQR010000034.1:0-3641 GCA_043746615.1 Gammaproteobacteria bacterium | reverse complement strand
CGCGCGACCAGCCATCGAGGGGACTGACTGCGAGACCGGCGCGGCGAAGGCCGCACGAACGGTGCATCGAACCTGCCGCTCAACAGCACATTGGCCTCGCAACGCCGTGCCTCAATGGCCGCCCTGCACGAAGAAACCCGCGGCGCTCAGCGCCTCGGCTAACTCCTGCTCGATTTGCGCGGCATCGCCGCGCTTGATGTATTGCAAGTGCAGCGTCGGCCCGCTGAGCACCTCCAGACCGCGCCGCAATACGCTGCCCGCGGCGCGGATGCCTGCCTTGTGCTGATCGAAGCGCTGCGCCGGATTGTACTTGCTCATGCCCACATAGAGTCCGAAGGGATCCTCGCGGCTGTCGCGGTAGTCGAGCAGCACGAGATAAATGTTCGAACGGCCCTTCGCGGCGGCGCGAAAGCGCGAGGCGATCTCGTAGATGTCGGGCAGCCGTTCGACATAGCGCATCGGCAGCCAATCGGGAATCGATGCCGCCGCCGCCGCCCACAGCCGCATGAGATGACCCTCGATGTGGAGCGGCATCTCGCCGCGCATCCACAGCTCATGGATGCAGTGCGCACCAGCGGCGCCGTCGCGCGCGGTAATCGCGCGTTCGAGCAAGGCGTTGAGTTCGCGTTGCGTACGGCCTTGCAGCGGCCGGCTCGCCGGCGGCGCGGCGGCATCACGCAGGATTTCCGGCCCCATAGCCTGACCACACGCTTCGCTGAGGTTGATCGATCATACGTGTGATCACGATTTCACGGATAGCGATAAGCCTCCCCACCCCTGCGGCGGATCGCGCCGACGCAAGGATCCAGCAAGCGCCCGACATCCGGCAGGAAGCCCATCGTGCGCACCAGCGCGAACGCGCGGATTCGCACCCGCGGAAATGCCTCATGCACACGGCTTGCCGCCGCCAGCAAGGTTCTGCCTTTGGTCACGACATCATCGACGAGCAGGATATCCGCCGGCACATCGGCGCGGTGGTCCATGGCCAAAGTCCGATAATGCTGCGCCACCGTCGGCCGCGCGCCTGCCGGCGCGGTGCCGGACTTGCGTACCGGCGAGACGCGCCGCAGACCGGTCCAAACGCCGGCGCCGAGCCCCGCGCGCAACAGCGCCGCAGCCAGATCCGCGGCGACCCAAGAGGCCCCCGGAGACCGCGGCGCACTGCCCGGAACCGGCATCATCACGCAGCGGACATCGAGAAAATCTGCGAGCAGCGGCCGCTCACGCGCCTCGCGGCTGACGCGTGCGGCGCATTTGCCGAGGAAATTGCGATTCCCCGCCTTCAACAACGCGCACAGCCGCCGCGAATGCGCCGACGCCTCGCAACTCCCGGACGGCGAATAGACGTAGCAGGACGCGAAGGACACGACATCGATTAGCGCGCCGCCGCAGGCGACACCGCCTTGCCCGGCGCCGGTGTCGGCAACGCCCTCAGCGCGAAAAATCGTCATCCGGCGTGCGCGCGCGCGATTCCATCGGTACCGCTGCACCCTGCTCGCGGCGCATTTTCAGCCAGTCCTCCCGCGCCTGGCGCCGGACGTCCGCCATGGTCTTAGGTGTTTCGGTTCGCGCTGGTTCCGCGGCAAGCCTCGTTTCGGCCGCCGCCGAGCGCGCCAGGCGCGCCTCGGCGCGCGCTCGATGCTCCGCGCGGATGCGTTCGCCGACGACGGTGTATTCTCCGCGCCGTTCCATTTCATAGAGCGCGCGGGGCAGCTGCGGCCGCGGCTCGCGGTCGATACCCTGCGCTTGCAGACTGCGATGATCGACCTGTGCGTCGATTTGCGCCTCGCGCAGCGCGGAATTGGTCACGCTCGCCCAGCGTTCGCGCAGCGCGACGACCTCGGCGAAGAATGGTCCCAGTCCGCGTTCACTGCGTCTTGCGTCGTGGATCTCAAGCGTCGTTTTCGCGCCCAAGCCGCTGCTGTGGACCTCGCGCGTCGTCGCGAGCAGGTGCGCGTGATGGTTGCGCGGATCGGTGCGCGGCGCGTGGATCGCAAAGTCCACCGCAAAGCCATAGCGATCGGCCAGTTCCTGGGAGAATCCGCGCACCAGGCCGAGCCGCTGCTGCGCCGTCAGCTCCGCCGGCAACGCGACCAGGAATTCGCGCGCGACGCGCGCGTTCTTGCGCGGCTCCGCGGCTTCCGCCGCGTTCCACAGAGCCGCGCGCTCTTGTGCCCAACTCATGTCGGTATCCGCGAGCTTCGCCGGCAGCACGATTTCCTTGTGCAGGACGTCCTGCCGCGAGGAATGATCGTACGTCTTGCCGGTCCGTTCGTCGCGAATGCGCTCGCCGGCGCGATACGCGATCGCACTCGTCGCGCTGCTGCCGTTCGCACGCCCAAAAGTCTTCATGTACAGGAAATACACGGCCATAAGTGCGTCCTCAGAGCCTGCGCATCGACGCGATGAACGGCGGATCGTACGAATAGCCGGCCGCGGAACCGACGAAAGGTGCATGAATCGTCCGCAGTTCGATCAGCCCCGCCGCTTCCGCCGTCGCCGGCATGAACACGCCGCCGATCTCGCAGTGCAAGAAATAGTCGTCTTGCGCCGTGCCGCAACGCTCGCAGTGATTGATCCAGTAGCTGCCGTCGGTCGATCGGTTGTACGCGTAGCGGAACCGCGGCGCGAGCGCATGCAACTGCCGGCGCACCGAATGGGGCAAATACTCGACGTAGAAGATCCATGCTTCGAAACCGGCGAGCTGCCAGCTGTCCGCCGGTGCGGCGGCGCCGGGCTCGGGCTCCGCGTCGGCTTCCAGCGTTTGATGGTCGATCGGCAGCGCAAGCGCGAACACCGGCGCGGCGGCGCCGCAGCGCCAGCAAGCCGGCACACTGCGCGCCAAGCGATAGCACGGCGCACGTATATTGATATCGTGAGGCGTCGGATCATCGTGCATCGAAGGTCTCCGTCGGGCGCCGCCGCATCCGGTAGGGCTGTCCGTGGCGCGGATCGAGAGCCACTCTGAGCCACTCGGCAGACGAGGCTCTTTTCAAGTAACCATGCAGATCCGGCAGCTGTTCGATTTCGGACGGCAAGACCGCGGCTTCCGTCACGTACTGGTCGCTGATGTTCGTCGAGCGACGCGCGTCTCGCGAACCGAACGGGCCCGTCCGGTCGCGGCCGCGCGTGGTTTGCCGACGGCGGATTTCCCGCTCGCCGATCAGTTTCGACGCGAATTGCGACGTGCCGCCATTCTCGCTGCCGGCACAGCGGAATATCAGCGTGTTGCCGCAATTCTCGACGATCGTCTGCGCGTCGCCGGCGCCGTATGTCGAGGATACCTGGGCGATCGACTGGAAGCCGAGGACGCAGCGTCCGCCGAACTTGCGCAAGCGCGCGAGCGCATCCTTCAGGCCGTCGATCGCGCCCAAGGCGTCGAGCTCGTCGATGACGAACCACAGGCGCTGATCGTGGTCCTCGTGCTGACTCATCGCCTCGAAGACCGCGAGCCGCAGCCAAGCGGCGATCATCGAGCGCAGCGCGTCGATCTGGCCGGCTTTATATGGAATGAACAGCAGGCCGGGCGACGCCGCGTTGCGGACCCAGCGGCGCACCGAGAACGTGGAGGTCCGCTGCGCCTGAATGTACTCGAGCGCGGCCACGGCGGATCCGGTTACTGAGCGGATGGAGCCGAACAT
>JAYTQR010000033.1:0-3102 GCA_043746615.1 Gammaproteobacteria bacterium | reverse complement strand
TCGCGCATCTGCTCGACCGTGCGCACCTGTGCTTCGTTCATGTTGATCACCATCCCTCGATGATGACCGACTCGCTCCAGGCTCATACCTCGTTGGAATCACGCAACCCTCCCCAGGCTCATACCTCGTTGGACAAGACTGGCTCATACCTCGTTGGACAAGACTGAGTGTGGACGTCTGCGCCGCCAACCTGTAGACTGCGCGGCGATTCAACGGGCAGGCGCTCGGTCAGCGCCCGCCGCAGCTCGCGGTCCCTCCTCGACGCGCCTTAGTTTCATTCACCCTCCTCGCTGCTGACCGCTGCCGGGCCGCAACGCCCTGTCGTGCGAGTCCGCCATTTTTATTCGAAGGATCTTCAATGTTGTTTTCCGATCTCGGGCTCTCGCCCGAACTGCTGCGTGCTGTCGCCGACAAGGGCTATGACACGCCGTCGCCGATTCAAGTTCAGGCTATCCCGGCGGTTCTCTCGGGCCGCGACGTGCTCGCAGGCGCGCAAACCGGTACCGGCAAGACGGCTGGTTTCGTGCTGCCGATCCTGCAGCGGCTCAGCGGCGATGCCACGCATGGCGCGAATCGCGCGCCCCGCGCGCTCGTGTTGACGCCGACCCGCGAACTTGCGGCGCAAGTCGCGGAGAGCGCCCGCAACTACGGCAAGTATCAGCCGCTGCGCACCTACCAGATTTTCGGCGGCGTCAGCATCAACCCGCAAATCAGCGCACTGCGCGGCGGCTGCGACATTCTGGTGGCGACGCCGGGCCGCCTGCTCGATCTCGCGCAACAGCGCGCGGTGGATCTGTCGAAGATCCAAGTGCTGGTCCTCGACGAGGCGGACCGCATGCTCGACATGGGCTTCATTCCGGACATCCGCCGGATCATCAAACTCTTGCCGCAACGCCGTCAGAATTTGCTGTTTTCGGCGACCTACTCCGACGACATCCGCGCTTTAGCCGAGCGGCTGTTGCACAACCCGCTGTCGATTCAGGTCGCGACGCGCAACGCACCGATTGAATTGGTGGAACAGCGCGCCTATCGCGTGCAAAAGGAACAAAAACGCCATCTGCTCGTTCACTTGATCCAAGAAGGACACTGGCATCAAGTATTGGTCTTCACGCGCACGAAACACGGCGCGAACCGTCTGACGCAGCAGCTCGAAGCGGCCGGCATACGCGCGGCGGCTATTCACGGCAACAAGAGCCAGGCGGCGCGCGTCAAGGCGCTCGAGATGTTCAAGCGCGGCCAGGTGACCGCGCTGGTCGCGACCGAAGTCGCCGCGCGCGGCCTCGACATCAAGGAGCTGCCGCAGGTCGTCAATTACGAACTGCCGAACGTGCCCGAGGACTACGTGCATCGGATCGGCCGCACCGGGCGCGCAGGCTCAGCCGGCGTAGCGGTTTCGCTCGTATCGCCGGATGAGAGCGTATTGCTGCGCGACGTAGAGCGGGTGCTCCGGTGCGCCGTTCCTACCCTGCCGACGCCCGCGTTCAAGATCTTCGAGACGGCATCGCCTCCCGTCCAAGCAGGTGCACGGCCGCAATACGGTCAATCACGGCCGCACGGCAATGCGCATACCAATCGCGGCGGCGACCGTCGCGATACGCGCCGTGCGACAGGCGCGGCACGCGGCGGGCGGCAGCAACGCGAACGCTTCCATTGATACAGCCGATCCAGCCACGGGATAGGCGCAACGCCGCTGCCCCGTGACGGCTGCCGCTCAGAGTCCGGCGACGAATTCCTTCAGATAGGCGGCGAAATCGCTGCCGAGGCTCGAATGCCGCAGGCCGTATTCGACCGTGGCCTGCAAATACCCCAGTTTATCGCCGCAGTCGTAGCGTTTGCCGGTAAACTCGAACGCATAAACGGCCTCGCGTTGCATCAAGCGCGCGATGCCGTCGGTGAGTTGAATTTCGCCGCCGGCGCCCGCATCGATCCGCGCCAAATCATCGAAGATCGCGGCCGTCAGCAAATAGCGCCCCACCACCGCTAGCGTCGACGGCGCAGCGTCCGATTGCGGTTTTTCGATGATGTGCGACATCTTGCCGACTCGCTCAACGATTCCGCGCTCCAGCGAGACGATACCGTACTTGTTCGTGTCGGCCAGCGGCACATTCTGCACGCCGAGCACGCTGCCGCCGAAACGATGAAAGACGTCGACCATCTGTTTCAAGCACGGCACCTCGGCGTCGATCAAATCGTCGGCAAGGTGCACCATGAACGGCGCGTTGCCGACGACTGGCCTGGCGCACAACACGGCATGTCCCAAACCGAGCGGTGCGGGCTGGCGGATGTACACGCAGGTGGCCCATGCCGGCAGGATGCCGCGTAAGCTGTCGAGCAGCTCCTGCTTGCCTTGAGCCTGCAGGACGGCTTCCAGATCGGCATTGGAGTCGAAATGGTCTTCGATCGCCCGCTTCGAGCTGCCGGTGATGAATACCAACGTGTCGGCGCCGGCCGCCAGCGCCTCATCGGCGGCGTATTGAATCAATGGTTTGTCGACGATCGGCAGCATTTCCTTCGGGCTCGCCTTGGTCGCGGGAAGAAATCGCGTTCCGCGTCCGGCGACCGGAAAAACGACGGTTTTTACGGCATTGTTAGCCATGCTGAGCAACGTCCATGAATGAAATGCGGATCATAACGGATTTCCCCGGCGCGGGACTTACGCTAACGCAGCCGCACGATGCTGCAGGTCTCGAAGCTGTCCCAGCACTGGCAGCCCGGGCATTGCCAATAGAAGCGGCGGGCGGCGAAGCCGCAATCGCTGCAGCGATGCGAGTCGGCCCGCGCCAGCAGCGCACCGATCTGCGCCGCCAGTCGCTCGAATGGCGCGCCGCCGGCCGCGGCACAAAGCGCTTGCAATGTCGGTTCGTGCTGGAAAACCCTTTCGATCGATGCGCGCAATGGCGGCGCGTCGGCCAGTGAAATCGCCAGCGCCGCAAACACCAGACGCTTCAGCTCGCTGAAATCCCGCGTCTCGGCGTGGGCCACGAATTGCGCGAGCAGCTGGTCGCGCGCTCCCGCGCCGGCCAACCGTAGCAAATGGGCCAGCTCGTCCTGCAGCAGTTTCGGCGATTCCTGCAACGCCCATAGCAACAGCTTCACCGCCAA